>JBBSCN010000016.1:0-28491 GCA_038250265.1 Cytophagales bacterium | reverse complement strand
GAGTTTGAGGAAGACGCCAACCGCAAGAAAAATCAGATCATTAGCAACGAACAAAAAATAAAGCAGCGCGAGGCGCAACTGTCCAAAGAATTGGAACAGGTAAAGCGCAAAGAAGCCGACATTGATGAAGAACGCCAGAGCTTAGCTCAGCAACATGAACTGGTAAAAAAGCGCAAGGAAGAACTGGATAGATTCAATGCCCAAAAAGTTGCTGTTCTGGAGGGTATCTCTAAACTTTCTGCGGAACAGGCACGCGACCAATTGGTAGAGGCCATGAAAGAAGAAGCGACTACTAAGGCAAGTTCGTATATCAAAGACATTGTAGAGCAGGCCAAATTGACGGCCACGAAAGATGCAAAGAAGATCGTAGTGGAAACCATTCAGCGCACGGCTACTGAGCATGCGGTAGAAAATTGCGTTTCCATTTTTAACATAGAGAGTGATGACATTAAGGGAAAAATAATTGGTCGTGAGGGGCGGAACATACGCGCCTTGGAAGCCGCCACGGGCGTGGAATTTATTGTAGACGATACGCCCGAGGCAATTATCATTTCTGGTTTTGATCCCGTTCGCAGAGAGATTGCTCGTCTGTCGCTGCACAGATTAGTGCAAGACGGACGGATTCACCCCGCCCGGATTGAAGAAATTGTTGCAAAGACAACCAAAAATATTGAGGACGAGGTAATGGAGATTGGCGAGCGCACCGTTATAGACCTAGGCATTCATGGCCTAGCGCCAGAGCTGATCAAAATGGTGGGGCGCATGCGCTACCGTTCTTCTTACGGGCAAAATCTATTGCAGCACTCGCGCGAGGTGGCTAACCTCTGCGCTATTATGGCCGCTGAGTTGGGCTTGAATGTAAAGCAAGCCAAGCGCGCTGGGCTCCTCCACGACATTGGAAAAGTTTGGCCCGAGGAATTAGAAAAACCCCATGCTATTGTAGGGATGGAGTTGGCGATCAAGTATAAGGAACATCCGATCATCTGCAATGCCATTGGTGCCCACCACGATGAGATTGAGATGACGAGTATTATCTCTCCGATTGTTCAATCTTGTGATGCCATCTCAGGTGCGCGCCCGGGCGCAAGACGCGAGGTGATGGAGCAATACATCAAACGCTTGAAGGATTTGGAGCAAGTGGGCCTAAGCTTTGAAGGCGTAGAAAAATGTTATGCCATACAAGCTGGCCGTGAGCTACGCGTGATGGTGGATGCTGAGAAAGCAACCGATGAACGCGCTGCTCAATTGAGTTTTGACATCTCTCAAAAAATTGAGAAAGACATGCAATACCCCGGACAGATTAAAGTGACGGTGATCCGGGAGATGAGGAGTGTGGCGTATGCGAAGTAGGCTTGAAAAGTAGCAACCCTCCTACGCTAAAAGCTTCGGAGGATAAATAGCGTAAGTAAAGGGACTCTGGAAACGGAGTCTTTTTTTTGGGAACCATCTAAACCGCTTCATTTCGTAAAGGCTAAAGGGCTGCAATAAAAATTAACTTTTCGGTTTGAATATTTTCTCAATACCTTATATTTATACCAAGGATTGGTATATTTTAAAACACTTAAAATTATGGGGAAAAATACATCTGTTTTATTAGGAGATCACTTTGAGGACTTTATTTCTGAGAAGGTTGCTTCTGGAAAGTACAATTCAGCTAGCGAAGTAATTCGAACTGCTTTGAGATTGCTAGAATCAGAGGAACAGAAAATAAAAGAACTAAGGAAGGCTTTGGTAGCTGGTGAAAAGAGTGGCTTTGTGAAGGATTTTGACCCAAAAGAAAACTTAAAGAGAATTCATGCTAAATTTTTATGAGACGTGATTCCTATAGGATTAGCAATAAGGCAAATCAAGATTTGGATGAGATCTGGAACTATACTTTAAAAAATTGGTCGGCAGAGCAAGCTAACCGTTATTACAATTTAATTATTGACGAGATCAAGTACTTAAGCAAAAATATTCAGAACGGTAAACCCATTGATCATGTTAGAGTTGGTTATAGGGTTTCTAAAGTAAAATCTCATTTGATTTTTTACAGGGAATCACAAGAGTTTAATATTGAAATTATAAGGATACTTCATGAAAGAATGGATTTCGAAAACAGGTTAAAGGATTAGTTTGACTTTTTCATTTGACACAACCTTAACCCTTCATTCATCTTGAAGTAACATTTGATGTTGACCTTTGTCTCATCAATGAAGATACAACTGATCCTTCTTATCAGTTTCCTCACCTTCGAGATTGGCTTCGGGCAATCAGACCAACTACCCTCACCTCCAGAAAAAATTAAAATTCTCTCTTGGAACATTTATATGCTTCCGAGTATTGTGATGGTAAAAGGCAAAGCCGATCGGGCGCAAGCCATTGGCGAAGTGTTGAGAAATAGCGACTATGATGTAATTGTTTTTCAAGAAGCCTTTCAGCGGAGAGCCAGAAAAAAGATCTATCAGCAATTAAAAGAAGCCTTTCCCTATCAAACAGG
Source organism: Cytophagales bacterium (assembly GCA_038250265.1). Classification (GTDB taxonomy): domain Bacteria; phylum Bacteroidota; class Bacteroidia; order Cytophagales; family Cyclobacteriaceae; genus ELB16-189. The sequence continues at coordinate 26,012 of JBBSCN010000016.1, read as the reverse complement.
ACCAGCCAATCAAAAATTAATTTCGCTAAAGACAAACAGCGGCATTTGGATTTTTAGTAAGCATTCGATTGCGGCCTCGAAATCCATCATCTTTAACAGTCGCTCAGGAATTGATGCCTTCTCGCGCAAGGGCGGGTTGATCGCTGAAATAACGATAGGCAAAACTCCTATTCAAATCGCGGGAACACATTTGCAGAACGCGGGTCAGGCATGGATCCGCCAAAGTCAGTGCGTTGAATTCTACAATCGGCTGTTGAAGCCTTTCCAAAAAGAGGGTGTGCCTCAAGTTCTATGTGGAGATTTTAACATCAATCGCGAGAAAGAAGAATATACGTTCATGCTGCAAACCTTAAAGGCAGAAGATGGTAACTTGGTTGGCGACCAGCATCACACTTACGATCGCCAGCTAAACGACCTGCACGTTGAGCCGGGCAATAAAAAAGATCTGATCGATTACATTCTCATTCGCGACCAAAACCATCAAATCCTACATACAACCCGGCAAATCAAGATGATTAAAAAACCTTGGCATGCTCGCCACGCAGATTTATCAGATCATTATGCACTAGAAGCCGACATTCAGCTTACTACAAGCTACTTGGTTTCCTCTTTGCGCTAGTTGTGTAAACCCACTTTAATATTTTCATTTCTACTAGTCAGAACTGCCAATACCTGTGGGGTTTTAATATCAATCGTTGATTGGCGATCGTCAGCCTCCGTTGGATTTCAGAGAAGGATTACAATAGGCCAAATCGAAAGTTATGCAATCGATAAACCATTGTTTTAGGAATTTTTCATTACACATGATACTGGTTTCTGGTATTGATACCGTAGTTTCGTTTACTAAATGAAATTGCTTTGAGTCCTTCCCGAATTGCCGTTAAGCTTGTATTCTTCATTAACGGGTTTATCCACGCCAATCTAGCTGCACGGTTTCCGCGTGTGCAGGAACTTTTCAGTATTGACAATGGCACACTTGGTTTTGTACTGCTTTCGTCATCGGTAGGTGCCTTGTTTGCCATGCCGTTTACCGGGTGGTTAATTATCCGCAATGGAAGCAGGCGCATTACTATCTTCTCTGTTTTTCTGTATTGCATTTTTGTTCCACTGGTTCCACTCATGCCGGGAATAATTGGGCTAGTAATTCTATTTTTTATCATGGGGTTAACAGCGGGTATGTTAGATGTGTCCATGAATTCGCAAGCAGTGATGGTAGAGAAAATTCACGAGAAGCCTATCATGACTTCGTTCCACGCATTGTTTAGCATTGGCATGGTAGCTGGCGCATTCTGCGGAGCGCTGTTTGTAAAGTTGGAAGCTACTTTGTTTATGCATTTATCAACGGTAGTTGCGTTGAGCATTGCAGGGGCAGCATGGGCGCGCTACCATTTGATCCACGATAAACCCAAAGAAAAAGAAGTGGATGGCCCAGCTTTTCGTTTGCCAAATGCAGCAATGGTGAGCATTGGCGTGATTGCTTTTTGCTGTATGTTGGGCGAAGGCGCAATGGCTGATTGGAGTACCAATTACATGGAGAATATTGCCAAGGCACCTGCCGCCCTTGCTCCCATCGGGCTCTCCGCATTTGCGCTGGCCATGACGATTGGAAGATTTTTTGGCGATAGCGCAAGGTTGAAATTGGGCGATCGCAAATTGATGGTCATGTGTGGACTAGTTTCCATCTTTGGTATTTTGATTATGCTCGCCTTCAACGATCCCTATTCCGTTATTGCCGGTCTGTTCATCATTGGCATTGGGCTTTCGTCCATTGTGCCGATTGCCTATAGCATTGCGGGTAATTCTAAAAATCTCCCTCCGGGCGTTGGGTTGGCCATGGTAACCACCGTTGGCTACTCTGGCTTCTTGTTCGGCCCTCCATTGATTGGCCTACTCGCCAATTGGCAATCGCTGCGAATTGCGCTGATGTTGGTGGCGGTGCTTTTCATAATAATGACTTTTCTGAGCGCGCGGTACAGATCAGCGTAATTGGTATTTTTGCTGCATGGAAACAAAACACATTGAACAGGATGCGAAGGGTGTCTGTGAAATATTTTCGCGACAATAATATTGAAATCAAAAATCACGACTCAAAATTCAAAAATTCTTAATGCCTTTAATCGAAAAGTCATCTTACAAACATCCGTTCTACCTTTCCAACGGTCATCTTCAAACAATTATCCCCAGTGGCTTTAGAAAAATTGAAGGAGTAGATTACCAACGTGAGCGATTAGAATTGATCGATGGCGATTTTTTGGATTTGGATTGGCTAAAGAATAACGAAAGCAAATTGGTTGTCATTTCTCATGGCTTGGAAGGCAGCAGCGAGCGCCACTATGCAAAGGGCATGGCGAAGTATTTTTTTCAGAACGGCTGGGATGCGTTGGCTTGGAATTGTCGTGGGTGCAGTGGAGAGATAAACCGCTTGCCTCGGTTTTATCATCACGGTGCTACGGAAGATTTAGGTGCCGTGATCGATCATGCCATACAATCCAACCAATATTCTACCATTGCCTTGGTGGGATTTAGTATGGGCGGCAGCATGACATTAAAGTATTTGGGGGAAAAATCGAATCGGGTTCATCCCACCATAAAAAAAGCGGCTACGTTTTCTGTTCCGTGCGATCTAGGTTCTAGTGCTGGCGAGTTAGACAAACCAAATAAGAAATTCTATTTGCAACGATTCTTAAAAAAATTAAGCAATAAGATTAAAGCTAAATCCAATGTATTTCCTCAGATCATTAGTCACCAAGATTTTGAAAAAATCAAAAGCTTCCGCGAATTTGACAACCGCTATACCGCTCCCTTGCACGGATTTATTAACGCACAAGACTTTTATACGCGAACAACGGCATTGAATTTTATTCCCACTATTACTACCCCCGTATTGATAGCCAACGCCCAAAACGATCCATTTCTTCCACCACTTTGCTATCCCTATCAACTGGCCAAGACTCACGACTATGTCTATCTTGAAACACCGACAACAGGAGGCCATACCGGTTTTTCGCTAGCAGGGAAGGAAGAGAATTGGATGGAGGTAAGGGCATATGAATTCTTAAATCAATTTTTATGAAATCAGCTGGCCCTTTTGTGCTTCTCGTCTTTATCTGTTTTTCATTATTGTACTGTGGGCAATCGGCAAAAGAAACGACACAACCAACTACCGATTCGTTATGGCACGCACCTGATACAGCATCAATGAATTTGGATGAGGTCCGATACGGAAGAAAATTGATCGTCAACACTTCTTATTACCTCGGGCCGAAAGGCACTGTCGATTCTATTTCCAATGGAATGAATTGCCAGAACTGTCACTTGGAAGCAGGCACTAAACCTTTTGGGAATAACTTTGGGTCGGTGGCTTCGCTCTATCCAAAATTTAGGGCGCGCGCAGGCAGAATGGAAAGTGTAGAAAAACGAGTAAACGATTGTATTCAACGGAGCCTGAACGGTAATCCATTGGACTCACTCTCAAAGGAAATGAAAGCATTCGTTGCCTACATCAAATGGGTAGGCAAGGATGTGCCCAAAGGCAAAAAAGCAGAAGGTTCAGGGTTGAAGAATATTGCTTTTCTCGATCGCCCGGCAGATTCGGCAAAAGGAAAAAAATTGTACGAACAACAATGCCGCGTGTGCCATCAAAAAAACGGACAAGGCATGATGTCGAGCAATGAAAAAAGCTACGTTTACCCACCATTGTGGGGAGATAAAAGTTTTAACACGGCAGCCGGACTTTTCCGAATCTCCAATTTTGCCAGATACATTTACACCAACATGCCACAAGGGGCTACTTATCTACAGCCTATTTTAACGGAGGAACAAGCGTGGGACATTGCTGCCTACGTTGTTTCCCTACCTCGCCCGAGCAAAGAATTTAAAAGTGATTGGCCAAAGCTGGAAACAAAACCATTTGATCATCCTTTTGGGCCTTATGCCGATAAGACGAGTGAGGCCGAACATAAGTATGGACCGTGGAAAGCGTTAAAGTAAACTTCATGTTGATTATTCTAGGTTAATGAGTATCGCGTTATCTATAAATAATTTTCACAGGTGGGCTGCTAAGCTGTTCGACATGTTCCATAGGGCATGTCGAACCAAAGATTGACACGCATTTGCAATGCCTTTTCGCAGTGCCAATTTTGCCGTAGGTCTCACAGCTATGATTCACTTATGAATTCGGCAAACGAAGTCAAATAATTGCGCAGAGTCCGAGGTGGAATCTGCGAAGCAATGTAAAATGTAAAATTTCTCTTCCTTAGTTCGTGTCCTCATGAAACAAAAATTTAATGTGATCCCGTTTCGGGGACTTGGTCGGCAAATGGAAATAATAGGGCGGAGTCCGAGGCGAGACTCTGCGATGAAGGAGGAGTGTAAAATTTCATTTCCTTGGTTCGTGTCTTCCCTAAACAAGCAATTAAAGAGAGAGTCGTTTTGTAAGGAAACGAGCCGAAGACTTGTTAGTTTTTGAGGAACTCAATTTCCACGCGATCGTTGTATTGTCCATAGATTCCAGTCTCAGGGTACAACGGAATTTGACTGCCGTCTCCTTTAATTTTAATACGGCTTGCCTCAATACCTTGGCTAACGAGGTAATCGCGAATCGATTCCGCACGTGCGGTAGACAAATCCTTTGCCGACATTTTTTTTGTTACTTTATCCACTCCAGAATTGAGGCCAAAAAAACCGGATTTTTCACTACGCGTAATACTCTCTCGATCTCGGGAACCATTCACGTGGCCGTGTATTTTTATGCGATATTTCAAATTTTCTTTCATCAAATCAGCCAAGCCGTCCAACTCATTTTGGGAAGCCGGTTGAAGCAACGATGCGTTTGTGAAAAACTTAACACTGCTAAAATCAACATAGTCTCCTTTTTTTGCTTTTTTCAATGATAGCTCAATAATCAGCTCTTCTTGGTTTCCTTTTCTTGCAGATGGATTTTGATAGTTAAATACCGAACTGGTAGGGCTGTAGCCAGCAATTTGCGTGATAACGGTATACGATCCTCGCGCGTTTTTGGGCGCTTCCAAGTAAACCAGCTCACCGGGGCGAAAAGTTTGATATTGTGTAGCTCTTATAGCTTCCTGAATGTGTACTTCGCCTGATTTTATCTCACTTCCATCACCTGCGTTTATCAGCCTAAAATAGAACGCCTTACCGACAGGTTTTTTTACCTCTACAACTTCAACAGGATTAGCAGCAATCAGGGAAGAATCGATGGCAGACTCGGGCTCTTTCGGTACAGGTACAATTTCAACAATGGGTTCGGATTTTTTTTCTTCAATTTGCGGCAGCTCTTCTGGAGAGGCGCCTTCTAAATTACTAATAAATACCCACGCATCTCTGTATTCTGTCTCTGCTCTAAGTTTTATCGCATATGCGAATGCCTTGCGCTTTTCTGATGTTTTTAAAACATATACATAGTTTAGTTTCCTGACATTGTCGATCACATAATTTACTTCGTAACCCTGCTGATTTGCCTTTGCAACTAAGCGTGTTGTATTATCCATCCTACCAAAGACGCCAATGGTTACAAAGTAAACAGGGCTTTCTTGGGCGTGCACAAAACAGCCGGATGAAACCAATAAAAAGACGAGAACGAATTTTGCTTTATTCATAAAAAAAAGGGTTGTAAACTTGACAATCATTAGACTATGTATATCCAGGACACTTAAAAATAGTAAGTACAGCTAAAGCCTATTAAAGATAGTATTTTTTGGCAAGGTTTTGCTGTATTTGTGTTTTTTCGGGTTTCGACTACACTTTTTAGCATTGTAACTTGTGTTGCCGCGGTCTACTTGACCAACAGGCGAAATTACGAAAATTGATAAAGGGGTTGTTACCAGAAATGGGATTTCAAAACTGCACATCCCACACCGAAATACTTCTGTCATCACTCGCGCTTACTAATTGATTATTGTAGGAAGTCCAAAGCAATTTATTCACGGAAGTGCCATGGCCAGTATGTCGGGCTTTGTCAATAACTTTTAGCAGTTTCATCTCGTTGGCATCCCACACTTTGATAGATTTATCCATGCTGGCGGTGGCAAAGTGTGTTCCGTCAGGGCTGAAGGCGATGTGGTTAATAGCATACAAGTGTGCCGCAATTTCCTCCACTTGCTGATAGTCGGCAGAAACATCCCATATTTTCAATTTCGCATCGCGCGAGCCGCTGATCAAAAACTTTCCTCCAGAAAAGTAACTCAACGCAAACACAGAATTGGTATGCGCTTTCCATTCTTTAACCAACTTGAAATCGCCCAGCGCAAATACACGAATAAAAAAATCGCTGTAGCCAACCACCACCTCGCCCCGAGTGGTGTTGATGGCAATGACCCGCGCACTTTTTTCTGAGGCCAATAATTTCTTTTTGATCACCCACTTCTCTTTGTCTACCATCACTAACGAGCCTTCTCCGGTAGCTATGAGCAGATCATTTTCAAAAGATTGAATGTCAAAAATAAAAGACGAAGTGATTTTCAACGAGGCCAACTCTTTCTTATTCCTCCAGTCCAGCAAATGAATGCCCTCATAATTCTGGCCGGCCACCAACAAATCATCTTTCTTCAAATGACATAACGTATAAATTGAGTTGGGCAATTTGGCAATCAGTTCTCCCTCTTGCGGTTTTTTCAAATCCCAGCCTACCACCATGCCATCCCCCGCTGCCGAAAAAAGGATATTGGATTCGCTTCCAGGTTGCACCGTATATACGCAATCTCTATGGCCGATGAGCGTATGTAATTTGGTAATTTGTGGTGTTTTCATTGGTAAACTCGTTTAACCGCAAAATGCGCAGCGGAACGCAGAGGATTTCAAAAATTATCTGTGCGCAACTTCGTCTGTTCTGCGGTTAAAATAAATCTCTTATTTTTAACAAAAATGAACCATTAAGCATTACCAATCAATGCCTCTTTTTGAATTTGAACAGACGGGAAATCAATGTGTTTGGGGAGTTTGGCACCTTGAAGAAACTGAAGAAGAGTTGGCATTTAGCGCTTGGGAACAATGTCCGGAAGAATTAATAAGCCAACAGAAAAGACTAGAGTGGCTCGCAGGCCGAGTTTTGATCAAAACGCTATTGGAAAAAATAGGGCTTGAATATGCCGGAATTATGAAAGATGAGTTTGGCAAACCGTTCCTGAAAGAGCTACCCCTTCACATTTCCCTAACTCACTCCTACCCATACGTTGCGGCTCAAGTAAATCAAATGCATTCAGTGGGTATTGATCTTGAGCAGCCCAAACAAAAACTGCTGGCGATCGGGCCACGCGTACTTTCACCAACGGAGTTGACAGATGCCGGCAATGATGTAGTGAAACATTGCGTGTACTGGTGCGCAAAGGAAGCCCTTTATAAAATTTTTGGCAAACGTGGCCTCCATTTTGCTGATCAATTAAATATAGAACCCTTTGCACTGAACGACTCGGGCACATTGAAGGGCGTTATTACTGTGAATGACCAAAAACGAAACGTAAATTTGATTTATCAATTACGTCTTGATTTTGTGTTGGTTTTAACCAAAACTGCTAGCGTATGAAAAATGTAATCTTCTTTCTGTGCATTTCTATTTCGGCTCACGCTCAGCCAGAAATACAAAATTTCACCCTTACCAATGTTGCCACGAACAAACCCGTTTCATTGGATCAGTTTAGTAGCAAAGAAGGAGTAGTGGTATTATTTACAGGAAACGAATGCCCCTACGACAATTACTACAAAGATCGAATAAAGCAGTTGATCGATTCGTACGCTGGGAAAATTCAAGTTTTACTTGTCAATTCGTACGACAATCCGCAAGAGTCGCCCGAGAAGATGGCTATTCACTACACCGACTTAAATGCGCCTTACTTGGCCGACAAGGATCAAACCGTGATGGAAACCTTTGGCGCTCGCAAAAGCCCCGAGGCATTTTTACTAAAGCCAACGAACGGAAAATTTACTGTTTTGTACAGCGGTGCGATTGACGACAATCCGCAGGTAGCCACCGATACCAAGCAAAACTATCTGCGCGATGCGATCGACAAATTACTGGAGAATCAAAAAACAGAGTACGTGAATAATCGGGCGATGGGCTGTACCATCAGACGAAAGTAAATGCCTAGACGCCCAAGTCGCCCCCATCCGAAATCTCAATCAACAACAATTTTACTTCTTCGGCTTTGGCATGCTCTCCTATTTTTTCAAATGACATCACCAAGTTTCGAAGCGCGCGCCTGATGATATCCAAGCTTGAGCAGGGTTCGTAAAAAGAGGTTTGAGGTACTAGATGCAACTCATTGATATAGTTTTCAATGTCTTGCTTAGAAAAAATCAACCCCCGATTGAAGGCGTTGATATAAAATTGATGGTTATCATCCTTATAGGTTAAAATGAACAAGTTGGGCAGGTTAACACCCTGGACAGGAAGTTTCAACTTTTGAGCCACCAGCATGTAAATAACACAAAGTGTAATTGGATTTCCCTTACGCGACTCCAAAACAATATTGATCATCGAATTGCCCGGAGAATGAAAATTCTTTGTGTTGGCACCAAACTTAAGTTTATTGAAGAGCACACTGTTGATCACCTTCACTTGATCGTACGGGTATAAATCCGGTCGAAATTCCAGCCACGTGTCATAATAAATCTGCTCTAGATCTTGCCGTAGTTTCTCCAATTCAATCTCCGGATATTGATAAGTAGCCACCATCCACATACCCGTGAGCAGGTCCTTGTCTTCCGATTGATACCAGCCCTTAAGACGTTCTTTTAGAAGTTCATATTGAAGCACATGGATTAATTCTTCAATCCTGCTTTGCACCGCGGGGTTAAGATTGCTTTCCCACTCGTGCTCTAAAAATGGAATCGCTTCCTTACCAAGTGAAAGAATCTTTTCTTCCACGTGCGAAGAGACTTGCTTATCATCATCATCAAGCAACGAAACGAGCGCTTTTAGTTCTACTTCTGTCATCTAATCAATTTGAAGACTTGAAAATGTGGAAATTTGAAAATGAGCCCTTTCTTTATTTTCAAATTTTCAAATCTGTTAATTTTCAAATTATGTTTGAATCACTCCCACATTAAACTTTTCAACCATGGCATGATTAGCCGCTTCAATTCCCATCGAAACTGTTTTTCTTGTTTCCAACGGATCTATCACACCATCTACCCACAACCGCGAAGCCGCATAATACGGGCTCAACTGTTCATTGTAGCGGTCGATGATTTCTTTCAACAACAAATCTTCTTCTTCTTGGGTAATCATTTTGCCTTGTGCCTTTAGTGTGCTTACGCGAATTTGCAACAGTGTTTTTGCTGCCGCGTTCCCGCTCATCACGGCAATCTGTGCAGTGGGCCAAGCATAAATCAATCTAGGATCATACGCTTTCCCACACATCGCATAGTTGCCTGCACCATACGAATTACCAATGATGATCGTAAACTTCGGCACGGTTGAGTTCGCCATCGCATTCACCATCTTCGCTCCATCTTTAATAATTCCACCCTGTTCTGCTTTGCTGCCCACCATAAAACCGCTGACATCTTGCAAAAACAAAAGAGGCACTTTACGCTGATTACAATTCATAATAAATCGAGCCGCCTTGTCAGCTGCATCTGAATAGATGACGCCACCCATTTGCATCTCACCCTTTTTATTTTTGACAACTTTACGCTGATTGGCCACGATGCCTACTGCCCACCCCTCGATTCGTGCGTAGCCGCAAAGAATTGTTTTCCCATAAAGGGCTTTGTATTCATCAAACTCAGAGTCATCTACCATTCGTTTGATGATCTCGCGCATATCATAGGGTTTAGCGCGATCGCTTGGTATCAAGCCGTAAATATCTTCGGGCTTTTCTTTTGGGGCTTTTGCTTCCGCACGATCAAACCCTGCTCTTTCGCTCGCACCCATCTTATCAAACAAAGTGCGAATATGATCCAAGCATGCTTGATCATTGGGGAACTTATTATCGGTGACTCCGGAAATTTCGCAATGAGTGGTTGCACCCCCTAACGTTTCATTGTCGATCTCTTCACCGATCGCAGCCTTTACCAAATAGGATCCCGCCAAAAAGATTGAACCTGTTTTATCAACGATCATCGCCTCATCAGACATGATGGGTAAATATGCGCCACCTGCCACACAACTGCCCATGATGGCCGCTATTTGCACAATACCCATGGACGACATTTTTGCATTGTTCCTAAATTGCCTACCAAAATGTTCTTTGTCAGGAAAAATTTCATCCTGCATAGGCAGAAATACGCCAGCGCTGTCTACCAAGTAAATGATGGGCAGTCTGTTTTCCATCGCAATCTCTTGGGCACGCAAATTCTTCTTAGCGGTGATGGGAAACCAAGCACCTGCTTTAACGGTGGCATCATTGGCAACAATTACACATTGCCTACCCTTTACATAACCAATTCCAGTAATTACACCACCTGACGGACAACCGCCCTGGTCTTTGTACATGCCCTCGCCTACAAAAAGCCCAATCTCTAAAAAACGTGAGTTCTTATCGGTGAGATATTCGATGCGTTCGCGTGCAGTCAGTTTTCCTTTTTGGTGCTGGTCTTCAATTTTCTTCTCGCCACCTCCCAGCATCGTCTTCTTGGCCTTCGATTTTAGTTGAGAGCAAAGTTGCTTGAGTTGGTCTTCGTTTTTATTGAATTCTAAATCCATGTTTCTGATTTACGAGGCACGAACTAAAAGACACGACTGAGTCGCATCTGGTAATTCACAGCTCACTTACTATGCTTATTTTTTCAGCATTGATGCCTTCTTCGCTTCTTCTTCCTTGCGCCTATCCCGCTCAATTTTCTTCTTACTTTTCCCTAAAGGAGAAAGAAAATGTTTAGGGTTATTATTAAAATGGCTGGCTAAACTGTCAACGCTTTTGAGCAACTTATTTAAATTGACATACAAGGTATCTTCTGTCATCAGCTTACTCATCGTGTTGTCGCCCTTATTCAACCGCGCCAATGTCTGATTCAGGTTGGAAATCGCTTGCTGCGTTTTGAAAAGCGTCTGGTTCAACTTCAGCATTTTCAGTGAATCAGAAAGCGTTTTAAAATTTTGCAGGGTAGGCTGCAAATCCCGCATAGTTTTGTTCAAGTTATCAGCTACGCCTTTGAAGGAACCAGATAGGTCTTCAATTTTTCCATTAGCCGTGACCAATGTTTTGTTTAACAAATCAGGCGTAGTTTGAAGTTTAGAAAAAATAAGATCCAACTGCTGTGAGTTTTTGGTTAGGTTATCAATGATCGTGTTGAACTTGCGCAGGGTAGTTTGTAAATCCGTTGCTACTGGAGTTGCGGTATCTGTAAACACATCGAACATACCTTTTGCTACTTCAGTACGGATTGTATCACCCGGCTTCAATTTTACTTTCGATTGCCCAATTGACAACAATACCGATTTACCTCCTAGCAGCTCGCTGGTCAATATTGCTTTGGTAGAATCTGTAAGCGTCACTCCCGATTCAATGTCCAACTCCACCAATATTTTATTATTTCTATTCTGTAAAATGCGGATAGCACTAACACGCCCTACTGGGTAGCCATTGACCAATACCGGATTGGAAATAGCCAATTGGTTGATATTGTCATATATCGCATAATATTGCTTCGTGGTGGTAAAAAAGTCGATACCCTTTAAATAATTGAAGCCAAAGTAGAGCATCACAATGGCGAGGGCAACGAAAAAACCGACCTTAAATTCTTTTGTCTTCACGTAACTAGTTTATAGATTCAATTTCAGTTTTATACTCTCTAAAGGCCCGGTAAATTCCAGAAGCAATCAACTCTTGCCCCTCTGCGGAAGCCAAAAAAGTCTCCTCTTTTTCCTGCGATAAAAATCCTGTTTCAATTAACACGCTTGGCATTGAAGTGCGCCACAAGACCAAAAACCCCGCTTGTTTTACACCCCGGCTATACCTTCCTGCCTTCTGTTTGAACTGCTGCTCCACCTTTTGGGCAAATTTCAGGCTGCTTTCATGATAGGCGCTTTGGCTCAAGGTAAATAAAATGTACGACTCGGGACTCTTGGGATCAAATCCCTCATATCGTTCGTGATAGTTGTCATCCATTAAAATCACTTCATTCTCTCTCTTGGCTACTTCAAAATTCCCTTTGTCTTTATGTAATCCCATTACATAAGTTTCTGTTCCATGGGCGGGTGCACCGGGCAGAGAGTTGGCATGGATACAAATGAATAACTGCGCCTTGTTTCGATTGGCGATCTCAGCCCGCTCATCCAACGCCACATATCGATCGTCTTTTCTGGTATAAATTACTTTTACATCTGGAAGATTTTTTTCAATGTAGGCACCCAACTTCAAGGAAATCTTTAGGGCGATATCCTTTTCCTTCGTTTTTTTGCCAGAAGTACCCGGATCTTTGCCCCCATGACCCGGATCGATAATAATCGTCTCCAGTTTAAAACTACGAGGAGTAAAAGAGGCTGACGAGTTTAGCAGGGTTATTGCTAATAGTAAAATCTTAATTCGGATATTGCTCACTGTGGGTGATAGGGGTATGGCGTAATTGCAATAAGTTTACGTAAAGTTGTGAATTTTTTTTTAAAAGCTAAAGTACTGGAAACCAAATACCCGGAAGGTAAGCATCCTTCTCATTTGTTGCTTTTCGCGCTTTTTTTCCTGTTTGCCAGCTTGGCGCACGCGCAAGTGGAAAACCGCCTTCGAACCCCTAGGTTGTTGCCCAGCAAAGCAGATACTCTTCCAATCCGGCCACTGGTGGATTCGCAGAAAGATTCACTATTGGTCAAGCAAGACTCTTTAAATTTGCAAGCGAAACAAGACTCAGTCAAGAAAGCGCAGAAGGGAGATATTGAAACAACGATCCTTTATTCTGCTACTGACTCTATCAATTTTAGCTTGGACAGAAAAATTGTCAAGCTATATGGCGATGCCAAGGTGAAGTATGGCGACATCTCGTTGGATGCAGAGCTTATTACCATCGACTATGAAAAGTCAACCATCACCGCCAATGGCAAACCAGATTCTACCGGTCGGTTGATTGGGTTCCCAATTTTTAAGGACAAGGATGGGGAATATGAAACGAAGGATATGGTCTACAATTTTAAATCGAAAAAAGCCAAAATATCAGAAGTAGTAACAAAACAAGGGGACGGATTTGTAGCGGGAGAAGTCGTTTATAAAAATGACAAGAACGAATTGTTCACGATCGGCAATACTTATACCACGTGTGATCTCAAAGATCCGCACTTCCGAATCGTTTCGAAAAGAGCAAAAGCTATTCCTGGAGACAAAACAATCACCGGGCCTTTCTATATGGAATTCAATCATGTGCCCACACCACTTGGATTTGCCTTTGGGATGTTTCCCTCCCCGCGGAAAAGTGCTTCCGGAATAATTGTGCCTGAATATGGAGAAGAACAACGAAGGGGATTTTTTCTGAGAAACGGAGGATATTTTTTTGATATCAATGACTATATAAAACTCACTTTGTTGTTCGATCTTTATACAAAAGGATCAAATGCATTGAAGATCAATACAGTATATAACAACCGATATAAATTTGCAGGCTCTTTTAGCTTCGCGTATACCAATAACCAGGTTACAGATAATTTTGAGGACCCAAGTCGCCTGCGAGATTTTCAATTGGCCTGGAGCCATACACCAAAATCTAAAGGTAATAGTAGGTTCTCCGCTTCGGTGAATGCGGCTACTTCTTCGTTTACAACCAATAATTTTCTAGGCGTGAACGTTAATCCAAATCAACAACGACCCGACAATATCTCCAGGAAGTTGACTTCTAACGTATCGTACTCAAAAACTTTCCCAGGCACCCCCTTTTCGCTGGGCATCAATCTCCGTCATAGCCAAGATTTGGCCACTGGCCAAGTAGATTTACCAATGCCGGATGTAACGTTTAATGTAAACAATCTTTATCCGCTGAAAAACAAAGGGCTAGGCGAAGCTGCCGACAATTTTAATATAAGATACAGCCTAACAGGTACAAATCAGATCACGAATAATCTTGGACGAATTGGAAATGCTACTAAAGACAGTATAACGAGCTTCAATTTTCAAAATCTGCCCACGTTGTTTAAAAATGCTAAAGCCGGAATCAAAAGTAATATACCCATAAGCACCACCGTGAAACTGATGAAGTTTTTTGCAGTAAGTCCAAATATTTCGATTGACGAGACGTGGTATTTCAAGCGGCTCAATTGGGCGGCTGATGAAACGGGGACGAGAGCAGTCGTAAAAGATACCTCCGATGTGTTTAATAGAATTAACAATTTTTCACTTGGAGTTGGGGTAACAACTCGAATCTTTGGAACCTATCTTTCTAAAAAAGAGACGAGTAAAATAAGAGGCATTCGCCACATCATAACACCCAATCTTTCCTACAACTATACCCCCGATTTTGGCGATCCCAGTTTTGGGTACTACCAGCCAGTCGCCTTAAAGGATGCAAAGGGCCAACCGGTTACGGTTTTAAAATCACGCCACGAAGGATTTGTATACGGCTCTTCTAGGCAGGGAGTAAGCAATTCGCTGGGCTTTGGAATTGGAAATACTATTGAGATGAAAGTGCGGGGTAAGAAAGATACGGTAGATAAAAAAATACCGCTCTTCAATAATTTGTCAATCAGCTCAGGATATAATTTTGCTGCTGACTCCTTTAAACTCGCACCAATCGCGATCAGCGCAAACACCAACGTGCTCGATAATAAAATCAATATTAACATTAATGCGACCTTGGACCCTTATCAATACGAAATAAGTAGAAATGATCTAACAATCCCTAACGAAGGAACTTCCTTAGTGGAACGAAAACGGGATCGGTATGCTTGGAACACGGGCAACGGAATAGGTAGAATTACCAATGCTGGTCTTGCCTTCGGTACCAATTTAAGCCCGAAAGGCCAAAAAAGTGATAATAATACGCGAGATCAGATCGCTAAATCAAATGCGACAGATGCTGACAAAAATCATTTACTTCAAAATCCCAATACCTATATTGATTTTAAAATACCTTGGAATCTGCGCATCAACTATAACATTAATTACTCTCGAGGATTTAATTCGACAACCCAAATTACACAAGCACTCAATTTCTCAGGCGATGTTTCGATGACCGAAAAATGGAAAGTTGTATTCAACTCGGGATATGATTTTGTAAGAAGTGAAATCACTCAAACAAGCTTCTCCATCAATAGAGATATTCACTGCTGGCAGCTTTCATTGAGCTGGGTTCCATTCGGCCCCTTCCAAAATTACACTTTCAATATTGGAATTAAATCAGCGCTTCTCCGCGACTTGAAACTTAACCGCACTCGTTCGTTTTTTGATGTTAGGTAGTTAATTGCTAAAAGGAGTTAGAATATATAAATTTAGTAACCAGACTAACTGTTTTTATTTTTACCGACCACTGCTTACCCTTAACCAATCCCGATAGCTATCGGGACTATCTCAGCCATCCTTCAATCTCTTGCAGTGTTGGGTTTTGCACCGTATCCAACTTCATTTTTTTTCGCATCCCAGGAATATCGTTAAATATTTTGGTCGGCTTGATTTCTTTTAATTGCGCCATCGACTGAATACCGAGCTTCACTAAAATTGGTATCAACTCTGCACGAATGCCCGCTGCTTCAAATTCTTTTTGGGTATCAACTGCTTCCGCTCCTTTTTCTGCCTTCATCTGTGGAAAGAAAATCACATCTTGAATAGATGCAGAGTTGGTCATGATCATCGCCAACCGGTCGATGCCAACACCTAAACCTGCAGTGGGCGGCATTCCATATTCGAGCGCCCGTAAAAAATCTTCATCTAGTGTCATGGCTTCCTCATCACCACGTTTGCCAAGTTCGAGTTGTTCTTCAAATCGCTTGCGCTGATCAATGGGGTCATTCAATTCAGAATAAGCGTTGCAAATTTCTTTGCGATTACAAATAGCCTCAAATCTCTCCACCAAGCCTGGTTTGCTTCTATGGTTTTTCGAAAGTGGAGACATCTCCACAGGATAGTCGGTAATGAACGTAGGCTGAATCAAATTTGGCTCACATGTTTCACCAAAAATCTGATCGATCAATTTGGCCTTTCCCATAGTTGGGTCAGCAGGCACATTCAACTTCTTACACGTTTCGCGTAAAGCTGCTTCGTCCATTTCAGAAATATCGACACCTGTAAAATGTTGGATGGCCTCATACATGGTGAAGCGTTTCCATGGACGTTTGAAATTGATGAGATTATCACCCACTTTTATTTCGGTGGTTCCGTGCAGGTCAATGGCTACTTTTTCAACCATCTCTTCCACCAATTCCATCATCCAATAATAGTCTTTATACGCCACGTATAATTCGATCATGGTAAACTCCGGATTATGAAAACGGGACATTCCTTCATTTCGGAAATCCTTTGCGAATTCATAAACCCCATCGAAGCCACCTACAATCAACCTTTTCAAATATAATTCATTGGCAATGCGCATGTACAACATCATGTCCAGTGCATTGTGGTGAGTCTTAAATGGCTTGGCAGCTGCACCGCCATAGAGCGGTTGCAAAATGGGAGTTTCAACCTCCAAATAGCCTTTGCCTGTAAGATATTCTCGCATCGAGTTGACCAACTGAGTACGCTTGATAAAAGCATCACGAACGTGTGGATTTACTGTAAGGTCCACATAACGCATACGGTACCGTTGCTCGGGATCAGTAAAGGCGTCATGCAAAGTAATATTGCCTTTTTCATCGGTTGTTTCTTTGACAATGGGCAGCGGCCGTAGCGCTTTTGCCAACACTTTAAAGCTGGTGACATGAATGGATATCTCACCCGTTTGTGTAGTAAACACAAAACCCGTCACGCCAATGATATCGCCTATATCCAGCAGTTTTTTAAAAACAATATTGTAAAACGTCTTGTCTTCTCCGGTGCAGATATCATCTCTTCTAAAATAAAGTTGTATGCGTCCGGTTTCATCTTGCAATTCGGCAAACGAAGCATTGCCCATAATCCTGCGCGTCATGATACGACCAGCAATGGAAATATCTTTGTATTCGCGCTGCGGATAGTTGGCGTGTATTTCTTTTGACGTAATGTTGACTTCAAACAGCTCCGCAGGATAAGGGTTGATACCGAGTTTGTTCAACTCTTCCAAACTCTGCCTACGGATGATTTCTTGTTCACTTAGGTGCATACTTCTATTCTAAAATTCTTTTAACATCTTCTCTTAGTTGAGGAAGATGGGATTGTGTTAGTTGCCAAATTTCTTCTGAGTCTAAGCCAAAATAATTGTGGCCACGAAATTACGAAATGCTTTGATTTTATTCCATGGAATCGAAGGTTGTGATGCCTTTTATTCTGCGTTTAGCCTTGCCACTGACTCTCCAATGATTACAAAGTTCATCAGCACCGAGTCAAAGGTCTTTTCATCTTCGTAAAACTGCTTGTGATTTTTAATCCCTTTGATGAAGGTTTCGATTTTAGTGGCTGCCAATAGAATGGCCTCTAAATTGACCCGATCCTTGTCAGATAAAAATGACATCCTGCATGATTAGCTTTTTAACAGATGCGCTAATGGATTTCTCTCTGCAAAATATCCACCGGCATTCTAAACCTGCCTTCTAATAATTCTCTTAACTCGAATTTCTTTTCAAATAAATCAATTGTATCTGGTGTAAACTCCACAATAATGTCAATATCATTTGCTTTCTCTGACCGTGCCATAGAACCGAAAAAACCAATTTAAGTAATCTTAAATTTCTCTAATAAGTTGGTCTTTTGGTCAGCTAAGAATTGAATTACCTCCTCTTTATTCATGATCCCGTAAAGGTAGAAAATTTTGAAGATGAATTGACTTATGAGTATCAATCGAGTAGAATTCAAATTGTCGCACTTACACTCACCCCCGACCTCCCGTTGCGAGGTCACCCCCTCTCTACTTCGCATAAGAGGGGGGCGCGGGACTAATTTAACAAGAGAGTCATTGGCTGGTCATTTTATAAGCATGCAATACCCGATGGTTATCGAATCGAAATACACCATATAAATTTTCAAATTGACTTCCTTCTCTTCAATTCCTTCCTGATCAAGACAAGTTCTCTACTGCTTTGCCCTGCAACTGATGTATTCTCAGAAGCTCTCCGTAATAGATACGGCATTACCGATTCTACCGGGCCATACGGCACATACTTGGCCACATTGTATCCCGCTTTGGCGAGATTGAAAGAAATGTTATCGCTCATGCCAAGCAACTGCGCAAACCAAACACGATTGTCATTATTGGCCATGCCGTGTTTGTTCATCAATACCGTGAGATATTGATTGCTGTATTCGTTATGGGATCCACACATTACCGAAATTCGCTGCTTATTATCGATGCAAAAAGCGAGGCCTTTGTTGAATGACTCATCGGTTGCTTCTTTATTGGGGTGAATGGGATTTGGATAGCCCATCTTCGCGGCTCGCTCCCCTTCTTTTTCCATGTAGGCACCGCGCACCATCTTCACACCCAAAAAATAATTATACATGGCCGCCTCGTGAAATGCATTGCGCAAATTGCCCAACATATCGGCACGGTACATTTGAAATGTATTGAACACAACGGCTTTCTGGCCATTATACTTCCGCATCATTTCATAAGCCAACTCATCGATCGGGTTTTGAATCCAACTGTCTTCAGCATCAATTAATACTGGGATTTGCAATTCATATGCTTTTTTACAAATGCTATCTACCCGCGATCGAATCCGCTCGAAGGCTGCAACTTCATCCGGTGTAAGGGAAGACTTTGCATGAACTTTTTCGAGTAAATCAAACGATGCCAACCCAGTCATTTTGAAAACACAAAATGGGATGGAGGGGTGATCTTTGGCAACGTGAAAGGTTTCCAAAATCTCTTCGGTGGTCTTATCAAAACTTGCCTCATCATCTTCGCCCTCTACTGAATAATCCAAAATAGCGCCTACATGATGCCGTGCAAGGTTGTCAATTGTAAGAACGGTCTGCTCGGCCGTTTCGCCCCCGCAAAAATGCTGAAACACCGTCTTTCGTATGATCGCTTTAATGGGCAAATGAAGGGCTAAACCCAATCTTGCCAATCCGGTAGCTACGGTAGAAATACTGGGGTGATTAACAATCGAAAAAATGAAGTTTGCCTTTTTAAGTTCGCGGTCGCTTTTGTACGAAAAGGCAACTTCGGTATTGTCAAACTGAATCGAGGGGACTGTCTCCATAAGCAAATTGGCCACAAATATAAGAGGGAAGTAGATTTCTATTACTTAAATCATAGTTAAGGGCATATTTCCGCCTATTTTTAAGCTCGAATTCTTAACAAATGTCAGCAGCTACTGTTCAAATTGACTCTCACCCCAAAAAACTCATTGTCGAGTTCCTCACAAACAGATCGTTTACCCAACTTGCGGTTTTGGTCGATCCTACTACCAAAAGCCTTTGCTATCCGCTCATCCAAGATGTTTTGCCTGCTCACCATTTGGTTGAGGTAGCCGCAGGTGAAGAAGTCAAAAACTTAGAAACATGCCAACAAATTTGGCAACGCCTTACAGAGTTGAATTTTGATCGTCATGCTTTACTGCTCGTGCTGGGCGGTGGTGTACTGGGCGATATGGGTGGATTCTGCGCGGCAACTTTCAAGCGGGGAATAAGTTTTGTTTTAATGCCCACTACCCTTCTTGCACAAGTTGATGCGAGCGTAGGCGGCAAATTGGGGATCGACTTCATGAATTTCAAAAATCACATCGGGGTGTTTCAAAACCCCGTGGCAACACTCATCAGTCCATTGTTCTTGAAAACCTTGCCCGAAAGGGAATTGCGCTCTGGCTTTGCCGAAATCATCAAACACTGTTTGATTGCCGACAAGACTATGTGGCAAACTATCACCCAAAAAACGTTACTCGAACAAAACTGGGAGGAGTTAATCGCCCATTCTATAAAAATAAAACAACAGATTACTGATCAAGACCCCAATGAAAAAGGCCTCCGCAAGATTCTAAACTTTGGCCATACTCTTGGCCACGCGCTGGAAACATACTATTTATCGATTGATAAAAAAATCTTTCACGGAGAAGCCATTGCCATGGGAATGATTATGGAATCTTGGATCTCCCGACAGAAAAGCCAACTAAATGAAAAAGAGTTAAAGTCCATTCAAACCTACCTTATTCAAGTATTTGGAAAAGTAGAAACAGATTTTGATAGCGAACCCGTTTGGAACTTAGCGCTTCAAGACAAGAAAAATAAAGGCAATGAGGTGTTAATGGCCGTCCCGAAAGGAATTGGCAAATGTAGTTGGGATGTGGCTACAAGCAGGAAGGAGGTACTAGACGCATTGGAGTACTATCGTCAGCTCTAAACGTAGTGGATGTCAGAATCATCTTGTTTTTTTTCTTTACTACTCAACGTGCTTTTTACCTTTTGGGCAGCTTTGGCCACAAATTCTTTGGTCCTCTCTTTACGGTCGCCTGTCAAAAGCCAGGCCGCTAAGAGCGCACCACCTGCTACCCCTAAACCAATCGCTATTTTTTTGTTCGTATCCATGGTGCTATTAACTGATTTTTAAAATTATTTGTTTCATCTAGAATAAAGAAAGTACTTTAAAAATTATTTTTTCTTTTACTTAAAACGACAACACCCTTGAGTTCGTATATTTCTATTCCTACTTGTCCTATTCTTCAGGGAACTGTATCACAATTATCGTCTTCCAAGAGCATAAGTAACCGGGCATTAATTTTAAAAGCCATGGCTGGCGACCAATCCATCGTTAGCAATCTTTCGGACGCACGCGATACCCAGTTGATGATGCAAGCTCTGGCAAACCCTGGCAAAACGATTGATGTAAAAGACGCAGGAACGACCATGCGCTTTCTCACAGCCTATTTTTCCTTGACGGGGAAACCCAAAATATTGACTGGAACGGATCGGATGAAAGAGCGGCCCATCGGATTATTGGTTGACGCTCTTCGAAAGTTGGGCGCTACTATTGAATACGTAGAAAAGGAAGGCTTCCCGCCCATAGAAATAAGAGGTTTTGAAAAACAGCTAACCAGCCAAATAGAAATCCCAGGAAATATCAGCAGTCAATATATTTCTGCATTGATGATGACCGCCCCACTGTTGCCCAACGGCTTAACTATTTCCCTTACGGGGAATATTGGGAGTGTGCCCTACATTTTAATGACTGCCGCGCTAATGAAAGAGTTTGACGTAGAGTGCCGACTTGATTTGAAAAAGAAAGCTATTGAAGTTGCTCCCCAACGTTACAAGCCAGCGCAGTATACAGTAGAAGCGGATTGGTCATCGGCCAGCTATTGGTTTGGGTTCACCGCTTTGGCGAAAGAAGCTTCTATAACACTGCCGAATGTTACTGAAAAATCGCTGCAAGGTGATAGTGTAATTGTTTCAATCATGGATCAAATAGGTGTTCAATCCACTTTCTTGGAAGGATCGCTTCTGCTAACTAAAAAAGAACCTGCTAAACATTTGGTTTGGGACTTTAAAGACTGCCCTGATTTGGCACAGACTATATTGCCTGTTTGCGCAGCCAAGGGAATTAGCGGGGAATTTATTGGGCTTGAGAGCCTGCGCATAAAAGAAACCGACCGCATTGCCGCCCTTCAAAATGAATTGGTAAAAATTGGAGTTACCCTTACAGAATCGGAAACTGGAAACTGGAAACTGCAACCTCCAACTTCCAAACTCCAACTTCCAGCTTCTGTTTTAATCAACACCTACCACGACCACCGCATGGCAATGGGTTTTGCACCGTGGGCGACTTTGTTTGATTTAAAAATTGAATCGCCCGAAGTGGTGAATAAATCATATCCGGGATTTTGGGAGGATATGAAGGGAGTGGGGTTCGAGATTTTTTAATTGCCACGAATGCACGAATTATAAATATAACCCTCGCACGCTTTATACGATGGAAAATCTAACCGCAAAGTCGTTAACTGGCACGAAGGTTTGATTTTTAAATTTCCCTCGAGCTTCTTAGCGAATCAGCGCCTCAGCGGTTAAAATTTAAACAATTAAAATACTCACTAGCGTTCAACATTCTGTTTCCGTACCAACTAAACATCTCGCCATCTACGATCATGATTTTGGCTTTCGGCAAAATAGCCTGCAATTCTTGAATATGATTGCCTCTGAATGGAAAAGGCTCAGACGACAACAAAACAAGCTCGGGATTTAATTGCCGAAGTTGTTCATTTGAAAGTACGGGGTAGCGACTTTCTGTGATCACATTTAGAAACCCCAATCGACTAAGCCAACTATTTATGAACGTGTTCCGGCCCGCTGCCATCCAAGGCGATTTCCAAATCAGGTAAACCACCTTGGCGGGATTTTTTACCATTAGCGCAGCAAAAGACAATTCAATCTCCTTTGCTAAACTTTCAGCCTTTGAAACTGTATCAGTAATCTCACCAATAGACTTAATCATTTGCAATGCATTCTCAATTGAAGAAATGTCGCTCATCCAAACTGGATATTTTAAAGCTAATTGCTCAATACCTTCTTGATAGTTTTCTTCTTTGTTGCCAATGATAAGGTCGGGTTGAATTCTATCAATCGCATCAAACCAAAAATTCTTCGTACCGCCAACGATAGGTTTGTTTTTGATTTCCTTCTCAGGATGAATGCAAAATTTGGTGATGCCCGCAATAACGTCATCTAACTGTAGAAAAAACAAAAGTTCCGTTTGAGACGGAACCAAAGATATAATTCGTTTTGGAGGAAAGGCTATTTCAACCGTGCTAAAAAGTTGGTCGGTAAAGGTCTTTTTGATCACCTATAGAACAATGGCCATGCTGCTCAATTGACTCGCTACTTTTAATGTTGAGGCTGTTACAGAGGCTTGGTTCAATTCAAATTTCAACTTACCGTCTAACACTTTAAAATTAATGCAGCTACCTTTCTTGCCTAAGTTAAAGCTATCAGTAATCGTTAACACTGGCTTGCCCGTAACGGTATTTTTGATGTTCTCAAATTGCCCACTTTTATTTTTTCCGATGTAAACAACGGAACAGACAGCCGACTCCTCTGCAGAGCTAAGTTTCCGAATCGAATATTTCTTCGCGCCTTTTGGCTTTCCATCATAGTATCCCTTTAGGTAATTGAATACATCATCCTCCCCAATTATGCCCACCACAAACTCACCGGGCTCTGTATCATTTGGCCATTGAATGTACTTGATAAAGTTATAGATCATCTGCGCATGAATCTCGTGCATCGGCTTTTCCGTTTGGGCGGATGCCGCGAATCCACAAATCACTAGTACTGCAAAAGATATTCGTTTCATGGGTATTTCAAGTTAAGAATCAAAGTTAACTTAAACTTAACTTAAAATCCTCGCTAAATCAATATTGCCATCGCTGTGAGGGCGCTGGAAACCTTCAAATTGGGGGTCTCAATTGCCTTTTGATTGAGCTCAATTTTCAACTTGTCGTCTATCTACTGTCTTAAAATTGATACAGCTTCCTTTTGCAGCTAAGCCGTTGCGATCCGTTACCACTAAAGTGCCTTTCCCTTTTACTTTGTTGTTAACCGATTCAAACTCTCCACTTTTACTTTTGTCAATGTAAACCACAGCACAATCCGACACCTCTGAAGCATTATTGAATTTCTTATTGACATAGGTTTTTGCTCCTTTTGATTTGCCATTGTACCAAGGAGTAAGAGTTTTATAAACTTCTTCATTTCCTATGACGCCAATTACAAATTCACCCGGCTTGTCTGAATCCGACCATTACATCTACTTAGTAAAATTGAATACCATCACAGTATGGATTTCATGTATTGGGCGATCTTGTGCGAAGGTCGATCCTACAAAAAGAAAAGGAATTAGGAAAAGGGCTTGTACTGGTTTCATGGGTATTTGTTTTTATTGTTGTTTAGTGATTCAAAAATAGACCCCTCCAGAAAACTAGAGGGGTCGTAGTGGTTTGATAACTATCGGATTTAAGATCTGACAAATCTTTTTACCGGCTTCTGCCAAATGCCTTAAAAATCCCACTTAAAACCATTTTAACCTTCGTTATTTTATGTAACGGTAATCACGTCCAGGCTTCAATTGTAGCAAAACCTCATAAATGAGATTAATTACGCTCTCTACATCATCCTTATGAACGGTCTCCACAGTAGTATGCATGTATTTTAAGGGCAGCGAAATCAACGCAGAAGCCACACCTTCGGCCGAATAGGCAAAAGAATCTGTGTCTGTACCGGTTGACCGCGATACAGCTTGACGCTGATAAATAATTTTTTTCTTTTCTGCTGTCTGAATGATCATTTTCAAAACATTATTTTGCACAGCGGGACCGATACAAACCACAGGCCCTAAACCACACTTTAAATTCCCGCTTTCCTTCTTGTTATACATGGGCGATTGGGTATCATGCGTAACGTCTGTACAGATCGCCAAGTCTGGCTTGATTTTACGGGAAATCATTTCTGCTCCACGCAAACCAATTTCTTCTTGAACAGCATTAACTATATAAAGTCCAAAAGGAAGCTTCTTTTTATTCTCACTCAATCTTCTCGTCACTTCGGCAATCATAAAGCCGCCCATGCGGTTATCCAACGCCCGGCCTACCAAATAATTCTTGTTTAGTTCCATCAAGTCCGCCTCAAAGGTGATCACGGTACCCACATGGATGCCCATTGACTCTACTTCTTTTTTGTTGGCGGCTCCACAATCAATGAAGATGTTTTTTAAGCTTGGCGCTTCTTCCTTCCCTGCATCGCGCACGTGGATGGCCGGCCAGCCAAATACTCCCTTTACAATTCCCTTTTCGGTGTGGATGTTTACACGCATGGAGGGAGCAATCTGGTGATCAGACCCGCCATTGCGCCTAACATATATATACCCGTCATCGGTAATGTAGTTCACAAACCAACTGATTTCATCGGCATGCGCTTCAATGACCACTTTATAGGTTGCCTTTGGATTGATAATACCCACGGCCGTGCCATACACATCAATCATATATTCGCTGATATAAGGCTTTATATAATCCAACCAGATTTGCTGGCCCGATGATTCAAAGCCGGTGGGCGATGCATTGTTCAGATACTCGTAAAGGAATTTTTTGCTTTGTTTGTCCATAAAAAGATGTTAGATGTTAGATTAAAAAAAAATTCGAATCAAAGAGGAATATTCCCATGCTTCTTTTTCGGAAGTACAGCCACTTTATTTTCCAACATTTGAAATGCTCGGATTAATTTTTCTCGCGTTTGGTCAGGATAGATTACTTCGTCAATGAATCCACGGAAAGCTGCCCGATACGGATTGGCAAATTTTTTCGTGTACTCCTCCACCTTCTCGTTCAATTTTTCTTCAGGATTGGCGGCTTCTGAAATTTCTTTTTTGAAAATAATCTCGGCTGCACCTTTGGCACCCATTACGGCAATCTCGGCCGTTGGCCACGCATAATTCATATCGGCACCAATGTGTTTGCTGTTCATTACATCATACGCACCACCGTATGCTTTGCGGGTGATGACGGTTATGCGGGGAACGGTGGCTTCGCTAAAAGCATACAACAACTTCGCCCCGTTGGTAATGATCGCATTCCACTCTTGATCCGTGCCCGGCAAAAAGCCTGGAACATCTTCTAATACCAACAACGGAATATTAAATGAATCGCAGAAGCGAACGAATCGTGCCGCCTTCACGCTGCTGTCAATATCTAAAACACCTGCCATCGAAGCAGGTTGATTGCCAACGATGCCAATACTTCGGCCAGCCAATCGCGCAAAGCCAACTACAATATTCTCGGCAAAGTTTTTATGCGCTTCAAAAAAAGTGTCGGTGTCAACAATGCCGTTGATCACCTCGCGCATGTCATACGGTTGATTAGGATTGGCCGGAACAATATCATTCAACACCGTTCTCTTTTCATCTTTGGGTTCGTAGGGCAGTCGAGGGGCATCGTCTTCGCAGTTTTGCGGGAGGTAACTAAACAGTTGTTTGATCTGATTGATACACTCCACTTCATTCGCGCAAGCAAAATGCGTTACACCACTTTT
>JBBSCN010000015.1:0-28495 GCA_038250265.1 Cytophagales bacterium | reverse complement strand
GGAAATATTCCCCTTTTTATTGCAAGATAAGCTGACAGAAAATGGTGCTCGGTTTAGGGAAGGACCTATGTATTTGAATACGGTAACCAAGGACGGCCCTCTCGTGACGGGTCAAAATCCCTGGTCGACATGGGATGTAGCTGAGTCAATGATTGAACGACTCGGTTACACGCCTAAAATTCGCGAAGTCACAACAGAAGAGAATTCGGTTGATATTTTGGGCGTTTACGAAACCCAAGGTTTTGATGAGGCAAAAAAGGCAGTCCATAATTATTGTTCGAACGAAAGTATGTCTATCTCTAGAGGATTTCTTGCTGCACATATCTTCGTGGCGGCCATGCAATTGAAAGCCGTCAAGGTGGTTGATTTGATTCGTTTGCTTTCGTTTAGTAATTCATACTTATGAACTATCTTACCAAAGCCCCAGTTGGTGTCTTCACGAAACGGAAAAAATTCATCCTCGATTTTTTGTCAAGCATCGTCTCCCGCTTCGTGCACGATGCGACAAAAGTCAAGTTTTATCGAGGCGCGCATCGGTGAGTTTCCCGGGCAACATACTCTCCGCTACAATTGATCTCAACTGTCAAGTTCAACAATTCGTATCGTACCGGAAACGGGAGACGATACTTGACATGTAAATCATCTTCCATAAGAGAGAATTCATCATCTACAATAATTTAAAATCAATACAAGATGCCAAATTTCTTCAATTCAGGCAGCACTGTTGCAATACTAAATACCCTGCTATTTTCGTCATACGGGTGGTCTTTGGCGGAAGGGGTAACAATAAAATTATACTTGGCTTTTAAATCAGTCAAAGCAATATGGTTGCCCCTGCTCAGCACAGGATCGTCAGAGAATTTGATTTCTAAAGATACAACAGGCTTCGCTGCTTTTGTTATTACCAAATCGACCTCTGCGCCATCTTGGGTTCTATAGTAGAAAAGCTCAAACTCATCCTTAAGACTAGCTGCTACCTGCTGCATTACAAATCCTTCCCACGAATGCCCAACTAAATGATGCCCCATTAGCGCAGTTGCACTATCAATGCCCCACAGCGCGTGCAGCAAACCCGAATCTCGAATAAATAATTTAGGCGCCTTCACCAACCGCTTTCTTGAATTGGTATGATACGAGGGCAGCCTTCTTATAACGAATGTTTCTTCCAACACCTCGACATAGCGAATGATGGTAGTAACTGATATGCCTAGCGACTTGGACAGCGAGCTATAATTCACAATCGCACCTTGAGAGTTACTAATCATCTGTAGCAACTTCCGTAAGGTAGTACGGTCGGCCACCAAGCCAAGCGATGGAACATCTCTTTGAATATACGTTTGAATAAAGCGCTGCCGCCAACTCATACTGTTGCCAATATTTTTTTGGCCAAATAAGAATCGGGGAAACCTCCTCTCAACCACAGCTTCTTGTAATTGCCTTCTGTTTCGTTTAATGAAAATGGATGAAGTTCACAAAAGGCAATTCTACCTGGCAGTGTTTCTGATCCATGCTGAATGACCGTGGGGGAGGCCGAGCCAGTAATCAAAAAAACCGTCCTGGCTTTCTTTTGATGTCGATCAGTGACCTCATTACAGGAAACAAATCAGGCTTATGATGAATCTCATCTAAAATTAGTTGTTGGTCAATATTTTCTCGAAAGTAAAGTTCCGGGTCGCGCAATAAGTTGAGATGGAGAATACCAGCGAATGCGAAGCCTTAACCCCATTTAACCCAGTACTCTCAGCTATTTTTACAGATCGATTTGGATAAATCAGGCTAAAAACCTATATTTCAAATATTGGAACAAAATAATGCATTACTAGACCGAAAGGAATGGAAAATTCAAAAACATTGACATTCGGTTGATAAAAAAGAAGCTGAGTATTTATATAAAAACTTTACAATTATGGATAATTTAGGAAACGCGAGCTTTGAAAACTACATAGGTCTGCAACAAGGATTCAGCGAGATGGCCTACCAAATGGTGGCACATGTGCTTACGCTCGGTTATGCAGTGATGCTAGCCGCACTCTTTTATTTCGTGCTCACTATTAAGTCGGTAGCACCCAAATACCGGATGTCATCTGTGCTTTCTGTGGTAGTAATGGTATCTGCTTTCCTGTTGCTATATGCTCAGGCAAACAACTGGACGAGCAGTTTTGTGTTTGATATAAAACGGGGTAAATACTACCTGGCAGCGGGAGCCGATCTGTTTAACAATGGTTACCGTTATCTGAACTGGCTCATCGATGTACCCATGCTGCTGTTTCAGATGTTGTTTGTCATTTCGCTAACCCGGTCCAGCTTCAGTAGTATCCGCAATCAGTTCTGGTTTTCAGGAACTGGGATGATTCTTACCGGATATATCGGCCAGTTTTACGAAGTTACTGATCTTGTAACGTTTGCCGTCTGGGGAGCCATCTCAACCATATTTTTTATACATATTCTTTACCTGATGAAGAAGGTAATTAACGAAGGAAAAGAAGGTCTTCCTCTTAAAGCGCAGCAAACCTTGAATTCTATATGGGTTGTATTTCTGATATCTTGGATGTTGTACCCGGGCGCATACCTGATGCCGCATTTGCTGGGAATCGAGGGAGGATTCTTTAACGAATCCGGGGTGGTTGGCCGCCAGATTACCTATACCATAGCAGACGTTTGTTCGAAAGTAATTTACGGAGTGCTATTGACAGAGGTAGCCATGATTCTGAGCAAACATGAAGGGTATAAATCTGAAGTAGCATAAAATTTCAAGTATATATCAATCAGTATTACCTGAAGAAAGTATCCTTTACATTAGAATGTTAATGCTGCGGCATAAAACTTATTTGAAATCCTTAAATCAGCAATTGGATCTTTAAGCTACTCTAATATTTGGATAGTTTTCAACGTTGGATAAGGCAGAGGGGTTTGCGGCAAAAAAAAAATCCCTTAAAATATTTTCTTGTTTTGCCTCCGCGGAACTCGAACAAAGACGAGTGGCCTTCGGCACATTTTTCACCGCTGTAGTTGTACGCACTTCACTTGTTGCCAACGCTCCTAATTCCGAGAATTGTTTGAATTCTTTTTTGGAAAATCGATATCAAACGCTTTTTATGACCCTAAAATTTTAAGCTAAACCTTTAAAATTGCTGAGACACAAACAGCTATTTCCCGATCGGTTCTTGCATTATTCCGCCAATACCGGCCTTGCTTCAATAGCTTTAGCTGAAGCCTCCAAAATCTCGAAGGCACCCTCGGCCATGCGGTTTTCGGTATCTAGTGTTGGATTTATTTCTACAATTTCCCATGCACATACTTTAGCATCTTTGCACAGTTCGGAGTTCAACAACTTAGCTTCTTCTACCGTCAAGCCATTGGGTACGGGCGTGCCTGTGCCGGTAGAAAAACGGCTATCGATACTATCCACATCAAACGAAACATAAATCAGATCACAATGATCTAACATCTGTAAGACTTTGTGCGCAATCTTATCTGCACCCAGCTTCTTCACATCTTCAACTTCAATAAAATTGATATTTAGTTTATTGATTAAATAATTCTCAGGCTTTTCCAAATCACGTACCGCCACAAACACCAAGTCTTCTGAATTAATCTTGGGGCCGTTCATGCCAACGTTTTTAATCTGCTCCCAATAGTCGAGCGTCTCTCCTCGCGGATCATTCACTTTGCATTCAAAATTATCTATGTCCAAGGCCATGGCCAACGGCATACCATGCATGTTGCCTGACGGAGTGGTAAACGGGGTGTGCAAATCAGCATGGGCATCAATCCACACCACCCCCAACCTCTTTTTCGGATATGCTTTTTTTATCCCGGCAATTGTGCCGTAGGCAGTAGAGTGATCGCCCGCCATAATCAACGGAAAGTAATCGTCAAAAATTTGCTCGTACACCTCTAAGCAAACGCGCTCTTCCATGATCAGCACACCATCGATAAATTTCGCGTAGGCATGCTCGGCCCCATCGAAAAGCAGTTCGTTCACGTTTTCCACTTCAATGGAATCGTATCTCCTAAACAAATCCGACTTCATGTCTAGGCTGGCAATCTTTATGGCCGCCACCCCCAAGCTTGCCCCACGTGTTCCGGCACCGATTTCGGACTTTACTTCGATGATTTTTATTTCCTTCGACTTCACAAAAAGATAATTAATGGTTCTACTGATCAACTAAGAATAAAAAGCGGATATTCCTTGGCTCAATCCCGTCAGAAATCGGGTAACGCGTGCGCACTGGCAAAAACCAACAAAATGTAGTCAACCATACGAGTTTGAATTATTGCAAAGATGGCGAAATTATGGCAATATTGTAGCCGAATTTTGGTTGTTGGTGATTAGTTGATCGTTGTTAGTTAAGCAGATCAGACCAGCAATCAGCAACAAACAACTATGAAAAGCTATCGCGAATTGATTGAGCAAACCTTTGAATTTCCACAAAAAGAGTTCAAAGTAAGAGAGCACGAATTACTATTCAACGATGTTCCATTGATGGACATCATCAAAGAATATGGCACGCCCTTGAAGATTACCTACTTACCAAAAATCAGTGAGAACATTCGCTTTGCCAAATCAGCTTTTAACAATGCTATGGAGCGGTTTAAATACAATGGAACGTATACGTACTGCTATTGCACGAAATCTTCCCACTATGATTTTATTTTAGAAGAAGCACTGAAGAACGATATCCATATTGAGACTTCCTCTGCATTTGACATTCCAATTGTTCGCACACTATACGGGCGTGGCAAGATCACCAAAGACACGTTCATTCTCTGCAATGGCTTTAAAATGCCGAAATACCGTGACTATATCACCGACTTGTTAAATGATGGCTTCAACTGCATGCCCATCTTAGATAATTTGAGTGAGATTGAGACGTATGAAAAAAATGTCACCAAACCCTACAATGTAGGGATTCGGGTGGCGGCTGATGAAGAACCAAAATTTGAATTTTATACTTCTCGTTTGGGCATCCGCTATAATGACATCAATGCCTTGTACAAAGAAAAAATCGAACCCAGCAATAAGGCCTCGTTGAAACTGCTGCACTTTTTCATCAATACAGGAATTAAAGACACGGCTTATTATTGGAGTGAGCTTAGCCGCTTCATCTTCAAGTATTGCGAAATGAAAAAAATCTGCCCTACCTTAGATTCGATTGACATTGGTGGCGGCTTTCCAGTAAAGACTTCTCTCACGTTTCAGTACGATTATAAATACATGATCGAACAGATTGTGGAAAACATCAAATGGATTTGTGAAAAGAACAATGTTCCTGTTCCCAACATTTTTACTGAGTTTGGAAGTTTTACCGTGGCCGAAAGTGGAGCCGTACTTTATTCCGTGGTCGATCAAAAACTGCAAAACGACAAAGAGCTTTGGTATATGATCGATGGTTCATTCATCACCCATTTGCCCGATGTGTGGGGAATGAACCAAAAATATATTTTAATGGCCTTAAACAAGTGGGATGATCCCTACCATAAAATCAATATTGGCGGATTGACTTGTGATAGCCAAGACTATTATAACTCAGAGGCACACACGGGTGAAGTTTTCTTGCCGATGATCAATGATGAAGAGCCATTGTACATTGGCTTTTTCCACACAGGCGCGTATCAAGAATCACTTGGAGGTTATGGTGGTATTCAGCATTGCCTGATTCCTGCACCCAAGCATGTGTTGATTGACCGCAATGACGATGGTGAAATCTCTACCGAACTTTTTGCACCTGAACAGACGAGCGAGAGTATGTTGAAGATATTGGGCTACGAAGAATGGCAGGCACCTAAAAGACAAAAGCCTACCAAGCTGAAAGTAAGATCTGTTTAGCTTTAATAAAAAGAGCCTTCCAACAGAAGGCTCTTTTTTTGTTTGATTTAGATCATGGCCTCCCAAACATTCCTTTTGTCTGTTTGTAATCGGAAGGAATAGTAAACTGAGCTGCACTCAATGATTCCTTCTTGATTTCGGTTACTTCCATTGTCATTCTCGCCTCGGGCATAGTCATCTCCATCCTCAAAGGAACTCCATCAATGCCATCATAAAGAATCTGTTGCCCTTGGCCTATTTTTTGTTTTGTCAAGCTTTTCATATCAAAATCTTTGATGTCGGTGGTAGTCCAATAAATTTGATTAACTGTTTTTCCATCTTCCTCCACCGTTGCAATGTATTTTGTGCACTTGTAGTTTAAGATGGTGGTCGTTTCGCTCGTCTTGGTTACTTTCACTTGTAGTTTGTCGGCTGGATCAACTGAGCCCGTTCCATTGTACATCTCCGAATAGGTTTTATTTTTCCTATCCAATTGATAAGTTTTGTCTTGATCTTTCAGATGCAATACCTCCATGGGCATCATTCCACCTTCCACAATAGTAAGCGTGTTTCCGCCCTTCACTTTGAAAATAAAACCCGATGGTATCATAGATGACATGTCCATTCCACCCCCTTGATTCATTTTCATCACATTCTCCATGGCAGCCTTCATCTGTGGATTCGCGTCCATCATCGCCTTCATTTGTGGGTCGTTCATTTTTTCCTGCATCTCTTTCATTTGCGCTTGCGTGTCAGGATCGGCCATTTTCTTTTGAGCTTCCTCCATCTGTACTTTCATTTTTGGATCAGTTATCTCCGATTTCATTGACCATTTAAGGGTGCCTTCAAAGTTTTGAGAATTTGCAAGCATCGCTGCCCCTAGCAGAAATACTGATATGAATAATTTTTTCATAATTCTATGGTTTGGTAAGGTTTAAATTTAACTAGAATAACCGAGACTGCCTGCTAACTCAAGTTAACAAATTGGTTACTTTAAAATTAGGTCCGTAGCAGCTAACAAACTCAACACTTTGTAGTCCGCCTCATTTTCGGGCTCAATCTCATGACCAACTTGAATTGTTTTTATTCCCAATTCCCTTGCGGGGATGATATCACGCCCGCGATCTCCGATCATCCATGATTGAGCAAAATCGATCATGAATTTTGCGCGCGCTTTTTCAAACATCAAAGTCCCTGGCTTTCTTGCCAATGAGGCTGTCACTGTTGGATGGTAAGGCGAAAAATAGAAATGATCAATCAAGTGTCCTGTTTGTTGCTGCAAATAATCGTGACATTCATTCATCTCCGTTTGAGTGTAGAGGCCTTGCGCTATGCCCGATTGATTAGTGACAACTACTAACAAGTACCCATTCTCTTTCAACTTTTGCAACGCCTCAGGAACACCGGGCAAGATGTTAAAATTCTGCACTTTGTACGTGTAATTGGGATTGTCTTCATTTAGTACGCCATCGCGATCAAGAAATACACATTTGTTCATAAAAATCAACTTTTATAAATGGGGCGGCAAGATCGTGCTTTATTACATTTAACTAATAATTTTACGTTCTTTGTTTGAATGGAAAATAATAAAAACCCGCCATTTCCGATTTTGGCGATGGCACTTTTTTTAGCCATCATCGGTAGTCTTATGCTCTGGGTAAAAACATTGCCGCAGTTGGATTTAATCTACTGGCTACAACGGGATAGGAACGATTTCATCACTGTATCGCTTCAACTTATTTCAGACTCCGTTTCGATCTTTAGCCTCGGCATTCCTGTGGCTCTTGCGGTGATTGCAGAGTTTAAATCAGCAGATAAAAAAAACTCACGGTCTTCTTTTCTATTTGTCGTTCTAAGTATTGCAATGGCCGGTCTTGTTTCCTATATGATCAAAAACATCGGTTCTGTACCGCGCCCTTATGCAGTGGACGCCCGGCTCATTAAATTGAGTGTAGGCGGAAGTTTTTCATTTCCATCAGGGCACACCACTGAAGCGTTTGCTGCTTTTTCCTCCCTCGTGTTTTTATTTCCTAAATGGAGAATTGCGTTACCGCTTTTGCTATGGGCGGGCTTGGTTGCATTTTCCAGAATTTACTTAGGGGTTCATTATCCATTTGATATTTTAGGTGGCATCGCTATTGGAATTACGACTGCTTATTCAATGCATTTCGTATTTGATAAAAGAACTACCATTTTCCATCGGGCTCCTTCCGCGCCCTGACCTCGTCAAATCGCGGAGCGTAACCGGGCGGAGCGTACCCATCCAACGATCTGACCACAAAAAATACAGCCTATTATCCGCTTAAAAAACTGGTGATGCAGATATTGGCTAACTGATGTATTGATCCATCTACCCAACTTACTTTTTGAAATTCCTTAAGGGTACAGTTCGTATCGCAGATGACTTTTCTTAATCACGTAAAAAAATAAAAACGCAATGGCTGTAACTACTAAATACCGAGAAAAATCAGCGGGAAAATGATCCGAAAACTGTTTTCTTATGTTTTTTCATAAAAATCCATTTCGAAAAGCTGAAAACGTTTAACTAAATATTCGGGAACATTAAACTAGGTAAATAAGAAACCCATCTAAGCCAAAAAAAGCTAGGCCGCCAAATTCATTTTTATCCAATTCGCCACCGCATATTTTCTTACCCAACAGCTACTAAGAAAACAAATTTTCGATCGCTTGGGTAAACTGGGAAAAGAACCTACGTGAAGAGCAACTTGAGTCAAAAAAAGAAATCCAAGAGGAACTCAGGTTCACCATAACCTAGTTTGACTTTTTCACAGATCCACCACTGCTAGAGCCGGTGTTCGTTTTGGAAGGATTGCCGCGGTACCGGATACTACCCCCGCTGCTGGCGTGGGCTTCAATTTCAACCAAAGCATTGATCTTGATACTTCCCCCGCTGCTAGATCTTGCATGCACTTTTTCGCTCTCTAGATTATAGGCATCAATGTTTCCTGCACTGCTAGCCTCTGCCTCTAAAAATTTAGTTTTCCCATCCAACCGAACATTGCTACCACTAGAAACATTAACGGTTGTTGTCTCCGCCTCAATAGTTACTTCAATAGAGGCACCACTCGATGATTGTAGACTGATCGTGGTAGATGAAATTTTCCCGTCCGAAAAAATACTCGACCCAGAACTGGAAGAAAGAGTTTCCAATTTTACATAAGTCACATAAACTTTTACATTGATCTTGCGAAAACTGCCGCTGCGCATCTGGATACGCAGTGTATTTCCCGATACATCGGTAAGAACAT
The DNA here is from genome assembly GCA_038250265.1 of Cytophagales bacterium. Taxonomy (GTDB): domain Bacteria; phylum Bacteroidota; class Bacteroidia; order Cytophagales; family Cyclobacteriaceae; genus ELB16-189. Next base: position 19,417 of record JBBSCN010000015.1, on the reverse strand, counting down.
CTGATAATTTTCCGTTCATCACCTCTACTTTAAGGCCTTCTTTTGCTCCCTTTTTGAGATACACATCAATACCGGAAGAAGACTTAAGCGCACTAAATGAACTAATAGCACGGCTCTCAACATCTTGCGAAAATGTTGTCGTTATTATCGCAAAAAACAAGATCGAAAAGAATGACTTTAACATAGTTGATAACTTTGATTAAAAGACTGAGGGCGGCAGAAAAGGTTGCATACGGGTTTGATACAAAAATACCTAAACTTGAATTTTATAAGTTAGGTGTAAGAATTCGATTATTTTTACTTAAATTTAATTGTTGTTTGTTTATAAATTTGTACAAATATTAAATCAATATGATAAAATCTCAATTAAACGTGCTCATAAATTTGGCCGCTAGTGACAATACTGTAGCAGAAAAAGAGGCGAAAATTATTTATGCGTTGGCAAAGGCAAACGGCATCCCAAAAGAGGATGTAGATGAAATGATGAAAAAGCCTACCCCTATTGGCAGTCTTGAAACACTTACAGAAGACCAAAAATTTGAAAATCTTTATCACCTTATTCAACTTATGAAAAGTGATGGGCAAGTTTTTAAAAGTGAAATCCATTTCTGCGAGGAAGTGGCCGAAAGATTGGGCTATAAAAAAGGCGTAGTGGGTGAATTGTCTTCCCGTATTTATAGCGACCCTTCCATTACTGCAGATCGTAAAATGTTAATGGATCAAGCCCACAAGTTTTTGAAATAGTCGCTACTGCGATACTGACTTTTTAGGGGCTGCAAAACAGCCCTTATTTTTTTGCCTCAAATAATACTTTGCCGCCCAAGATTGTCATCTCAATTTTTATTTTCATAATCTGATCGTCCGCAGCGGTCATTAAATCTTGAGAAAAAACCGTAAAGTCTGCCAGTTTCCCTACCTCGATTGACCCCTTTATTTTCTCTTCAAAAGCCCCGTAGGCGGCATCTATAGTGTATGACTTCAAAGCTTGTTCGCGGGTCATTTTTTCAGCGGGTTCGTAGCCTCCACGAGGCTCACCGGCCAAAGTTTGGCGTGTAACGGAAGCATAGAAACCGGCAATAGGATTGATCGGCTCCACGGGCACATCTGTGCCATTGACAATCTTAGCTCCTGACTTCAATAAAGACTGCCACATGTAAGCTCCCTCTTTGATTCGCTTTTCACCCAGCCGCTCAATCGCCCATGGCCGATCTGATGCTAGATGTACTGCCTGCATGGCCGGGATCACCCCCAACTGGCCGAACCTAGGAATATCGTTAGGTGCCAAATGTTGAGCATGTTCAATCCTAAACCGGGCATCTTTGGCCTTATCAGGATTTTCTTTGAAAGCAGTTTCGTAGCGATCCAAAATTTCTTTGTTAGCACGGTCGCCAATGGCATGTGAACACACTTGGAAACCATACTTCAAACCTTCGCGCGAAATCTTCAATACCGTATCCATCGGTAGTGTGGCCATTCCGCTGAAGTCAGGGCGATCGGTGTAGGGTTCCAATAACCAAGCACCGCGAGAGCCCAACGCTCCATCACAGTTCAACTTGATCGAACGAATAGTGAGTAAATTGGCCGAATCTATTTCGGGGCCACTTCGAAGCTTTTCGTAAACAAGTTTGGGATCAAACCCTGTCAGCATTACATAAAGTCGGGTATTGAGTTTCCCTTCATTTTTAAACCGATGAAATAACTCAATACTCTCGCGCGTAGCTCCAGCATCATGGAAACTCGTGATACCATTTCTCAAACAAGCCTGCATGGCCAGCCCCATGGCTTGGCTATTTGTTTCTTCCGTCTCTGGCGGGATCTGTTTTGAAATGAGAGACTGCGCACGCTCGTTAAAAATTCCGGTAGGGTTACCCAACTCATCTTTGATAATCTCACCACCCTCGCTTTCACGTTCCATTTTTTCTATAGATAGTTGATTTACTCCTGCCAATTGCATGGCTTTGGCATTTGCTAACCCTAGATGGCCGCTAGCGTGTTTCAAAAAAACAGGATTGTTGGGCGATGCCTCGCTCAGCAATTGATGGGTTTGAAACCCCTTCACCATTTTAGCCGGCTTTTTATCCCATTTGTCTTGGTGCCAGCCGCGGCCAAGTATCCACTCGCCCGGTTGTGCTTTTGCCACTGCTTCCTTTACCCGCTCTACCATCTCCTCATAGCTTTCCACGTCCATCAAATCCAAATTCAATTCATTGTAGCCAAGGCCCATAAAATGGCCATGCCCTTCGATAAACCCTGGTGTCATCACTCTTCCCTGTAAGTCTATTACTTTGGTCTGTTCTCCCTGGAATGAAGCCAGCCCTTGCAGGTCACCAGCATAAACAATTCGGTCGCCTAGAATAGCCACTGCCTCCACTACAGGCTGCTGATCATTGGCTGTATAAATTTGCCCTCCGCGAATAATCAAGTCGGCAGGATTTTTTTTATCATTACAGCCAATCAATAAAATAGAAAGAAAACAAATCAATATAGGTCTCATACCAAAGGAATTTAATGTCATTTTAAAAGTACTACAGAGAATTGGTAACTCATTGACTTTTCCACGAATGGTTAAAACATTGTTGCTTATATTCGGAGCCAAATCAATTCAAACATGAAGAAATTTTTTGCTTTTGCGATTCTATGGCTGTCGGCTGTGTCTATTTCTCTTTCGCAAAACGTGGGTATTTCGTTTTCTTATTTCGTTCCCCGCAATGGCGACTTTTCTACACCTATAAGTCCTTTTTCATTGCGTGGCATTGGCGTTAATTTAAATAAATACATGGCCATTGAAACCGGGGCTTCTTTGTACCGCATGTCGGGCATGGGGTTGATTGATTTACCCATTGAATCGAGCAAATCATTGTTGGGTCCTAACTTTACCATTTTAGTTCCGGTAGAATTGGTATTTCAATTGCCGATTGGCGGATTACAATTTGATGTAAAAGGGGGTGGTTTCTTTTTTTATGGATTCGATCAAACTCTAAACTACGGAAATATTGATCGTGCCATTAAAAAATTGCAAAGTTGGGATGTTGTAAATTCTAATTTGACCTATGAAAACAATCCCGGTTTTGGCATTCATGCCGGGGTTGAATTGACCATTCCGGTAACCGATCAAGTGAGTATTTCACTTGAAACAAATTACCTAATGGGCAGTGCCAATTTTCCGCTAAAAGGAAATTACACCGGAGGAACTATGAATGGTAATATTGGTCAGCCTATTCCCGTTGACTACAAGGATGCAAAAATTGATTTTACAGGTTTGGAATTTTCCATCGGGTTGATTTTTGGTAGTGGGGGAGGTAAGTCACGAGCTAAACCCAAACGGAGAAGGTAAGCTCAAACCGCGATCACTTTTTCATTAGCGACTACAAAAATCTTTTCATCTTTTTTAGGAACAATCTGCGCCAAGCCAGTAAACGAGCCAAATGCTGGCAGCAGCCCAGCGTTTTTCCCAAAATAAAAACATGGTAATAACAATGCTTGCTTTGCAGTACCCTTTAGGCGAATGCCCGGATGAATATGACCTGCTAAATTATATCGGCCAATTGGCACTTGTTCCATTGGTTGATGGGACAACACCCATTGACCCAGATCGAGTTGGTGTAGATGTACCTTGATCCGGTGCCTAGAGTACTGTTGAGCACTGAGTACATCGTGGTTCCCCAAAACCAATTCAAACGAACAATTAGAAAAATGACGAATAATTTGCCCAACCGTTTCCCATTCTTGATTGTAATAGCTGTGAAATAAATCGCCCAAAAAAATTATGCGTTGGGGCTTCAGTTGCTGAATCACGTCAATCAACGTGGACGCGTTTTTGTCATTAGCCAGTAGAGGCACGGCAATGCCCGATTTTCTAAAATGATTGACTTTACCAAAGTGCACATCGGCAACCAATATCGAGTGGTGAGCCGGCAGAAAAAGAATCTTTTCGGCAAGCATTTCCACCCGCTCAGAAAGCACTTCAAATTCCAGTCCCATCCCCTAACATCGACAAAAACCGTAACATTGAGATAACACAGGGTAACAAAAGAGATTCTACCTTTGGTTGCACATTAATAAAGTAAACAGCATCTTGGCGGCTCAAAGTACGCAAATCAATACCAAAACCCATGTTTGAATTAGAGACCTCGCATTCGATTTTGTTGATTTTATGTTTGGTAGCCGTTTGTGGATTTGAATTTGTGAATGGCTTCCATGATACGGCCAACGCGGTGGCAACTGTAATCTACACACATACATTAAAGCCTTGGGTGGCCGTGATCTGGTCGGGAACTTGGAATTTTCTAGGGGTTTTTTTTGGAGGAATTGCTGTTGCGATGGGTATTGTCAATTTGCTGCCAGTGGAGACATTGGTGGATCAAAATATCGCCCATAGTATTTCCATGGTGCTGGCATTGTTGATCACCGCTATTTTCTGGAATTTACTCACTTGGTATTTAGGCATTCCCTGTTCCAGTTCACATACGTTGATCGGATCGATACTGGGGGTAGGCCTTGCGTACTCGTTTTTGCCAGAAGCCTTGGGCGATTCGGTCAATTGGGGCAAGGCTCAAGAAATTGGAGTTTCTCTATTGATCTCTCCACTGATTGGCTTCAGCGTTACTATTATTCTAATGTACATAATTAGATCAGCCACTAAAAAAACAGAGGCGGGTGATGCACTCTTTAAAGAACCAAAAAAAAATCAGCCGCCACCTTGGTGGATACGCATCATCTTATTTATCACTTGTACGATGGTGAGTTTTTTCCACGGCCAAAATGACGGCCAAAAAGGAGTGGGTCTTGTGATGCTCGTATTGATTGGGATTGTTCCTGCATACTTCGCACTGAACGACAACTTAGATGTGTCAACTCTTTCAACTAAACTCAACCAAATCGAAAACATTATCTCTGGCATTGACTCGACTACCTTGGCAAAACCTGACCGCCTCAAACTAGCCCAAGCCATAGCACATGCAGACGATCTACAAGAATACTTTAAAAAGTCTACCAACACGGCTACCATTGCTAAAGCTGAAAGATTTGAGATTCGCAAGGACATCATGGTTTTGGATCGCAACTTGAATTCGCTGCTTAAAAAAGATGAAGTTCGGCTTAGTGTTAACGACCGCGCAACGCTGACTGGTGGGATGGCTGAGATCAGAAAAGTTACAGACTACGCTCCTACTTGGGTGATTCTTATGATTTCATTGTCATTGGGCTTGGGCACAATGATCGGCTGGAAGCGCATTGTAAAAACTATTGGAGAAAAAATCGGAAAAGAGCATCTTACCTACGCGCAAGGAGCAAGTGCGGAATTCGTTGCGGCTGCTACTATTGGGCTCTCCACTTACTATGGGTTGCCCGTCAGTACTACGCACGTTCTATCTTCTGGTATTGCAGGAAGCATGGTGGCCAACAAGGGAATTAAAAATCTACAGCCCGATACCGTTAGAAATATATTGATTGCGTGGGGCTTGACCTTACCAGTGGTAATGATTATGGCAGGCGGACTATTTTTACTTTTCCGCTGGCTGTTCTAGATTTCGGGAAAAAAGCAAATCAGGCGGAAGCCTTCACTTCTAAAAATTCGTCCCATTCATTGTGGCTAAAGCCATTCACATCCCGTAAAAAAAGAGCATAGCTAGGTTTGTATGGCTTTCGCTTTAATGGCATCTGAGCTTCCTCAGGAGTTTGATCGCCCTTTTTCGCATTACACCTCTTGCAAGCGGTGACTAAATTGATCCAACTATGCTGACCACCCCGCGAGCTGGGAATGACATGATCTAAGGTTAAATCACGTCTGGTGTTGCAATATTGACATTCGTTATTATCGCGTTTGAAAATATTCTGGCGGGTGAGGTTTACACCTTTGTAGGGAGCATTTACATATCGATTTAGCCGAATCACAGACGGCATTGGAAAGCTGCGGGAAATAGTGTTCAACTTATAACCATTAGCATGCCGAACCATTTCACTTTTATTCAAATAAACCAAGATAAAAGCACGCTCTACTGAACACACCATTAGCGGGCTAAAGTCTTGATTCAAAACTAATACGCGGCTATTCACGGCATTAAGATAAAACGATTTACCGTTTTAAACAACGGGTCAACTAATCATTTAAAACACGGACAATTGACTTTAGTTCGTGTGTGTATATTTTTGTATCCATGTTAAGGACTCCTTCCTCCATCAATTGGTCGATCCGAACCCGTCCATCCGCGTGAAGAATTCTGTTTTCTTCCAGCAGCAATCCCAGTTTGTTTTTTCGATTCTTTCGAGACTGAAAATAAGCGACATCTCCGGGCTTCGCTACATGAATATCCTTTAGTTCGCGTCCCAAATTCAACTGACGATCAGCATGGAAAGTAAGCGAGTAGCCGCAAATTTTAAATATCATTTGAATCAATCCCACACCATCAATGCCAAAGGGAGTTTTGCCGCCCACTTGTTCTGGTGCATTCAGATATTTCATAGCAATGCCCTTCAAAAATTCGAATTCCCGCTTTTGTCCGAGACTTTTGGATTCACCGTTGAAGGCAAACTGCTCATCCATCTTGAAAAGCTCCGATTGGGAGATCGGAACAATACTTCCAATCAAAATTGAAAGTGGGGATTTTTTGTACAGGATAGTAGAGCACACATCGGTCGTAATTTTAAAATCAGCCGTGTTAATTTCATCAAAGTATTCTTTAGTGATGGCGTGATGTTGGTTGCGCTCGATCCATCCATTGGCATTATCAAAGTGAATGGAAATCTGAAGCCAGCGGCGATCGTGACTCTCACTCAGCACTTGGTAATGATCGCCAAACAACAACTGCGTCACTAACTGCGATTGGTGGCTTTGTTCCTGCCGAACCGATACAACTGACAGCCTGCATACACCAAATCCAACCTCCATTTTACCGTATTTTTAATTTACTTAATTCGCGCTTCACATCTCGTTCTTTTATGCTTTCGCGTTTGTCGTGAAGTTTTTTTCCGCGTGCCAATGCAATCTCCACTTTCGCAAATCCTCTTTCATTAATAAAAAGCCGGATGGGAATTAGCGTAAGTCCCCTCTCCTCTACCTTCCCCTCCAGCCGAGCGATCTCAGATTTCTTTAGCAACAATTTTCTTTCACGAGCAGCCTCATGATTGTAATGAGTTCCCTGTGCATAGGGTGTTATGTTGATGCCCTTCGCAAAAATCTCTCCGTTATTGAAATAACAAAAACCATCTTGCAAATTTACTTTTCCCTCGCGGATGGATTTGATCTCCGTTCCCATCAAGGCAATGCCTGCCACAAATTTTTCAATGAGTTCGTATTGAAAAGAAGCTTGCCTATTTTTTATGTTGATATCGTTGGTGAACCGTGACTTCATGCAGTAGACTTTATAAACAACTGCCTAAGTCGATCTTTTTTCAACATTTTTTGCCCAGTAGTTCCCGTGGCGATCATTCTATCTTTTGTGTTGGCTTCAATCATACAAGTTAGTTCGTTCTTCTCAATTTTTACCACAGTGGCGGTATATTGTATCTCTTCTCCCACAAAAGCAGGACTTTTATGGTCAATACTCAAAAACGTGCCAACACCCTCTTCATCTTCTTCTTTCATTTCAATAAAAAATAATCGCGATGCCCATTCAAAATCTCTCGCTAATGAAAAGGTGGAACAAATTGAGTGTAGTACCTCTCCATGAAAAGCCGCCATGTCACTTTCATGAACCATCTTTACAAAAACTTTTCTATCTCCCAATTTAAAAATCATTTTCATTTCGCGTAATCTTTAAACTCCTACATTCATATTCGCCAAAGGTGAAACATCCAATCCGGAGAACTGTCCTTTCAAAAATTTATAATGAGCTGCCATAGCAATCATTGCGGCATTGTCAGTGCAATATTGAAATTCAGGAATAAAGATTTCCCAATCTAAAGTTTGTGCTGTTGATTTTAATTCATTCCGCAAACCAGAATTGGCCGCCACTCCGCCAGCAATGGCAATCTGCTTAATACCCATTTGCACCGAGGCCAGTTTTAGCTTTTTCAATAACATGTGCACCAATTTGCTTTGCAGGCTTGCACAAATATCATTCAGGTTTTTTTCTACAAACAAGGGATCGTTCTTTTTCTGATCCCGCAAGAAATACAAAAAAGAAGTCTTTATACCGCTGAACGAAAAATCCAGCCCTGGCATTACCGTTTCTGAAAATGAATAGGCTTTCGGATTGCCAAGTTTAGCATACTGATCGATCAATGGCCCTCCCGGATAGGGCAAGCCCATAATTTTTGCCGCCTTATCAAATGCCTCGCCAACGGCATCGTCTTGTGTTTCGCCTAAGACTTTCATTCTCAAAAAATCTTCTACCAAAATAATTTGTGTATGCCCCCCACTCACCGTCAAGCAAAGAAATGGGAATGCCGGTTTGGGTTCATCAATAAAATGGGCCAAAACATGTGCCTCCATGTGGTTTACTTCGATAAGCGGCACGCCCAATGCCAACGCCATGCCTTTGGCGAAAGAGACGCCCACTAATAAAGACCCCATTAGCCCCGGCCCGCGGGTAAAAGCAATTGCATCGATTTGCGAATTTTTTGTACCCGAAGAGGCCATGGCTTCGTTAACTACCTGCAATATGTTTTGCTGGTGCGCCCGAGAGGCAAGCTCAGGAACCACTCCCCCGTGTTTCTGGTGTACATTTTGCGAGGCAACAACATTATTAAGTACCTTGCCTCGTTGTATTACGGAGGCAGAAGTCTCATCGCAAGAAGATTCAATGGCAAGGATAGTAGGAAGCATTTGACAGAAAATGAAGTGGCAAGTTATTAAAATCCGCGCGTATCGATTAATCCGAAAATGGGTATTGTTCGGATTATACCTTATGCTCACCTTTTCTGTGGCTAGTTTTTTCTTATTGCAACTGCCGGCTGTACAAGAGAGCCTTATCAGCCGATATACAAGTAGGTTCTCAAAAGTCATCGGGTTCGACATCCAATTCGACAAATTTTACTTCCGATGGTACGATCAATTAGAGATTGAGGGGCTTCAAATAAAAGACAGCGAGCAAAACATCATGATAGCAGTCCAGAAACTCAATATCAATTTTCGGGTGCGCAGCCTACTCTCCCACAACAATATCAATATTGATGCGGCCGAGCTTAAGGATGTAAATGTCAATTTCAAGACCATCCAAGAAACCGACACATCAAAAAACCTAAATATCAATATTTTTATCAATCGCCTGAATGGGCCATCCGGTGGCGGTGGGAATCCTCCAAAAATCAATATTGGCGAAATCGCCCTTGAAAAGATTGTTTTCAGTTTTAATGAAACTGAAAAAGATACTATTTCAAGCGGCTTTGATTATCATCATTTCAAACTCGACTTAGAAGCCGATTTGCAAGCTTTCAAAGTAATTGGAGACACCATCGAATTTAACGTCAATTCTTTGCAAGCAAAAGATTATAAATCGGGGCTAGACGTAAAAAGTCTTACCACATTTTTTCGCTTTTCTCAAACCTCGATGGATTTCTTGGGCTTGCAACTCAAGGTAGGGCAAAGTTTTGTATCAGATACAATTATCTTCAACTACAAAAGCCAAGCAGACTTGTCTGATTTTAATAACAAAGTAAATGTTGTTGCAAAGCTAAAAAATACAGTGATCTATCCGGCTGACCTCGCATTATTTTCAGATGGAAAAGCACCTTTGCCACTTCCGCTTTATTTAGAAGGGGAAATGAACGGTAAAATCTCGCGATTCAATTACAAAAATATGGTCGTCAAAATTGGCGATACCTCCATCGAGGGAAAACTCCAAATGGACGGTCTTCCCTCCATTGCCGAAACATTCATCGACTTAGACGTGAAAAAGGGAAATGTGAATATTCAAGACCTATCATTTTTATTTCCAGAAAATATTTTTCAAGCCCTAAAACCATTGAAGAGGTTTCGGTTAAAGGGTCAGTTTACTGGGTTCTTAAATGACTTTGTGGCTGATGGCGATTTCAATACCCAATTGGGCAGAATTCAATCTGACATTAATTTAAAAATCAACACGAGTAATGTGGAGAAATCAGAGTACAGCGGAAATCTTTCCCTGCAGGAATTCAATTTGGGCAGTTACTTTAATGACACTACGAGTTTCCAAAAGGTGACGTTGAAAGGACAAATAAAAGGAACAGGGCTAACCGAAAAATCTGCCGATTTCTTTTTGAATGGAAAAATTAATTCAATTGGCATTCGAGGGTATGACTATATCAACATCTCCACAAACGCTCGGTTTGCCAGTCAACTTTTTAATGGAAAACTGACTATTGACGATCCAAATTTGCAGTTCAATGCCGAGGGCACAATAGATTTGAGGAAAGGAATTGACCGAGTAAAAATTCGAGCCACCTTGGATACCGCGCAGCTAGACAAGTTGGGATTTGTGAACGATCATCTCTCCATTAGTACGTACTTGGATATTGATTCAAGAGGGCTACAGATCGATAGTTTGTTTGGAGAAGCCGTATTTCGCGAAACAAAAATCGCCTACAAGGATAAATTTCTATCGCTCGACTCCATTCATATTTTCTCCGAACTCGAAGGATTGAAAAGAAGTTTACTAATGAGAAGTTCCTTAGCGGACGTTCATTTGCAAGGAAAATATTACTATTCCACACTATTTGATGACTTAGCTAGCCTTTTCCATGAATTTCAGTTGACCATAAAGAATGATAGACAGGCGATCGCGGATTATTATTCAAAAAAAAATAAAAGTGTACAATCGTACGAAGCAACCTTCAAAGTAAAGTTGAACGACATTAATCCACTAATCAACCTCGCTGGTGTGAATGCGGGGATTTCGAAGGGAACTTATATTGATGGCAAATTCATCAACGGCACAGCCTCTGTGTTGCAAGCATATTGCATTGTTGATACGATCAAATACAATGGCAAGAATTTTCTGGGAACAGAACTTGAATTTTCGGGATCAAAGATTCGTGATAGTGTAAACGTATTGGCAGCTCTCTCCATTAATTCAAAAAAGCAATTACTTTCCAACTCCTTTGTTACAAAGAATTTGTTTTCCGAACTGATTTGGAACAAGGGGCATATCAATTTTAGTTTAGATGCTGACCAGGAAGGAACCAGCAATCAAGTTCGACTAAAATCCGAAATTGACTTCCTACAAGACTCCATCAAAATAAAAATATTGCCCACTCGCCTACGCGTGTTAGAAAAAGAATGGCTGGTTAATCAAAGTAATTACCTCCTCAACAAAGGAAAAGAGTGGACGCTGCATCAGGTAGAGATTAGCAATGGAAATGAATTAATTTCGCTGGACGGAGATATCTCTGAAAAAAGTGAACCCGCCTTAAAACTTGACGTCCGTAATTTCAATTTAGACATTCTCAATACCCTTAGTACAGAAAAATTCAGCGGCATTGTTGATGGAGAAGTAAAGGTGAGGGATATTTACAAAAACATTTACATTCAAAATGATGTTTCGATCCGAGACTTGAAAGTAAACGGTTTTTTAATCGGCTCAATAAAAGGCAGCAATACGTGGAACCGAACCACTAAGGAATTTGATATTAATTTTACCATTGACCGGTTGAGTAAACGCACAGTTTCTTTGGTGGGCTTTTATAATCCCGAAAAGGAAAGCCCGTTAATGATTGATGCCACACTTGAGAAAACAAACCTGCAAATCATACAGCCTTTCCTAAAAGGAATTTTCTCCGAAATAGACGGCACCCTTTCTGGAGAGTATAAAGTAACCGGAAGTTTTTCTAAACCGTTAATAAATGGGCAAGGGAAAATTGAAAATGGAAAAATCATGATCGATTACCTTAAAACCCTTTATTCGTTATCGGGTAATCTGGGGATGACGTTCAACAAAATCATTTTTGATGATGTTGCGCTAATAGATGTCTATAAAAATAAAGGAACATTGAACGGATCGCTGAACCATAAAAACTATTCTAAGTTTAGGATTAATTTAGATGCATCGTTTTCAAATTTTCAGATGCTGAACACCGACCCTAAAGACAATAACTTATTTTATGGTCAAGCCTATGCGAGTGGTAATCTGAACATGTTTGGACCTTTAGAAAACATGAAAATATCTGCCACAGCCCGATCTGAAAAAAAAACCCGGATTTTTATTCCGATGAGTGGAACTCAATCTGCCGAAAAGAAAGACTTCATCACTTTCGTCAATTTAAGTGATTCTGCGCAGCGGGTAAGGGCGATGGAAGTGCAAAAGCCGAAAGGTCAACGAACCGGCATTACCATGGACTTGAATTTGGACATTACACCTGATGCCTATTCAGAAATCATCTTTAATGTAAAATCGGGCGATATCATTCGTGGGTTTGGCCGAGGAGATATTCGTCTGCAACTGGACACTAAAGGAGAGTTTAGCATGTTTGGTGTTTACGAATTCGAGCGAGGGTATTACAACTTTACTCTGTACGATGTTATTAACAAAGAATTTTCAATCAATAAAGGTAGCCGCATAAGTTGGACAGGCGACCCGTATACAGGCCAATTGGCGCTGGCCGCCAGTTATCGTCAACTCACTTCACTGGGTCCTATTATTTCCAATCAAACACTTGCCAATACACAGCAAATGAGGAGAAAATACCCAGTAGAGGTTTTGTTAAAGCTCGAAGGTGCGATGCTTGCCCCCCTAATAACCTTTGATATTGTTGCAAATGATTTACCCAATTCGGTGCCGATGGATACTGGTGCACCGATAGCCTTAAACATGGAGTTCAAACAATTTAAAGCAAAGCTGGACGAACAGGAATTGCAAAAACAAGTTTTTAGCTTAATAATATTGAAGAGATTCTCTCCGCTAGATGCATTCACCGCAAGCGGTGGCGACCTTACACGAAGTGTGAGTGAATTGCTTTCCAACCAATTGAGTTATTGGCTAACTCAGGTGGATCAAAATTTAGAAGTTGATTTCGATCTTCCTTCCTTCGATCAAGAAACATTCAATACTTTTCAATTAAGACTTGCCTACTCGTTTTTGGGAGGACGGCTAAAAGTGACCCGCGATGGAACTTTTGGAAATCAATACGTTCGATCTGAAGTATCGAATTTGCTGGGTGATTGGACCGTTGATTATCTCCTGACACCGGATGGGAAATTTAAAATAAAAATGTTCAACCGAACCAACATCAACCAATTGACCAATTCCTTGGGAACACAGGCTACAATTTCAGCTGGTGTAAGCCTAGCTCATACGCAGAATTTCAACAACTGGCTAGAATTGCTGACCTTAACACGCGATCGGAAAAGACGAGAATTGGAAGCGCAACAGGCAAAGGACGATGCTGCTCAGGAGGACGGCACTCAATAATCAGTAGGCAATCACATTCTTGTCAAAATCTGTCAATTACCACTAGAATTTATACGCGTAGTTTCTTACCTTACCCAATCAAAAAATAGCACTATGGATTTAACCTCGATCATAAAAAAATATGCGGACCAAATTGGTGGGCAATTTACGCAATATGATAGTACGCAGTCGATTATCATTATACCCGTTTCTGGTGGCCGATTTCAAACCGTGCTTGGCACCATCAAAAACAATGACCTGTACAACAGAAAGTTGATAACCCTCAACTCAAAAGTCTGTTCTTCTTCCACCGCAATAGATTATAAGATGTTGCTGGAACAAACAGCTTTTTTCAATTATTGCCGGTTTGTGATCAACCAAAATTACTTGCAAATCGAAGCCGTTGCCTCCATGGACAATCTGACCGAAGACACCATCAAAGAAATGCTACAAGAAGTGGCTAACTTGGCCGATCAGTATGAAATGAAACTGACAGGATCTGATGTTCATTAATCGACCTGAAATTCATTGACCTAATCGCATCGGGTCTCAAGTGCAAAAGTCATTATCAATTCTAAATCAAATTGTACCTTTGCGCCAATGCAAGCCGTCTTATCGCACTGACCTAAACAGTCAGTGAGGAAAGTCCGGGCAACAAAGAGTACCGTACTTCCTAACAGGAAGGTATCTTAATTTATTAGGGTAACAGAAAGTGCCACAGAAAAAAAACTACCTCGCTGCGCTAGTCGCGGGGGAGGAAAAGGTGAAAAGGCGGGGTAAGAGCCCACCGTGTTGATGGTGACATCAACAGCAGGGTAAACCTTACGGGTTGAAAGGCCAAATAGGTCGCGCTTTGAAAGAACTAACTGCTCGTTAGGTGCTTCGGCAGGCGCGATTGGGTAGGCTGCTGGATCCTTATGGCAACATCGGGACTAGATAAATGATAAGACGTGTATGTTGAAAGGCACGCATGACAGAACCCGGCTTACAGGCTTGCATTATTTTTACCCAAAAATCATAAATCAGTATGCCAAAAGTCCTATTAATAGAAGATGAAGCCAGCATCCGTTCTGTGCTAAAGGACATTCTGAAAGATCAAAAAGACCTGGGTCTTCAAATTGAAGAAGCCAAAGATGGAGCAGAGGGGTTGGCAAAATTGGAAAACGATCATTTTGACTTGGCTCTTTGTGATATCAAGATGCCAAAAATGGATGGGATGGAGGTTTTACAAAAAGCAAAAGAAAAAGGTATCACAACAACCTTTGTAATGATCTCTGCCCACGGCACTACAGAGCTAGCGGTAGACGCGACCAAAATGGGTGCTTATGATTTTCTTCAAAAACCACCCGACTTAAATCGGCTTTTGATTACGGTAAGAAACGCCTTAGACAAAAGCATTCTCTTAAAAGAAACAAAAGTTTTAAAAAAGAAAATCTCCCAGAAGTATGAGATGATAGGAAGTTCTCCCGCATTGGAAGAAATTCGTATCATGATTGATAGAGTGGCTCCTACCGATGCAAGAGTATTAATCACCGGACCAAACGGCTCTGGCAAAGAGTTGGTAGCCCGGCAACTACATGAAAAAAGTAACCGATCAAAATTTGAATTTGTTGAAGTCAACTGCGCGGCAATTCCATCCGAATTAATCGAGAGTGAGCTCTTCGGTCACGAAAAAGGGGCTTTTACTTCAGCCATCAAACAGCGGATTGGTAAATTTGAGCAAGCAGAGGGCGGAACACTTTTTCTAGATGAAATTGGCGACATGAGCTCGTCTGCACAAGCGAAGGTGCTGAGAGCTCTGCAAGAAAACAAAATCACCCGAGTAGGCGGAGAGAAAGACACTTCTGTAAATGTTCGCATCGTTGCGGCAACCAATAAAGATCTAAAAAAAGAAATTGCCGAAAATCGCTTTCGCGAAGATCTCTATCACCGCTTGTCTGTCATCGTCATCAAAGTTCCCTCATTGAAGGAAAGAATTGCGGATGTCCCGGAATTGGTAGAAAAGTTTTTGGGTGATCTAGCGAACGAGAATGGAGCCAAAAAGAAAAAAAT
Source organism: Cytophagales bacterium (assembly GCA_038250265.1). GTDB lineage: Bacteria > Bacteroidota > Bacteroidia > Cytophagales > Cyclobacteriaceae > ELB16-189. The sequence continues at coordinate 4,064 of JBBSCN010000015.1, read as the reverse complement.
ATCAGATGAAGCAATCAAGTTGCTGCAAAATCACGAGTGGAGCGGAAATATTAGAGAACTAAGAAATGTGGTGGAGCGTCTAGTGATTATGAGCGAGGCCACAATCGACCAGAAAGATGTCAAGAAGTACCTATAGAATCTTAAATTCTATTCTGCGGTACTGATTTCTTAATTTCTTTCTTGCTGTAAGTGGGGCAAGTATACTGGCTGCAAGCAGACAGTAGAGAAACTAGTAAGATAAATGCTAAAAATTTTTTCATAATTAGTGGCTTTGGGTAGACCAAAAATATTAATCTTTTCTTTTCAAACAAACTAAACGGCTGTAAAATACACTTTATCGACAAAAAAGTTCATCCGACCAAAAGATTACAACCTCGCAGATCAGTGTTATCCATTCTTCCAATCACCTCAAAGTAACCGTTTTGGCTTATTTTACCTAAATCTTGTGTTTCAATAAAAGTACAAGAATGAGCATTTGCCAAATCAATGATATTGAGAGCGCCTACCTTACCTTCTGAAAGATTAGAATACGGGTCATTAGTTTCGCGAATAAGAATTTTCATCCAATTAGGGGTTTGATAAAGGCCGTCTCCGTCTGAATAGGCTTGAGACATTAGTTCAGTCATTCCATACTCAGAACAGATCTTGGTTACATTGAATCTGCCACAGAGATATTTATGCAATTCTTCTCGAATCCACTCTTTTCTACGCCCCTTCATGCCCCCTGTTTCAATGATTGTGCAATGGCTTAAATCGATTTCAAATCTTTCGGCCAAATCAAGTAGCGCAAACGAAACGCCCCATAAAATCACCTTTCTCCCAGTCGTCCGTAACTTTTCTAACTTTCTTGCCAAATTCCCTTGGTCTGAAAGATAGAACCCTGAATGTTCAGACTGCGTTTGGTCGATAAAATGGCTAATCATCGCAATCAATGAAGAATCTTCCCTTTCCAAATACGAAGGCAAAAGAGCCAGCAAATGGAAATCTGAAAGTGGCCCAAAAAATCTACTAAAAGTTGATTCAGCCGCTGACAGGTAAAATGGCAAGTTCCAAACCAAATGCCGGCTCGTAATCTCACCTGTTGTGCCACTGCTTCGAAATGTTTTTTGCGCGTCCCAACTGCCGGTACTAATTTCATGGGTTTTAAAAAAGCCAATGGGTAAAAAAGGGATTTGATCAATAGAAGCTATATTTGTGTGAAGGATGCGGAGTTGTTTTAGGTAAGAACTGTAAACTGCGTTTTCTTGAGCCTGAAAGTGAAAAACCTGCAGGGCAATATCTTCGAAGTTCTTTTCGTTTATGGTGGGCAGCGCGGATGTAAAATTTAAGATGGTTGGCAAGGGTAATCTTTTTGCAAAGGTAGAAATGAGACTGATCAGAAACCTTATTGGTGCGGTGGTATTTATGGCAATCGTAGATTCCTGCTTTAGCCCGCCTATCTACTCCATTGTTCCAGAAATTGAATTCGATAACATTTATTATGGAAAGGCCAAAGCAGGTGTTGGTTTGGATTCAATCGTAATATCTTTGAAGTTTAAAGATGGAGACGGAGATTTGGGCTTGAATACTACCGAAGCAGACACTGTTTTTCGACTACAGAGCTACTTCACCTTTCAAGGTTCGTTGGTAACCTATAAAATTAAAAGACAAAATCCTTCACTTGGTCTGCCTGATTTTGTAACACCCTTCAGTTGCACAAACTGGGATGTGAGAAAAAATAACAGCGGAGTTGTACTCGACACACTTTACACGGTTTACAATCCAAACTATTACAACATATTCGTAGACTTCTATGTGAATGATATTCGCTTTGACCCAGCGACCTATTTTACTTACCCAGGTTGTTCAATAGGCGGATACAATGGCAGATTTCCAGTTCTTTCTGTCGACATCGGAAAAAAATCTCCGCTAGACGGGAAAATCACCTATAGTTTGAAAGGGGTGGCATTCGATTTCCTATTTAGCATCAACCAATTGAAGCTAAAAATCCGGATACAAGATAGGGCTCTTCACAAAAGCAATGAGATCACAACCCCTGCTTTCACGTTGCAATCAATTCGAAGATAACCTAGTAATTTGGGAATCTCTGGTCAGAAACCTCATTCATCAACTGATAGACCCTGTCAAAAATCTCTTCTGGATTGGGCTTCGAGAAATAGTCTCCATCTGAACCGTAAGCAGGGCGATGTTCTTTCCCTGTGATAGTGATTGGCGCTGAATCTAAATATTGATATCCTTTTTGAATTTCCAATACCTGCTGCATCATGAAGGCTGTCGCACCGCCTGGCACATCCTCATCTGCAAACACAATTCGATTTGTTTTTTTCAGCGATTCGACAATGGTATGATGGATATCAAAAGGTAACAACGTTTGCACATCAATCACTTCGCAAGAAATTCCTTTCTCTTCTAATTCGCGTACACCCTCCATTACCACACGGCACATAGAGCCATAAGTAACAATGGTCACATCACTTCCCTCTTTCAATATCTCTGGGTGCCCTAGCGGCAAGCTAAACTCACCAATATTATCTGGCAATTTTTCTTTCAGTCGATAACCATTCAAACACTCAATCACTAAAGCAGGGTCATCTGATCGCAATAGGGTATTATAAAAACCAGCAGCCTGCACCATGTTTCTTGGTACCAGCACAAAAATCCCACGAAGGCTATTCAATATCATGCCCATCGGTGAGCCGGCATGCCACACACCTTCCAAGCGATGACCACGGGTGCGTATGATCAACGGAGCTTTCTGCCCGCCTTTAGTCCGGTATTGTAAGTTCGCCAAGTCATCACTTAGAATTTGAATCGCGTACAGAAGATAATCGAGGTATTGCACTTCAGCAATCGGGCGCAAACCGCGCAAGGCGAGACCGATGCCTTGACCTACGATAGTGCATTCGCGAATCCCCGTGTCCGTCACGCGTAACTCTCCAAACTTTTCCTGAAGCCCGGCAAAGCCTTGATTCACATCTCCGATTTTTCCTACATCCTCGCCAAATGCCAACACTTTGGGGTCGCGTTGTAGCGCTTCTGCAAAACAAGCACGCAATACTTCGCGGCCATCAACCAGCATCGAGTTACCCGAATAAACTGCCGGAGTCACTTTTACCTTCAACGCTGACCATTCAGATTGACTGTACAAATGAGAACTGTAACGATCGGCACTCTCACTGGTTACCGTCTTTACCCACTCTGCTAATTGATCTTTTACCGAACACGACTTACCAATCAAAAAACGCAAAGCTCCTTTGGCCGCTTTCATGGCATCATGACGAGCCGGGTTAATTGTTTTATTGACTATATCCAGCGTCTCTTTCAATTCAGCGTGTTCTGCAACCGCCTGCTCCAATAATTTCACAAGCGCGTGTTGATCTGCTTGTATTCCTTCAGTAAATGCTTTCCACGATTGATCTTTTGTTTTTTTGGCGTATGCTTTCGCATTTTTCTCCAATTCTTCTAATTCATCTACGGTGCTAATTGCTTGATCGAGGATCCACTCGCGCATTTTGCGGATACAATCAAATTGAACTTCCCACGCCAATCGCTCTTTCGACTTATATCGTTCGTGCGAACCGGAGGTAGAATGTCCTTGAGGCTGTGTCATCTCTACCACATGAACCATTACTGGCACGTGTTCCTCACGACAAATTTTTTCGGCCTTCGCATATACTTTGCACAGCTCCTCGTAGTCCCATCCTCTGGCGGTAAAAATCTCGAAGCCTTTGTCGTTTTTATCGCGTTGGAAGCCAGCTAGAATTTTTGAAATGCTTCCTTTCGTTGTTTGGTATTCCTTTGGAACAGAGATGCCATAGTCATCGTCCCACACGGAAACCAACATGGGCACTTGCAAAACGCCTGCAGCATTGATCGCTTCAAAGAACATTCCTTCGGAGGTGGATGCATTACCAATGGTGCCGAATGCAATTTCGTTTCCTTTTGTGCTCAATTCAGAAAATTGGTGCAGCTCGGGATTGTTTCTAAAAAGTTTAGAGGCATAAGCCAACCCTACCAATCGCGGCATTTGTGCAGCGGTGGGAGAAATATCAGCACTACTATTT
>JBBSCN010000014.1:0-28809 GCA_038250265.1 Cytophagales bacterium | reverse complement strand
TTCCCAAAAGACCTACCTTTGCGCGCGAATTTTTATCAGCCACTCATGTCTTCTTCAACCAAATACATTTTTGTTACCGGTGGTGTTACTTCCTCGCTTGGAAAGGGTATCATTTCTGCCTCGCTTGGTAAGTTGTTGCAAGCCAGAGGCTTTAGCGTTACCATTCAAAAGTTTGACCCGTATATCAACATCGATCCGGGCACATTGAACCCCTACGAACACGGAGAATGCTATGTGACGGATGATGGAGCAGAAACAGATTTAGACCTTGGGCATTATGAACGGTTTTTGAACGTTCGCACTTCAAGAGCCAACAATATAACCACTGGTCGTATCTATAATAACGTCATCACCAAAGAAAGGCATGGGGAATATTTAGGAAAGACGGTGCAGGTGGTGCCGCATATTACCGATGAGATTAAACGGAATATTTTTCAGTTAGGAGAAACAGGTCAGTACGACTTCATCATTACTGAGATTGGCGGCTCGGTGGGTGACATTGAATCGCTGCCATTTGTTGAGGCCGTTCGCCAAGTACGGTGGGATTTGGGCGCCAACAATGCGATGGTCATACATCTCACGTTGATACCTTATTTAAAGGCTGCAAAAGAATTAAAGACCAAGCCTACGCAACACTCGGTAAAAGAGCTCCTCTCCTACGGCATCCAGCCCGATATTTTGGTTTGCCGCACAGAACATCCTTTGTCGATGGAGATACGGAAAAAGTTGGCCCTTTTCTGTAATGTCAACTTGAACTCAGTAATTGAGGCAATGGATGCCGATACAATCTACGATGTCCCTTTGCTGATGCGCAAAGAAAAACTGGATGAGCGTGTGTTGGCAAAATTTAAAATCCATACCAAACAGGAGCCTGATCTAGATCAATGGAAAGCCTTCTTAGGAAAATTAAAAAACCCTACCAATGAAGTGACAATAGGTTTGGTGGGCAAATATGTTTCCTTACCAGATGCGTACAAGTCTATTGCCGAATCTTTCATTCACGCAGGCGCTCAAAACGACTGCAAAGTAAATTTGAAATGGATTTCCTCGGAAGAAATCCAAAAAGATACCGTTGAAAATATAATAGGAACGCTGGATGCCGTATTGGTTGCGCCCGGATTTGGAGAGCGTGGTTTGGAGGGTAAAATTGAAGCCATCAAATATGCGCGTAAAAACAAAATTCCTTTTCTAGGCATTTGTTTGGGAATGCAATGTGCCGTGGTGGAATTTGCGCGCAACGTGTTGCATTTGGAAGCGAGCTCCACGGAGCTAAATCCCAAGACCAAATTCCCCGTCATTGATATGATGGAGGAGCAAAAGAAAGTCACCACGAAAGGCGGCACCATGCGCCTGGGGGCCTACGCGTGTAAACTAAAAAAGGGATCAAAGGCCAATAGCATTTACGGGGAAACGCTCATTTACGAACGCCACCGCCACCGCTACGAATTCAACAATAAGTACTTGGATCAGATTGAAGAGGCGGGTTTGAAAGCTACGGGGCTCAACCCAGATTCTGGTCTGGTAGAGATTGTAGAATTGAAAGACCATCCGTGGTTTGTGGGTGTGCAATTCCATCCCGAACTACGCAGCACGGTGCTGAACCCACATCCGTTGTTCGTAAAATTTGTGGCCGCTGCGATGGAGAACAAGAGGTCATAATTCTAAATTTTAAATGATGAAATTTAAATCAACTGGAATTACGCAAAACGTTAGATGTTGTCAGTTTGAGCTGCCAAAGAGGCTTCGACTGGCTCAGCCTGACGGTAACTTAGTTGATTTGCGTAACTTCAGTAAATTGAGCACCATGCAAGAAATAGAAGAGCTTATTTCTTCAACATCCCGACAAGGAAGCACTGGTAGAAATATTCACATCTGCCATAGAAGTATCTTGCAATTTTAAATCATCATCAACCATTCAAAATTTAACATTCAAAATTCAACAGTCAAAACTCAAAAATAAAACAAGATGGATAGGAATTCGGCCATAGGTATGACGTTGATAGCAGGTTTGTTGATGGTATATTTTTACTTTTTCTCTACCCCCCCTACTCTCCCAACAGCAATAAAAACCGACTCGATCGCGGCAGTGCAAAAGCGGGCGGGCAACAAACAACGATCCACTACTAAACTTGATAGCTCAATCATTCAATCACCGGGCAGTTTGGGCGCCCTGTTGCAAGGCAAGGAGGAGTTGATCAATATCGAGAACAGCGACCTGCGAATAGTGTTCTCCAGCAACGGATATATTAAAAATTTGGAGCTTAAAAAATTTAAAACGTATTCGCAAAAACCCCTTTTTCTGATCGAGAACGGAAATAATTTATTTTCATTGGTGGCCCAATACGGGGGGAAAGATGTTGATCTGTACCAACTTTTTTACAAACCCGAAACAGCCAGGCAAGGTGATTCAACGGTGCTCACACTTTCTGCAAACGTAGGCGACTCTGGTTTTATAAGACATGTCTATTCCATCAAGAATTCAGGTTTCATGGTCGGCTACAAAATTGAATCTTCAGGCCTAACCTTTACCAAAGAAAATATGTCCTTTCAATGGGTTGATCCCATTGCGTTGCAAGAAAAAGATATGGCCGACAGCCGCACCAAAACTACCGTGGGCTATTTCCTATCGGATGGCGAGTATGACGACTTGGGCGAAAGTGCCGATCCAAACGAGCAGCTATTTACGAACTCAGTAAAGTGGGTTTCCATTCGCCAGAAGTTTTTTATCAGCTCCATTATTGCCCAAAATAATTTCTCCGGTGGCCAAGTGAAGATGTCCACCGATACGAACGACCCTGCGGTGGTACGAACAGCCGAAGCGGAATTGTTTATTCCTGCCGCGGACGTAAAAAATAACAAGGCAACTTTTCAGTACTATTTTGGACCAAACGACTATGATATTATCACAAAAGTGACAACCGGATTTGAAGAAAACCTCTCGTTGGGCTGGCCTCCCATGAGTTGGATAAACCGGTTTGTGATCATCCCTGTTTTTCATTTTCTAGAAAAATACTTGAACAATTATGGATTGATAATCATCCTCTTGGTATTAATGGTAAAAATTGTTTTGCTGCCCCTCTCCTACACTTCGTATTTGGGAATGGCCAAGATGAAGTTATTAAAACCGGAAATGGATATCATTAAAGAAAAGAATGGCGATAACATGGCGCAAAACCAACAAGATACCATGAAGCTTTACAAGCAAGTCGGTGTCAATCCCTTCAGCGGTTGCATTCCGTTGATTTTACAAATGCCGATTTTGTTTGCGATGTTTTATTTCTTCCCCATCGCCATTGGTCTTCGCCAAAAGCAATTTTTATGGGCAGAAGATCTTTCTACCTATGATTCTGTATTAAATCTTCCATTTACTATTCCCTTCTATGGCGCCCATGTCAGCTTGTTTGTATTGCTGATGACTATTTCTACATTGATCTACACCTGGCAGAACAATCAAATTAGTTCTGTGGCTGGGCCGATGAAATCCATGTCGTACATCATGCCGATTGTTTTGGTGTTCGTTCTAAACTCTTTCTCTGCAGGCTTGAGCTTTTACTATTTCGTTTCAAACCTGATCACCTTCGCGCAACAGGCCATTATCAAACGGTTCGTTGATGAAGACAAGATTAAAGCGTTGATGGAAGAGAACAAAAAGAAGGCAGCAATCAGTGGTCCAGGTAAAAAGTCAAAGTTTATGACTAAACTGGAGGAGGCGATGAAAGCCAGTGAAGAGGCTCGAAAAACCAGCGAGACGAAGAAGAAAAAGAAATGATTTGTTGATTAGTTGATTCGATAATTTGGTGATTCGTTGATTCAAAACGCCATCAACGAATCAATTAATCACCGAATCTTCAAATTGTTGACTCCTTGTTGACAGTAAGTGGATAAGTAACGTTCCACGAAAGTTCCACGATAAACCCGCTGCCTTATATTTGCAATGTTTAATTTGAAAATTCGGTGATTCGAAAATTTGAAAATCAGGATATTCCTGGTTCTGGAATTTCAAAGTCAGTTAACATTTTCAAATTTTCAAAATTAGCTAATTTTCAAATTGAGAGTATGGGTAAAATTATTGCTATCGCAAACCAAAAAGGCGGAGTCGGAAAAACAACTACAGCCATTAACCTAGCTGCCAGCCTCGCGGTATTGGAGTATAAAACCTTGCTGGTGGATGCCGATCCGCAAGCAAATTCCACTTCAGGGTTGGGTATGAATCCCAAAGAAATAAAAAAGAGCATTTACGAATGTATGGTAGACGGCATTCCTACTTCGGATGCGATCATCAAAAATGAATTAAAGTATCTCGATGTCCTCCCCTCACACATCGACCTAGTGGGCGCAGAAGTGGAGATGGTTAATATTGATCATCGCGAGGAGAAAATGCGCAATGTGCTTTCAAAAATAAAAAGTCAATACGATTTCATTATCATAGATTGTTCCCCGTCCCTTGGATTGATCACTATCAACTCGCTGACTGCGGCTGATTCGGTTCTGATACCGGTTCAGTGTGAATATTTCGCGTTGGAAGGATTAGGCAAACTATTGAATACAATTAAGATTATTCAAACGCGCCTCAATCCCAAGTTAGAGATCGAGGGGATTTTACTGACGCTGTACGACTCAAGAACCTCGCTAGGAAATCAAGTAGTAGAAGAAGTAAAAACGCACTTTAAGAATATTGCTTTTAACACGATCATTCCACGCAATGTAAAACTGAGTGAGGCACCCAGCTTCGGCTTGCCTGCAATTGTACACGATGCGGAGAGTAAAGGGGCCATCAGCTATTTGAATCTCGCGCACGAAATTCTGAACAAAAACGGGTTAACAAAATGAGTAAGAAAAAAGCATTAGGCCGTGGGCTAAGTGCCCTGTTGAGCGATACACCATCCGATGATCGATTGGAAGTAGATGTTGCTTCACCCGCCAACCGTAACAGTGGTGGCGTTAATGAGATTTCGATTGACGAGATAGAAACCAATCCGTTTCAGCCACGTCAGTATTTTAATGAAGACGCACTCAATGAATTGGCAGATTCCATCAAGGTGCATGGAATTATTCAACCCATTACTGTTAGACGACTTGCGCACAATCAATACCAACTGATCTCGGGTGAGCGAAGGTTTCAAGCTTCGAAGCGAGCCGGGCTTTCTGCGATTCCTGCCTACGTGCGTTCTGCCGATGATCAGCAGATGCTAGAGATGGCCTTGATTGAAAACATCCAGCGGGAAAATCTTAACCCCATTGAAATTTCCTTAAGCTATCAACGGCTTATTTCAGAATGTAGTCTCAAGCAAGAAGAGCTAGGTGAGCGCGTAGGTAAAAACCGCTCAACCGTGACCAACTATCTTAGGCTTTTGAAGCTTCCCCCAGATATTCAAATTGCACTCCGCGACAACAAGATATCTATGGGGCATGCGCGCGCTATCATTAATGTGGATAATTCTGACTCCCAATTGTTCATTTTTAAGAAAACGCTTTCCGAGGATTTGTCAGTGAGAAAGGTAGAAGAGCTGGCAAGGGAACTAATGACCAGGAAATCAGAACCTGCCAAAGAAAAACCAGAATCGGCCGGAGCACCCAAAGAGATTTTTCAACTTCAATCCAGACTCTCCTCGCACTTTGGCACGAAAGTTAGTGTAAGGAGTGACGGGAAAAAGGGAGATATTCGCGTACCTTTCGTATCGGTGGAAGACCTAAACAGAATCTTGGATATTTTAAAAATGTAAATGAAATCGTTACTTCTTGGCTGCGCCCTATTTACATTTACCAACCTGACCTTCGCCCAAGAAGTAAAAACAGATTCTACCCAACAACTGCCTGCCGATACCATTTTCTCCAAGAGCGGCAAGAAAGTCATCAATATCGAAACCTATTCGAAGAGGTTCGATCCGCGCAAAGCAATGTTATATTCGGCTGTGCTTCCGGGAATGGGGCAAGTTTATAATAAGAAATACTGGAAACTACCGTTGGTTTATGGAGGCTTTTTCGCCTTGATTTCGGTGGTTACCTTTTACAACCAAGCAGGAAATAATTACCGAAATGATCTCTTCGATTTATTGGACGGGAAAGTAGGTGCGCGCAATTTAAGTCCCGTCTTTGGGCTCGATGAAACACAGCTTCGAAATATTATAAACCAGGCGCAACGGCAGCGAGACTATTTTCTAATATTTACTGGGTTTTTTTATCTCCTGCAAATGGTAGACGCGCATGTTGATGCTCACTTAAAGGAGTTTGACTTAAATCCTAAGTTAAAGGTGAAAATCGAGCCGCACATGGAAAACAATTATTACACGGGTACCAGTACTGGCATAGCTATTAAACTTAGATTCTGAAATGAAAGTTTTGTTGATAGGCTATGGCAAGATGGGCAAAGCCATCGAGGCAATTGCACTTGGACGGGGGCACGAGGTCGTAGCAAAGCCGGACACCTATCAAGAAATGGTCAATTTCAAAAGCAAAGCAGACGTGGCCATCGAATTCTCGCAACCAGAGGCAGTAGTAAATAACTTGCTGTTTTGTTTTGATCATCAAATTCCTGTTGTATGCGGAACGACTGGCTGGCTCAACAAAAAAAATGAAATTGAAACGGCTTGTCAACAAAAGCAAGGTGGATTTTTTTACGCGTCCAATTTTAGCTTGGGGGTAAACCTCTTTTTTAAGTTGAATGATATACTGGCGAAGTTGATGGAGCCACATGCCGAATACAACGCATCAATTGATGAAACTCATCATATCCAAAAAAAAGATGCTCCGAGCGGGACAGCTATTACGTTGGCGGAGGGGATTATCAAAAATCAACCGCTCATCAAAGAATGGCACTTAGGTGAAACCCCTGACCAAGATACCCTCGTTATAAACTCATTTAGAATCGACCCCGCACCGGGAACGCACGTAGTGAAATACAGAAGTGTCGTGGATGATATTGAGATCAAACATACCGCACATTCCCGGCAAGGATTTGCTCAGGGAGCCGTTTTGGTTGCCGAGTGGATGGTCGGAAAAAAGGGAATCTATTCGATGGATGATTTTTTGAAAGTATAGGCTCTTTGCTAACCTAAAATTCCCTTTATTTGCCAGATTTTTAATAATACCGCACGACTATGAATTGGAAGTTTTGGAAGAGAAGTGTTGAAGAGAAGAACGAAAAAAAATCTGCTTTACGCGAATGGTGGGATGCCATCTTGTTTGCGGTAGTAGCTGCCACCCTCATTCGTTGGCTGATCATGGAAGCCTACACCATCCCCACTCCTTCCATGGAAAATTCGCTGCTGGTCGGTGACTTTCTATTTGTGAGCAAATTCCATTATGGCACCAGAACACCCCGAACTCCCTTACAACTTCCCTTAACTCACCAGAAGATTTGGTTTACGGAGATACCCTCGTATTTACCTTGGGTTCAACTACCCACATTTAGATTGCCGGGAATCACATCGGTAAAAAATAATGATGTAGTCGTCTTTAATGTCCCTCGTATCGAAGAAAATAATTACGGAGTATACGACAAGTCAACGTGGAAAGACTATCCGGTAGATTTAAAAACAAATTACATCAAGCGGTGTGTGGCCATTGGAGGCGATGTGTTGCAAATCAAAGACAAGCAATTGTATCTCAATGGCAAGCCAGGCGAGAACGCGCCAGAAATGCGTTTCCGTTATCGGGTGATCGCCAAAGACGAAATCAATCCAAGAAATATTTCTGCACTAGGACTAGATGGCGATGATTTTGAGTTGCACGGCAGAGCTGATAATGCCAACCCATCTCATGTGTATTATTCCATGTATCTGACCGAAACAAAATTGACCGAGGTAAAACAACTACCCTACGTAATCTCCGCAGAAATGGAGGCGGGCGGTGGCGAGTCAGAAAGATTTCCGTTTTCTAAATACACATCTACATGGACGGGCACCAATTATGGTCCACTTACCTTGCCTAAGGAAGGGATGAAAATTACCATCAATGATTCCACGCTTTCCATCTATGGTTATACCATCAAGTCGTACGAAAATCAAAAAGATGTAGTGATTGAAAACGATAAATTAAAAATTGATGGAAAAGAAGTAACGGAATATACATTCAATCAAAATTATTACTTTTTGATGGGCGATAACCGAGACAACTCCCTCGATTCACGCTATTGGGGATTTGTTCCCGAAGATCATATCGTTGGCAAAGGATTCTTCATTTGGCTATCGCTGGATAAATATGGAACCTTCGTTGACAAAATCAGGTGGAAGCGTTTCTTCAAATTGATTAGGTAGTTACCTGTTTCCAGTTACCAGTTAACTGTTACCAGTTTCCAGTTTAAGTGAATAAAAACTGGAAACGAAGTATCACCAGTCAACTTCTGCCAAGCCTTTATTTTTTAGGTAAGCATTTGTTTTGCTGAAGGGCTTTGACCCAAAGAAACCTTTATACACCGAGAAGGGAGAAGGATGAGCTGACTCGATGATAAGATGTTTTGATGCGTTGATAATATCTCCTTTTTTTTGAGCGTAGGCGCCCCAAAGAATAAATACTACTTTTTCTTTTTGGTCAGAGATTAGTTTGATAACCGCATCGGTGAAAATTTCCCAACCTCTACCTTGGTGTGAAGCCGGTGATGAAGCTCTAACTGTGAGTGTAGCGTTTAGAAGCAGCACGCCTTGCTTTGCCCATCTGGTGAGATCACCAGAAGTTGGAATGGGCTTGCCAACATCTTCTCGGATCTCTTTGAATATGTTTATTAATGAAGGGGGCGGCTTCATGCCTTCCTGAACGGAAAAACAAAGTCCATCGGCTTGGGCTGGGCCATGATATGGATCTTGCCCAAGTATCACCACTTTGGTGGCTTCAAAAGGACAAATTTCAAACGCCTTGAAAATATTTTTAGCGTTTGGGTAAATCGTCTGGGTCGCATATTCTTCTTCTACAAACTGCGCCAATTCAGTGAAATATGACTTATCAAACTCTGATTCCAGTCTTTTTCTCCAAGAATCCTCGATTTTTACTTCCATTCAATATTAATTTTCGGTTGACGGTGCTAAACTTTGAGACGGAAATTAGAAAAAAATCTTACTTTTGAAATGAATGGTAACTGAAATAACACAAGGAGTAAAGGTAGTGGTGGAAACGGAGTATCAACCCTCCTATTCAAGCCCTAGCCAATATCATTATGTTTTTACATACAAAATAACAATCGAGAACCAAAGCGACTTTACGATTCAGTTAAAGCGCAGGCGTTGGCTGATCCACGATGCGGGTTTCACCATTCGTGAAGTGGAAGGTGAGGGCGTGGTGGGACTACAGCCGTTGTTAGAACCGGGAGAATCTCACCAGTATGTGTCTGGCTGCAACCTTAAATCCGGTATTGGCAAAATGGTAGGAACTTATCTGATGGAAAGAATCGTTGATGGTATAAATTTCAACGTAAACGTACCGGAGTTCGTTATGATTGCACCGCTCCGATTGAATTGAGGGGTTCCACTAAAATGAACTTTATTGAATTTATTTCAGATTAGTTCTTTTCTCCAGTATTGGCTTTACAAAGTTGACGAACACTCCATCCATTCTCCTTTCTTCTTTGATTTATACACCAAAGTAATCAAACCCAAATCGCCAATATCCGGGTTTGAAGAAATCGAAAAGCTACGATCAAACTTGCTGGCAAGCCAAGAAATTGTGACGGTGAAAGATCTTGGTGCGTCTTCCAAACATTTCAATTCGGATCATAGGATGATCGCAGCAATAGCCAAGACCAGCCTTGCTCCCATTGATATGAGCACACTGCTTTATCGGCTTGCCGAATACGTTGATGCGAGACAGATTGTTGAATTAGGTACATCAATGGGAGTGACTGCCCTTTACCTGGCAAAAAAAGGCAATGCCACGGTAAATACGTTCGAGGGGAATGCAGCCTTTATCAATATCGCAAAAACAAATTTTGAATACTTTGAAGCAAAGAATATCCGACTGATTGAAGGATTAATCGATGACACCTTACGGGAATTTCTACAGACCAATAGAAAAATCAATTTCGTGCTGATGGACGCCAACCATCAATATGAACCAACGATGCATTACTTCAAAGAAATTGTAAACCGGATGGTAGACAATGGAGTGGTAGTCGTTGACGACATTTATTCCTCCAGAGAAATGGCACACGCATGGAAGGAGATCAAAAGCCACGAATTAGTTTACGGAAGTGTGGATTTATATAGATGTGGCTTGGTTTTTTTTGATCCTGCCCTCAACAAGCAGCACTATATCTGTTCTTGGTAATCAATTTTTAAAGGTACTTTTGAATAAAGTTAAAAGTCGCATGGAAAATAAAGTAACCAAGGAGTCAACGTCAAACCGATCTACCTTCGTCATCATTCTGTTACTGCTAATCATTCTTGTTCAGAGCGTAAAAATATACTTGGACTACAAAGAAAAAGTAGCGGTCAAGCAACAACTCGTTAGCACTGAAACGGATTTAGCAGGGACCATGCAACGACTTAACGATGTGAAGAATGAGTTGGATCAGAAAATTGCAGATATACAAAAGTTAGGTGGCAACATCGCTGATTTGGAAAAAGCGAAAGCAGAAGTAGTGAGAGAACTAAGTCGAAGTACTCAACGAAGCGCTAAAGCACTGCAGGAATTAGAAGATCGATTGGACGGATACGAGGAATTACTCAACTTAAAAGATGTTGAAATCGAAAAGCTAAAATCAGTTAACAAAGAACTTTTTAGCGAAAACAAAAATTTAAAAACAAAACAAAATAAACTGAGTGATTCGATTACTTCGCTCGAAAAAAATAAAAAGGAGTTGGCCTCTAAAGTGGTGCTTGCCTCTCAATTGCGAGCCGAGAACATGGTAGTAAAGGGAGTGAACTCAAAAGGAAAAGAAAGGGAATCTCCTTTTCGGAATCGGCAGCTACAAAAAATAAAAGTAGAGTTCACTTTAGCGGAAAACAACGTGGCACCCATTGCGGGGAAAAAGATTTTGATCCGCATCGTAGATGAAAATGGGCAAGTAATTTTTGACGTAGCCAAAGGGTCTGGTACGTTCATGCTCAATGGCAAAGAAGAATTCTACACCGCTATTCAAGAAATCTTGTTTGACAACACAAAGCAAAAACTAGTATTCTTTTATGAAAAGGGAACTGATTATGTAGAAGGGAATTATGTGGTAGATATTTATTCCGAAGGATATCCAATGGGGAAGGTATCTTTCACTATCAAATAGATAAAATCGCGCGAGCAGAAAAAACAAATCATTAACACATGAAAAAACTAGCCGCCATTATTTTTTTGATTGTGTTCTTTTTGAATTGCGTTCCTGCACAGACACAACCACCCTCTCATCAAATTTATGATCAATTGCTAAAAAAGAATGTGTCCGCAGAGGGTAAAGTAAATTACAAGGGGTTTATAAAAGACTCGGTTGAACTCACTAAGTACCTGTCCATTATCAGCAAGACACCGCCTGACGAAAAGGCGTGGAGCAAGAATGAGCAAATGGTGTTTTGGATCAATGCCTATAATGCCTTTACCATTAAGCTGATTACAAACTACTATCCCATCAAAAGCATAAAGGACATTGGCAGTAAAATTCAGATTCCTTTTGTTAACACGCCTTGGGCAATGAAATTCTTTACCATCGGCAAAGAAAAAATGAGCCTTGACAATATTGAACACGGCCGGCTACGCAAAAAATTTGACGATCCGCGAGTGCACATGGCACTGGTTTGTGCAAGCAAATCATGTCCCATTTTGCTCAACGAAGCCTACGATGCAAAGAAAATGGACGAGCAAATGGCGAAGCAGGCGAAGGCATTCTTAGCGGACTCATTCCGGAACAAGATCTCGGCTGATAAACCCGAATTGAGCATGATTTTTAAGTGGTATGGCATGGACTTCAACAACAACGGTGCATCGGTGAGAAGCTTCGTAAACACCTATTCAACTATAAAAATCAAGCCTGAGGCTAAAATTTCGCATGTCGACTATGACTGGGGGCTAAACGAGTAATTACTTAACGTTTCCGATCAGTCAATCCCCTAGCTTTTTTGGCCATTCCAGAACGTTTTCCTATTTTTGCACCTCATTTTTAAAACAATTGTTAAACCCATGAAAAACTACGAGACGGTATTCATTTTAAATCCCGTTTTGTCTGAAGACCAGGCAAAGGATACTGTCGAGAAATTCGTGAAGGTTTTGACCAAGGCGAAAGCCAACGTCATCAACGTTGAAAAGTGGGGACTGAAAAAGATGGCCTATCCCATCCAGAATAAGTCTACCGGTTTCTACAACCTTCTTGAATTTGCGACAGCGGACAACACACTCATCAACACTTTGGAAACAGAGTTTAGAAGAGATGAATCGGTAATGCGTTTTTTAACGACCGCATTGAACAAACACGCTGTTATTTATAACGAGCGCAGGCGCAAAGGAGAATTTAACAGAACTAAAAAACAAGCACCACGCAAGGAGGCGGCCAACGCATGACACTAGTAAACGAATCCGTAAAGCGGGCTGAAGTAAAGCCTAAGTATTGCCGCTTCAAGAAAAACGGCATCAAATATATCGACTACAAGGATCCTGATTTCTTGTTGAAGTTTATCAATGAGCAAGGCAAGATCCTTCCTCGTAGATTGACTGGCAATAGCTGGAAGTATCAGAATAGAGTGGCGCAAGCTGTAAAAAGAGCCCGTCACGTAGCTATTCTTCCTTATTTGGCTGACCAGATGAAATAACCTTTAACCTGTACAACCATGGAGATAATATTAAAACAAGACGTAACAGGACTAGGTTACAAAAATGATACAGTAAAGGTAAAGCCCGGCTATGGCCGAAATTACCTTATTCCAAATGGTGTTGCTTTGATTGCCAACGATTCGAACAAAAGAATGGTGGCTGAAAACATCCGTCAGGCTGCCCACAAAGCAGCTAAGCTCAAGCAAGATGCCGAAGCATTGGCAGCAAAGATTGGCGAAATGACCTTGGAAATTGGAACCAAGGCTGGCGAATCCGGAAAAATTTTCGGTGCCGTTACAGCCGTTCAAGTTTCGGATGCATTGAAGGCAAAAGGCTTTGATGTCGATCGTAAGAAGATCAGCTTCAAAGAGCAGCCTAAGCAATTAGGAACCTACATTGCAACATTGGACTTGCACAAAGAAGTGAAGTATGCTGTAACAGTAAATGTGGTAGCAGAATAATTTAGTCTTAGCAGTAGATGAAAGCCCTCAAGAAATTGAGGGCTTTTTTTGTGTCGATGACCTATGAGTTGATCAAAAAAAGAGGGCTGGAAAAAATCCCAGCCCTCTTCTCTTATAAATTTATTGGTTTAATCTACCTCCAATTTTAGTGACTTCATTTTCTTTTTCAACTTGTCCAGCTTGGGGTTGTAGGTGGCTTCATCGTAGTTTGATAAATCACCGTAAACAGAAAGTAATCCATAAAGAACAGCCTCATCATCTGGCTTCAATGATTCACATTTTTCCCAATAAGGAAGCGACTCCTTAAGCCTCACTTCAATCAATTTAAAAAGATCACTCCTTTTCTTTAGATCAGCATCTTTCGTTCCCGAAATGTCATTCCGTTCTTCCCTCACTTTTCTTACATCCTTGTAAGTCATATCAGCCAATGAGGCATTAGCCTCGTAGTGTTTTGGGTTTACTTTGATAGCTTCATTGAACCATTTTTTGGCCTCCTCGGGGTTCTTCAATTCATTGGAGATAACGCCTAGATAGTACCTGGCATCTGCATCGTTAGGGTTTGCGTTCGCACCCTTTTCCATCAATGCTTTGGCTTCAGGTAGGCGGTCCATCTTGATGTAAATATCCAGTTCAAACTTCGGGTACTCAGGATTGGCTGGATACTTCGCAATCAAATCCTTTGTTACCAACAGCGCCTTTTCATAATCTTTCTTTTTGTTCATGTAGATGCTCAATTTTTGGATATAGGCATCTGCGTTATTACCTCCTTTTTGCTGGTATTTTTCGATATAATCAAGTGCTTTGTCATACTCCTCTGCAGAGGGGGCAAAATAAACTCCAGCATTCATCAGCATAGAAGTATCGTTTGGGATAAAATAAACTACGCGTTCCATGTAAGTAAATGCCTTTTTAAAATCCTTATCTTCTTGGTATGCTTTCAAACTAGTAGCCAAATAGGCATTGGCTAAATTTGCTTCAAAGGATGTATTAAACACCGGGAATCCGTTGTCATCAGAAAAGTAAGTCAATTCACCTTTCCCTATCTCTTTACTCTTGTCAAAAGCCTCTTGGGCGACTTTAAAGGGTTCCGCTTCTAACGATTTAAACTTCGCCTCTTTTGTGGTATCAATACTTGCATAAATAAGCCCTTTCAGGAACCAAGCCTTAGCGGCATTTTTTGAGGGGCTGCCTTTCTTGTCCACCATGAATTCAGCGTTGGCTATAGTAACATCGATGATGGATTTTGCTTCATCAAATTTCCCGGCTTTCAATGCTTTTTCTGCTTTTGAAATACTCGGCTTTATTTCCTTCTGCGCAAGCAGGGAAATTGGAATTAGGAATAGTAGCGCAATTGCGGTCTTTTTCATTTTTTGATTAGTTTATAGTTCAAGTTTAGGTTTAGTTAATGTCAGTTGGCTCGGTTGGCGGAATATCTTCAACGGGAGCAGCAGTCTCAGTGCCATCGCCCTCCAATTCAATATTTTGAATTTTTTCAACGGATGAAATAGCATCGTCTTCATTCAATTTTATTAAGCGAACTCCCTGAGTAGCACGACCCATCACACGCAACTGTTCCACTTTGATGCGAATACTGATTCCGGATTTATTGATAATCATCAAGTCGTCTTTGTCAACCACTTCCTTGATTGCAACAAGCTTGCCAGTTTTTTCAGTTACGTTGATGGTTTTAACGCCCTTCCCACCTCTTCGTGTAATTCGGTAGTCCGTTATATCGCTACGCTTCCCATATCCTTTTTCAGAAACAACCAGTAGGTTAGCATCTTCACGTGAGATACACACCATCCCAACTACTTTATCTTCTGCTGAATCTAACGTAACGCCTCTCACACCGGCTGCAGTCCTACCCATTGGCCGAACATCTGATTCGTTAAAGTGAACCGCCTTTCCTTCACTCTTGGCAATAATAATATGATTAGTTCCATTTGTTAGAGCAGCATTTAATAGTCGATCACCATCGTGGATTGTGATCGCTGTAATTCCATTTGCCCGAGGCCGTGAATAAGCTTCCAACGAAGTCTTTTTGATCGTACCCTGTTCGGTACATAGAATAACAAACGTATTATTAATATACTCTTGGTCTTCAATGCTCTTCACATTTAATACCGCCCGTACGCTGTCACCTGCTTCAATGTTCAATAGGTTTTGAATCGCGCGCCCTTTGGAAGTCTTCGTTCCTTCGGGAATCTCATACACCTTTTTCCAATAGACTTGCCCCAACGCAGTAAATATCAATAGGTAGTTATGTGCTTGCGCCACAAACAAGTGCTCCGTAAAGTCATCATCTTTGGTCGAAACCGCTTTCGAGCCAATTCCTCCCCTGCCTTGAGTTCTATACTCAGACAAAGAAGTTCGTTTTACGTAGCCTTGACTGGAAATAGTGATCACCATCTCTTCATTGGCGATCATGTCTTCCATAGTGATATCATCCTCACTATGGACGACCAGCGTTCTGCGGGCATCGCCATAGCGTTCTTTGATTTCGTGCAATTCAGATTTTATGATACCCATCCGAATGGGCTCACTATTTAGGATTTCATTCAATCGATCAATTAACGCTTTTACTTCTGCATATTCGTTTTGAATTTTTTCGCGCTCAAGACCAGTGAGTCGCTGTAAACGCATTTCCAAAATAGCCTTTGCCTGAATCTCGGAGAGGCCGAATCGCTCGATCAATCCCAACTTAGCAATCTCTGGATCTTTAGAATTTCGGATCAATGTGATTACCTCATCCAAATGATCCAATGCAATCAAATAGCCTTCTAATATGTGGGCTCTTTTTTCAGCTTCATCCAATTCGAATTTCGTCCTGCGTACAACCACCTCATGGCGATGTTCCACAAAGGCAACAATTAAATCTTTTAGGTTAAGCGTTTGCGGTCTTCCTTTTACTAAGGCCACGTTGTTTACACCAAATGAGGATTGTAGCTGAGTATATTTGAAAAGGTTATTGAGAACAATATTTGGAATAGCATCTTTTCGTAAGTCATATACTACTCTAAATCCATCGCGATCTGATTCATCGCGAATGTCACTAATGCCTTCTATTTTCTTTTCATTGATTAAGGCGGCAGTGCGCTCAATCATATTTGCCTTATTGACCTGATAAGGGATTTCTGTAACTACGATCTGGTCTTTTCCATTGGGATTGGTAATAATTTCTGCCTTGGCACGAATAACAATTCGGCCTCTCCCTGTTAGAAAAGCTTCTTGTATCCCCTGATAGCCATAGATAATTCCACCTGTAGGGAAATCAGGTGCTGTGACTAATTTCATCAGCTCAACAATGGTGATCTCTCTATTATCGATGTAGGCATTTATGCCATCAATTACTTCGGACAAATTATGGGGCGCCATATTGGTGGCCATGCCCACGGCAATACCCGATGAACCATTAATTAATAGGTTCGGGATTTTTGCCGGAAGAACCGTAGGCTCTGAATTTTGATCATCATAGGTCGGCTGAAAATCAACGGTTTCTTTGTTGATGTCTGCCAAAAGTTCTTCTGCGATTCTACGGAGCCTTGCCTCGGTGTAACGCATCGCTGCCGGAGGGTCTCCATCTACTGATCCAAAATTTCCTTGCCCATCCACCAGCATGTAGCGCATAGACCAAGCTTGCGCCATCCGCACCATGGTATCATAAATGGACGCATCGCCATGCGGGTGGTACTTACCCATTACATCACCGACAATGCGAGCTGCTTTTTTGAAGGGCTTGTTGTAATTGACACCTAACTCCAACATGCCATAAAGAACTCTACGGTGTACTGGCTTCAAGCCATCACGGACATCAGGTAACGCCCTTGAAACGATGACTGACATCGAGTAATCGATGTAAGCGCCACGCATTTCATCTTCAATATTGATCGGGATTATGTTCTGCCTTACAGGAAGGTCATTTGTTTCGTCAGCCACGTTTAAAGTCGCATTTTAGTAAGCGTGCAAGGTACTTTAAAAGTTGATATTTGGCAATGGAATTGCCCGCAAAGCGCCCGTGTTGTTAGCTATTATTTTGATCGATTTTGCGCTGCTAATAGGGATTTATTCTTCGATTGTTTTTACCCCTGTACTTTATCAACTTTTTATCATTCTCACCATAGCCGGGATTCTGCTTTTTGTACATCGCGTGCCTTCTGCTTCGATACTCTTTATTGCCATGTGCATGATTGATTTGCGCATGACAATCTTTAATAAAACAGCGGGACAATTCCGGTATACGATACGTCACCCCAACATTCAAATAAAATGCGTTGATGGTATGGTCAATTGCCTTTCCACTTTCAGGTACAGCAAGAGAATAACTTTTTATTTCGTACGATGGCCTCACAAAACCTTTAAAGTATTCAGAAAAATCGCGCTCGATGGTGACTCCTAAATTGTAATACATCCCGCCTGTGACAGAGGGAGCAAAATTAGATTTGGGTTTGAAGTCACCTATTTGAAGATCGCCTGTAAAAAGATAATCTCCCACGCGGTAAAACGAGGCTCCTATCATTGCATAGTATTTTCGAACGAAACCGGTAGGGCTGGGTGGCTGGAAATCACGAATCTGGTCGCCTAATGAAGTAGGCGCAAGGCTACCGATACTCATAAGTTCATATGAATAGCCTGCACCAATCCGATACCGACTAAAGCTGTAATAGGCAAAAGCCTGAAGCGGAATATTCAATGCGTTCCCTTTAAAGCCCAAATCAGTTGCTCCTGCTGGCGTCACGTAGGCGCTGCCAGATATAGCAGATTTGTCTATACTCACATCATTCACCCAATTTCCATAGCGGGTAGCAGGCGTTCCAGAAAAAATCTGTGGGTTTACACCTGGCAACTGATAGATACCAAAACCGTCTAGCTTATGGCTAAAAAAGGTGTTTCCAAAACCAGTCCCGATCCCAAAATTGATCTTTGATAACACTTTCCGAAACATACCTCCCGATTGCCGCTTTACGTAAAAGTGATCGAGCGGTATTTTAGGCTTTTCTTGATCTTGCCCGAATAGCTTTGGAGCACCGATGAAAATCAACGCGAAGATTACAACAACTATTTTATTTGACTTATTCAGATTGCCAGCTTTTTAGAAGCTTAAAGATAGGAATTAACCTAAATTAGTATCCATAATTCGGATAACTGCTTTCGAGTGAGGTAAATGTGTGATACAGTACCTGGCCTTTTCTCACCTCGTAAGTGAAGCTTTTTTCAGCATGTTGCTGCTGATCGCCTATCAGGTATAGCTTTACTTCCGTATGTCCTACCTGTAGGGGAACGCGTGCGTAGTAAATGGAGTGAGGAAGCGTTTGCCAATTCCGCGTATCTGCTTTTTCTGTCAATGTGTTGAAGATACCAAGCAAAGCACCCCAGTTTTTATCTTCCTTTTTCAACGCATACTCAGATGCCTTTTTTAACGCTACGCGAATCAATGCTCGGGCAAATTCATAGCCCCTTCTTTCCTCCAACACCTTGAAGGCAATCTTGTTAATATTTTCCGTCAACTCAAGAGGGTATTTAGTACCGTTCACATCTAAGTTGCCGCTCTGAAAATAAGGCATTCGTTCAATGTATTTTGGAAATGCCACGCGGAAGAATTCCAATCGTGACAATGCACTCAATTGTTCTTGTGAATAACTGGATTTGGGAAAGCTGAATGAAAGACCTAATTCGTTATTGTGAAAAAAGAGCATGTTTCCCCTGCCGTGATCGATAAAAAAATTAACGCCCCACTCAGCTTTAAAGGGTGCCAAGCCATTGTGCCAGAAAAAAACCAGCTCCCCTCCTTCGGTGGGTTGATACTCGTAATCCTTCATTTCAAAAAGTGTTCTATAATCTTCAAATTCATTCTTTAGCCCACTCAACCAAGCGGCACGAAGTAGATCTAATTTTAATTGCCGGGGGGCTGGCAACTGAAACATCTTTTCGTATTCGTTTTTATAAGAGTCCCATGAATTTCTGTAAGCAATAAACGCGTTATTGTAATCATTGTCTGCTTCATAAATAATTCCCATCAGGTTATTAATAAATGCATCGTGCTTGTATTTATTGTCAACTGAATAGCGGTCGCTCAATTGTTGGAGCCGGATATTTAGCCGCCTACATTCTACCAACGCCTGTTCCGTTTTTTGAAGTTTCAGGTAATTCAACGCCTTATAGTAGAGCAGTACCAAATGCTCGTGATCTTCACCGCGATAAACGGTAATGGTTGGATTAATCAGGTAGCTGGCGCCTTCGCTGAAGTAATCAACTTTAAAATCCTCCCAAAACAGAAAAGCCTTTTCAAAAAACTGGTTGCTCTCTTCGTATTGGCCAATCATAGAAAGAACCAGACCCTTGTTCACAAAATAGAGGAAACGATCTCTGCCGTTTGCTTGGTTTGATTTAGTGCGAAGTCTTTGTAGGGCAGCTTTTAGGTTACCGGATTCAAATTCTTTGTTGAATTCATAATTCGCTTGGTAGTAAGTGGCACAGCCTGTTAGGATTAGCACCGGAAGAAGGAATACAAAACACAAACTCCATCGTCTATGATTGGTAGTGGATAGACTGCGTTTAGTTGGTGTAGCGTTGACTATCGACAATTGACTATTTACCATGGACTTCTGGAACTAATTGCGAATGTCCTTCTTAATTTCCTGCTGTCCATACCACACACGCTTGTTGGTTTCCATATCGGTAAGAAAAAGTGTGGTCACGTAATTGACTACTCTTCGCTTATTGTAGGTATCAGTCTCGGAGGTCATCTCACCAAACAACATCAGGTTGGCTCCCGTTTCCTTTCCCCATTTCGAAACCGTTTCGGAACTGGCAAAATCTTGCTGTTGGGCGCGTTCCTCTCTAATTTTGTCTCTAAAACCGGCTGACTCCACTAAATCGGCTACGCCAGAATTGAAAATGGCCAGTTCAATCTTTTTAATGTAATTGTTAGCATCTATATGTTCGCTAGTTTTATTGCGGATCGTGCCAACGATAATGGCGGGCTTCTTACCCAATTGCTTGGTATATTCTTTAAAATTATCACTGATCAACAGATCGTTAATCATTTTTTGAGATATCTGCCGCGAATCGGTATCATTCCATCTTCCGCTCAAATCAATTTGCTGCGCTGGATCAATGCGAGTAACTGATCGGGCGCAAGATGCTAGCATCACGATCAACAGCAAAAATGGGGGAACAATCTTCATACCGTCACAAATTTAGTTGAATTTAAAATGCCAAAATCAGGCCAACGCTTTCAGGCTTTTGATTACCTCTTTTGGATTGTTGGAAGAGAAAACAAGATTGCCAGCTACCAGTACGTTTGCCCCAGCATCTAGCAATAGCTTCGCATTCTGTTCATTCACGCCACCGTCAATTTCAATTAACGCAGTCGATTGCCGCTGGTTGATCAATTCTTTTAGTTCTTTCACCTTCTGGTACGTATTCTCTATAAATTTTTGGCCACCAAATCCTGGGTTTACCGACATCAAACAAACCAAGTCAATAGTTGCGATGACGTCTTTCAATTGGCTAACGTCCGTATGTGGATTTAAGGCTACTCCAGCTTTGATGCCTAGTCCTTTTATCTGCTGAATGTTACGGTGAAGGTGTGGGCATGCCTCCATGTGAACGGAAATAACTTCGGCACCAGCCTTTTGAAATGCCTCCACGTATTTCTCAGGATTCACAATCATCAAGTGAACATCCAACGGTTTCGATGCATGCTTCTTTATAGCTTCTACTACAGATATACCAATGGAAATATTGGGGACAAATACGCCATCCATGATATCCACATGAATCCAATCTGCTTCGCTTTCGTTAATCATTTTTACTTCGCGTTCGAGATTAGCGAAATCGGCAGCAAGTATCGATGGGGCAATAATGTGGTTACTCATGTTTGACAAAGCAGATTAGCGCCTCAAAGATATAGGTTAGAAGTCATTTTGCTTGCTCACTCTCCTCAAATTATAGTAGCTTCGCCCCGATATTTGATCGAATGAACCTGTACGAAAAATACCCCATTTCACTTACCAATTCCTTATCTGGAAAGAAGGAAGCTTTTGTTCCTATTAACGTTGGCAGTGTAGGCATGTATGTGTGTGGGCCCACCGTATATAGTGATGTTCATCTGGGCAATGTTCGGACATTTTTGACTTTTGACGTCATCTCTCGATATTTCAGGCACCTCGGTTATAAACTTCGCTACGTTAGAAATATTACTGATGTAGGCCACTTAGAAAATGATGCAGACGAAGGCGAAGATAAAATCGCTAAGAAAGCACGTCTTGAAAAGCTGGAGCCCATGGAAGTAGTGAAGAACTATACCGAGGGCTTTCACGAAGTACTTCGGCAGTTTAACATGATTCCTCCAAGCATTGAGCCAACTGCCACTGCTCATATTGTAGAACAAATTGAAATTACGAAGAAACTTATTACGAATGGCTTCGCGTATGAAGTCAACGGCTCAGTTTATTTTGATGTGACCAAATATAATGAGAAGCACAACTACGGAATCTTGAGCGGTCGTAAGATTGAAGACTTAATGGAGAGCGGCCGTAAGCTGGATAGCCAAGACGAAAAGCGCAACAAGATCGATTTTGCCTTATGGAAAAAAGCATCGCCTTACCACATCATGCGCTGGCCTTCGCCATGGGGTGACGGCTTTCCGGGCTGGCATATCGAGTGCACGGTAATGAGCATCAAATATTTGGGTGAAACATTTGATATTCACGGAGGTGGAATGGATTTAAAATTTCCTCACCACGAATGTGAGATTGCACAGGCCGTTGGGGCCAACGGCAAAAACCCTGTTAACTATTGGCTACACTCTAACATGCTTACGGTAAATGGCCAGAAGATGAGCAAGTCGCTCGGTAATTCATTTTTGCCACGCGAGCTGTTTACGGGAAATCATGCACTGCTTGAGCGTGGCTACTCTCCCATGTCCGTTCGGTTTTTTATGCTTCAGTCACACTACTCAAGCACATTGGATTTTTCAAATGAAGCATTGGCTTCTGCCGAAAAAGGATTTAAGAAACTTTCCAATTCGCTGGGCGCGATAAAAAATTTAACCGCGGTTGTTTCCAATCAGACCAATACCGAATTAGTTAAAGAACTAAATCGGATGGTAGATGATTGTTATCTCTCCATGAGCGATGATTTTAATTCCGCGAAAGCGATTGCTTCGTTGTTTGAAATGTCCGCCCGGATAAACGACTTCAAGTCGGGCAACACTTCGCTTGAACAGGTTGACTTACAAACGTTTGAAAAATTCAAATCTACTTACGTGGATATGATGGAAAAAGTATTGGGCTTAAAAGAAGAAACCGATGCAGACGGCAGTCACCTAGACGGTGTGATCCAAGTTCTAATTGAGTTAAGAAAGAAAGCGAGAACCGATCGAAACTATGCGCTGTCAGATAAAATCCGCGATGACCTACAAGCCATTGGCGTTCAATTGAAAGACGGAAAAAACGGGGAGATCAGTTATACGATTGAATAATCCGTACTTGCTCTAGGTCGGCTATTCGCTGAAGGTATTCTTGTTCTTTGCGCTGCATCTCCTCTTGAGTAGCTACCAGTTCTTCCATATTCTGACGCATTTCTTCTTCCTGCGATTTCATCTCCTCGGTTTGCTGTTGCAACTCTTCCAGAAGGGTCTTTGTCTTTTCATTGATCCGTACGGAAGAAACCGTAGAGGCGATGCTTTCACCCACCTTCTCAATAAACTCCCGAACATGCGGCTCAAAGGGCGTAAACGAAGCCATCTCAATCACACCATAAACTTCTTCATTGATCATGAGCGGAGAAACCAGCAAACAACGTGGGGAAGCCTCGCCTAATCCGGAGGTGATCATCACATACTCATCGGGAAGCACCGTCATAAAAACCGGTACTTTTTCCAATACCACCTGACCTAGAATACCTTCTCCGACCGCTACGGTTTTTGTGCGGAATTTCTTGCGATCATAGGCATACATGGCCACTAAATTCAGTACTCGATCCTCTTTTTCTCCGTCTATCAAGAAGAGGCCGGCTTGGTTAGCTCCAACGTACTTGACCAAATTAGAAACGATACTGTCAAACATTTTTTGACTGTCCATCTGATCCAGCCTTAACAAATCAGCAAACTTTGCCAATCCATTAGCCGCCCACTGGCGCTTCTCACTTTCCTTCCTGCTTTTTTCTATTTCAATGATCGAGTCATTTAGTTTTCTTTCATTCGCGGTAATCTGCTCAGCCTTATCGCTCATTTCTTTTATCAAAAGAGCGTTCTTTTTTCCAGTTTGATAAGTCGAAACCTCCAAAAATAAAAGAGCACCACTTACCCCTAAAACAGCGGTT
The DNA here is from genome assembly GCA_038250265.1 of Cytophagales bacterium. Lineage (GTDB taxonomy): Bacteria > Bacteroidota > Bacteroidia > Cytophagales > Cyclobacteriaceae > ELB16-189. The sequence continues at coordinate 5,305 of JBBSCN010000014.1, read as the reverse complement.
ATTAAACAAGCATAGAAAAGCCACCCGTTTCTAAAAAGTTCTAAAACCTCTGGTGCAACAGGATGGGTGAATAGATCATTAAGCGTGGGAAGAAACAACGTGACTAAAATAGAAGTTGCGCTGTAAAATATAAGCGAGCTCTTTTCCTCTAAATCGAATAGAATCCATGGCGGCAACAAGTACAAGACTTGCATGGCCAAAAAGCTTGCGATCAGCGGCTCGTGGTCAGGCGTTATGTACGAAGCATATACCGTAAAAACGAGCAAGAACACCAGCGCCACAACGAACCGTGCGGCAGACGGCATCCCCAAATAATTTAAACCAATACCAATAAAAGCGGTCAGGAAAAACAACGCTGGCAAGTAAGCTAACTCTGGAATCAATGAATAGGTAAACCAAAAAAATGGTAGGCCCATCAGGCCAAATAAGACACACAAGAAATTGGTGGCGCGTATCTTTTCGTTGATGTAGTCGGAGTTGCCTTCCCTGACACCTATTGAAAGTTGAGTAATATTCATGTTCTAGCAATTTTGGCAAAAATAACTCTATACACCAAATTAAATGGTCGGATGATTCGCACAAAAGGTAGATTTGTAGATTCGTATGCTCAAGAAGCTTTTTATCTTACCGATCCGTTTTTACCAAGGTGCAATCTCACCTTACCTGGGTGCTCATTGCCGGCACACACCATCGTGCTCACAATACACCATCGAGGCTATCCAAGAGTGGGGCGTACCGAAAGGCATTTGGCTTGGAGCCAAACGAATTGGACGTTGCCATCCATGGGGCACAAGCGGATACGATCCGATCCCCCAAAAAAAAACTAAGACATAAATCCAAAACGTCTATGGCGAAAAAGTTGGGTAAGATTTTGCTGATCAGTTTATTAATGGTTGTGGGGCTCGTGATAGCGATGTTGGCTTTTTGGTTTAGAGCGGACGTTGCTGTTACCGATTTAGAACCCACCTATTTTACACCGCAGTCTTCATACATTACTATCAACGAAGCTACGGTTCACGTCCGTCAACGAGGCACGGGGGCCGCCATTTTTCTTTTGCACGGAAGCTTTGCATCTCTACATACTTGGGATGCGTGGGAGAGCGAGCTGACCAAAAATTTCAAAACCATTTCCCTTGACTTTCCCGGGCACGGACTCACCGGACCAAACGCAGCGGCAAAATATTCAACCGATGATTACGAAGCGCTGGTTTTTCAATTGGCCGATCAATTGAAGTTAGACACCTTTTACGTTGCCGGAAACTCAATGGGCGGACAAGTGGCGTGGAAGATGGCGCTGCACCACCCCGAACGGGTAAAAAAATTGGTGTTGGTAGATGCCGCTGGCTATTGGAAAATCACTACCGATAGTTCCTCCAAAAAACAAAGCAGACCATTCATTTTTCAAATGCTTCAAAACGACTTGATTGCCAAAACAATGATTAAGATTACGCCCCGCTTTGTTTTCAAGTGGAATCTAAAACAAGTATATGGCGATGCGTCAAAAGTAAAAGAAGCGGACGTAGATAGATTTTATGAGCTGATGCTGCGCGAAGGCAATCGCGCTTCAACTATGCAACGGCTCAGGCAGCCCGGAAAGGATCTGCAAGACAGCATACAGTTTATTGATGTTTCCACATTGATCATCTGGGGAGAAAGGGATGCCTGGATTCCGCTATCAAATGCCCCGCGTTTTAATAAAGACATCAAAGGATCAGAACTGAAAATATTCAGAGGCGCTGGTCATGTGCCAATGGAAGAAGTGCCGATGGAAACAGTAGGCGCTGTGATTGGTTTTTTACAAAATAAACCACGGCAAAATGGCCAGTAGAGAAGTTACAAATAGCCAGAAAATAAAACTCTTGTTTTTTTGTAAGTACTTGTCGTGAACATTCGTTTTGAAGGATGAAACGATCGTTTAAAAAGGTGGTTGCAGGTATTAACAAATCGTTGACAGGTGAAGGTTTTGAGAACAGGATTGACTAAAATTGCATTACTAAAGTTTGTATTAACTCATGAATAAATTCTCCTTTACGGAAAAGAAAGACACCCGATCAGGCTTTGGTGCCGGTCTGCACGAATTGGGAAAGAACAATCCAAATGTAGTGGCTCTGTGCGCTGACCTAACGGGTTCGCTGAAGATGGATGCCTTCAAAAAAGATTTTCCTGAACGATTCTTTCAAGTCGGTATCGCAGAAGCAAATATGATGGGGCTTGCCGCTGGCATGACCATTGGTGGCAAAATCCCTTTCACGGGAACTTTTGCAAATTTTTCGACAGGTCGCGTCTATGATCAGATCCGTCAGTCAATCGCTTACTCAAACAAAAATGTAAAAATATGTGCCTCTCATGCGGGGCTTACCCTTGGAGAGGATGGCGCTACCCATCAAATACTGGAAGACATTGGCATGATGAAAATGCTGCCCGGAATGACCGTCATCGTTCCTTGCGACTACAATCAAACGAAGGCCGCAACATTGGCACTCGGTAAACATATAGGCCCCGTTTATTTACGATTTGGTCGACCCACTTGGCCTATTTTCATGGCCGATGACAGACCCTTTACGATTGGAAAGGCCGATAAATTAATAGACGGAAAAGAGGTAAGTATTTTCGCTACCGGCCACATGGTTTGGCAAGCTGTTGAAGCCGAAGCTCAATTGGCGGAAAAAGGAATCAGCGCAGAGGTAATCAATATTCACACCATCAAGCCACTGGATGTTGAGGCGATCTTGACATCAGTAAAGAAAACAAAATGCGTGGTAACCTGCGAAGAACACCAAATCAATGGTGGCTTGGGAGACAGCATTGCCCAGGTTTTATCTCGCTTCTACCCTGCCCCACAAGAATTTGTGGCGGTGAATGATAGCTTTGGCGAAAGCGGAACGCCCACACAACTCTTGGCCAAATACGGACTTAGCCCGAGCAATATCGTCTCGGCCGTGCAAAAAGTAGTGGGCAGAAAATAGCAATTGCTTGGCTTAAAAATTGCCACTGACCCACGGAATACTGCACCTTGAAAAAAATAGCTAAGTGGTTTGCTTACATTATCCTGTCTTTGGCGGCACTGGTCGCCCTATTGATTGGCCCGATTGATCGCTTACCGTTGAAGGGATCGAGACATTACCAAAAGATGATGGGTCGCTTGGATACCCTTACTATCGAACATTCTAATAAATCAAAATCAACGGTGGGTTGGAGCAAATTCAACATCACCCCCAGCTATTCAATGCCCATGGCTGGGTATACACCAAAGGATAGATTTGAGACAATTCATGATTCAGTGTATTGCAGAATATTAGCAATCGAAAATGCGGGCAGTTCTAATTTCATCGTTTCACTCGACTTAATGTTGTTTCCTCCGATCATTATGGATCGGGTAAATGCCGAACTAAAAAAACGAAGCAAGAACTATTTCGTTTTTTACTCAGCTACTCACACCCACAGCAGTTTGGGTGGCTGGGACAAAAGTTTAGTTGGGCGATTGGCCCTCGGAAGTTTTCAGGAAGAATGGGTTGACAAAACTGTGCAAGATATTTTGACGCACATCGAGGTGGCCAGAAGCAACTCCAAAGCCTCTTCAATTTATTATTGGCAAGCTGAGGCAAATGAATTTGTTCAAAACCGATTGGCTAGCGAACATGGAAAAGTTGACGGAAAACTCCGTGGGTTGAAGTTCGTTCGCAACGATAGTAGCAAAGCGATCATCACAACGTACAGCGGGCACCCAACCAATGTTGAGCTGTTAAGCCGGATTATATCTGCCGATTACCCAGCCACATTGACAAATCACTTAGAGAAAAATGGGTTTGATTTTGGCGTGTTCCTAGCGGGAATGATCGGCAGCCATCGATTGGTTGGATTTGAAGGGAGTGACTTTGAACGAATTGAAAATGCAGGGCAGACACTTGCGGAGAAGGTTCTGTCCGCCAAAGTAGAACGGCTCCCCGATTCAATTTCAATTTCGTCCGCTCATATTCCTATTGACTTCGGGCCCTCACAGTTGAGGATTGGGAAAAATTTGAAAGTGCGCGAGTGGGCTTTTAATGGGTTGATCGGTTCGCTAAAAGGAGAGTTGACTTACCTCGCCATCGGAAATGTTGTTTTGTTGGGCACACCGTGCGATTTCTCGGGCGAGATTTTCGCGCAAGAAAAACTGGACTCACTCGCGAATGCAGCGGGAAAGAAACTGATTATCACCAGCTTCAATGGAAACTATACCGGCTACGTGACAGCGGATCAATACTATGAAAAAGGAAATCAAGAGGAAGTAATGGCGCTCAATTGGGTGGGGCCATATTTTGGGGAATACTACTCAGATGTGATCAAAAAAATCATTCAACTAAATTCTCGCCCTGCCTGGAAACCTCAACTCTAAACTTTCAAATTAGAACTTTCACCTCCCAGGTTTCGGCCTAAAACTCTGCTTCGGATTTCTCGGCTTTTGGAATTTGTGCTCCACCGCCTTTTCCGGCTGATATAGCGGGCCAGCACCCAACGATTCGGGCAATTGAATTTTTTCTATTTCCTTCCCGATCATGCTTTCGATGCGAAAGAATTTACGCTGATCCTTGGCATTGATAAAAGTAATGGCCGTGCCGGTAGTGGCCGCTCGAGCAGTTCTGCCAATGCGGTGAATGTAGTCCTCCGGATCCGGGGGCACATCAAAATTAATGACCAGGCTTATTCCCTCCACATCAATCCCTCGGGACAAAACATCTGTTCCTACCAAAATGGAAAGCTGTTTATTCTTGAACTCGCGCAGAATATTTTCGCGCTCCACTTGTTCCAAATCTGAGTGGATGGCTTTGGCAGTAATACCTATTTTTTGGAGCGCCCGATCTAATTTTTTTACATTCTCTTTCGTGGACGCAAAAATCAGCACGCTGCTATATTGACCTGTTTTGAAAATGTGACTAATAAGTTTTTCTTTTTGCTCATCGTACACCACGTAGGCTTGCTGCAAGATTCCCTCGGCTGGTTTTGAGAGCGCAATATTGATTTCTTGTGGGTTTTTTAAAATGCGGTTTGCCAACGCCCTGATTTTTGGAGGCATGGTTGCCGAAAACAATAGCGTTTGGCGATTGGGCGGAAGATATTTAATAATCCGGATAATGTCCTCGTAAAAACCCATGTCCAACATGCGATCTGCTTCATCCAACACTAGGTGCTCTACATCATCTAACTTAATAACGCCAGAAGCAAGTTGGGCCATGAGTCGTCCGGGGGTTGCAATGATAATGTCAACACCTGCCTCCAGTGCTTTCTTTTGTTGATCCCAAGTGGCGCCATCGCCTCCACCATAAAC
>JBBSCN010000013.1:0-30433 GCA_038250265.1 Cytophagales bacterium | reverse complement strand
GTAGTTTCTCAAAAACTAATCAAAGGCATAGTCGTTGACTCAGCCTCTTTCACCAATTTGCCTGGCGTGAATGTAAAAGTGAAGGGTACCAACCGGGGTACTTCCACTAACGCAAGCGGCATTTTCACGATAGTCGCCTCAGAAAAAGATACGTTGATTTTCTCCAGCATCGGATTTGCAAAAACAGCTTTGCCCGTCTATTTAGAAGATGAAACCATGCTGGTGCGCATGCGGGAGGAAAGTATTTTATTAAAAGAGATCACGATAAAAGACCGAGGCTTTCATATCAACCAGAAATACGCCAACTCCCCCACCCTCACCACCACCAAACCTATCAAGGCTGGAAGTTCATCCGGTGGAGTAGATGTTAACTTTTCTTATTTCTCGAAACTAGAAAAAGAAAAAAGAAAACTGGTAAAGGTGATGGCCGATAACGAAAAAGTCAAAGTCTATTTGGATGTTGTGAACGATCCTGATCTAAAATTTGAAGTGATGCAACGGTTTAGCATTAGCGAAGAACGATTTTATGACTTGCTGGCGGTCTACAATGAAAAGAATAAAGACATCACCTACTCTGCTAACTCAGCGTTAATTTTAAATTCATTACTTTCTTTTTACGAAAACAATACTTCGAAAAAGTAGTTTTTAGTCAACAGGTAGGAGTGAGTCAACTACACGAACAAGTTGTTTTTTGTACCTTTCCCAAAAGTTTGTTGATGGAAGAACATTTTGAAAGCTCTGAAAAAGTAAGAGACTTTGTGATTGGCATGAGCGATGGACTAACGGTGCCATTCGCTTTAGCTGCGGGGTTGACTGGCGCACTCAGTGGAGAAGCGAACTCAACGCAAATCGTTATCACTGCAGGGCTTGCCGAGATTGCCGCTGGCTCCATTGCCATGGGATTGGGTGGCTACCTTGCCGGCAGGACTGAGATCGAGCACTATGAAACAGAAGAGAAGCGTGAGTACGGTGAGATCCAGCATAAATTTGAAATTGAGATCACAGAAACCAAAGAAATTTTTGCGCAATACGGCATCAGCGAAGACTTGCAAGAAAAGATTGCTCGCGAGATGGCCAAAAAGCCAAAAGAATGGGTTGATTTTATGATGCGTTTTGAATTGGGTCTTGAGCGCCCCGACAAAAATCGGGCACACCATAGTGCCTTCGTGATTGCCATCAGCTACGTTGTGGGTGGATTAATTCCGCTAAGCGCCTATTTCTTTACCACCAGCGCTGAAGAAGGCTTGATTTATTCCAGCATCATCACGCTAATTTGCTTAGTCGTGTTTGGCCTGGTAAAGAGTAAATTAACCGGCCAACCCTTGTTAATAGGCACGTTACGAGTAACGTTGATTGGAGCAGCAGCAGCGGCAGCAGCATTTTCTATCGCGAAGATGATTACGTGAGGGAATTATTTCTTGCTCGCGTTGAAGAGTTTTTCCTTTTCTTCTTTAGATAAACTCTCATAACCACGATCTGAGATCTTATCCAGAATGGTATCAATTTCATCTTGAGAGGCTTTTGGAAAAGTAATGGTGGAAGATTTTTTTGCTCTGGCTTCTTCCTTTCGGTAGGTGACTTTCACTTTTGGCTTTGATTCAAGCAGTGATTTAAGCCAATCAATCATGGAAGTTATCCATCCTCCCCAATTCACCCCGATTTGTAATTGCTTGACATAGATAAAGCCCATCAGTGCACCGCCTAAGTGTGCCAAGTTCCCCCCGGCATTTGAACCAATTGTGCCTAAGAAAGAAAGAAACACAATCACGGCTGCAATATATTTGATGCGCACTGCACCGAAGAACAGCAGAAAAAAAGTATAATCGGGAACCAACGTAGCAGCGGCCACAACAACCGCGTTAATACTGGCAGAAGCTCCCACCATAACAATGTTGTTAGTTGCTGAACGCTCGATAAAATACGGAATGAGATTGTATGACACCAAATAAAAAATCCCCCCTGCCATTGCACCGAGCACATACAAGGCAACCAACTTTGCTCCTCCCAAATACTCTACGAACAACTTCCCAAACCAATAAAGAGTTAGCATATTGAAGAGAATGTGCAAGATGCCAGTTAGGTCGTGAGCAAAAGAATACGTTATCAACGTCCAGGGTCGAGTAACAAACTCACTCAGCCTCGCTGGAATCTGAAATTGAGTATGAATCGCATTGAAGAAAGAAGGAGAGCCTGCTATTTCAGAAGTGACCATGATCACTCCTAGCGCAATAAAAATCACCACGTTAATAATGATTAGCTGCGCGTGGGCATTGTTGGGTCGTTGAAATGCGTTTTTAAATTCTTCTAGCACGTGTTATAAAGCTACAATTAGTTTAAACAGTAAACTGACTAACAAAGTTACTCGCTTTTTATTTACCCTGCGTACGCCAATAGCTGATAATGAGAAAAGCCACAAAAGCACCTCCAAAGTGAGCCAAATGCGCTACTGTTCCTGATCTATCAAGCGCATAGGTAATAAAACCTATCAAAAAGACCATGTATTTTGCTTTAATCGGAATGGGCGGAAACAATAACATTAATTCAAGGTTGGGGAACAACATTCCAAACGCCATTAAAATGCCGTACAGCGCGCCAGAAGCGCCCAACATGGCACCCCCTTTGCCAGGGAAAAAATAATTTATACCTGCATAAATTATTCCCGCTCCCATCCCAGTCGCCAAATAAAACAGCAGAAACTTTTTATCTCCCCAGTGGCTTTCCAGCACAGGTGCGAAAGAGGCGAAAGCCAGCATATTGAAAAAGATGTGTCCAAACCCCCCGTGGGCAAACATGTAAGTGAAAAATTGATAGGGCTTGAAATAATCAGAGTGGATATCCCACAACGACATGTATTCTGTGATTTGTAGACTGGCAAATAAATTCTGAAGAAGAAAAACCCCGACATTGATAATAATCAGTGTACGAACCAGCGGTGTGATATTAAACATAGAACTTCTTAACGGTTAAAATAACTTTCTAGCTTAGACGAGTCAAAAGTAAAAAATGTTGGCTTTCCTTCTGGGGAATAGTTGGGATTTGCGCAAGCAAACAATCTTTCCACCAGTCCTTTCATTTCTTCCACCTCCATTTTTTTGCCGGCTTTGATGGACGTTCTTTTCGCTAAGGCGCTCGCTAGGTTCTCCTTCACCGGCAATTGTAACTCAGATTGATTCTTTTTGAATTGCTCCAGCAGCCCTTCCAGCAACTCCTTTTCTCCACCTGAAACATCGGCCGGAATACCGGAGATTAATAGCGCATTCTTACCGAATACTTCAAATCGGAACCCTAACGCCAAAATCTCTTGTTCCATTTCCATCAACAAAGCAAAATCGGCTGCTGCAAAAGTTAGCGTTTGCGGAAACAAACTTTGCTGGCTGTTGCCGGGAGTTCCCCTGAGTTGCGCATTAAATTTTTCAAACAAAATGCGTTCATGCGCAGCTTGTTGATCGATGATCATCAGCCCTTGACGTACTGCTCTTACAATATATTTCTGTTGATATTGAAAAATCCCTGTTTCGTTTTCAACCTGAGTAATCGTTAACGGTTTGTTCATCGAACTCTCAAATCGAAGTTCCATAGTAGGTCTGGGTTCTTCCTTATCAAACAAACGCGAGTTACTTTCTTGATCAAAGGCGTTTTCCCAATTTTGAAGGTTCGATCGGTTTAGCGAAGTAGCAAACTGCTCATCAAAATATTGTTCGTTGGTGAGCGATTGACCGCTCAATTTTCCCGTAAGGTTGACATCTGCCTTAAAATCAAGAGCAGGGGCTAGATGATGAACGCCCAACGCTTGTTTCACAGCCGACCAAACCACACCGTACACGGCACGCTCGTCATCAAATTTTATTTCGGTTTTGGTGGGGTGCACGTTTACGTCAATATGCTTGGGGTCGATCTCAATAAACAAGATGTAAAATGGAAAACTGCCTTCTGGCAATAATCCTTCGTATGCACTAGTGACGGCATGACCGAGGTAATTATTGCGAACAAAACGTTTGTTTACGAAAATAAATTGTTCGCCCCGCGTTTTCTTGGCCGATTCAGGCCTGCCTACGTAACCTGTTATTTTTAACAGTGAAGTTTCTTCCGTTGTGGGCGCCAATTGTTGCTGGTAGGCTTTGCCAAATAAGGCTACGATGCGTTGGCTCAATTTGCCGGCCTGCAATTCATAAATTATTTCATCGCCTTGAACCAGCGTGAATCCAATCTCCGGATTCGCTAACGCCAGCCGATAAAACTCGTCAACGATATGGCGCATCTCCACAGCCGTTGACTTTAAGAAATTTCTGCGGGCGGGAATATTGTAGAAAAGATTTTTTATCGAAATGCTCGTTCCTTTTTCACACGCCACAGCTTCCTGTTTTCTTACTTCCGATGCCTCCACCAGCAGCAACGTGCCGAGTTCATTCTGTGGCATGCGCGTTCGCATTTCAAACTGCGACACCGCAGCAATGGACGCCAGCGCCTCGCCCCGAAATCCCATGGTGCGCAATGTATACAAGTCTTCAGCCTTCCGGATTTTTGAAGTCGCGTGGCGTTCCAAGCTCATCCGCGCATCGGTTTCGCTCATGCCATTGCCATTGTCGATAACTTGAATCAGCACCTTGCCTGCTTCTTTTACAATCAATGTTATTTCGGTCGCTCCTGCATCAATCGCGTTTTCCATCAACTCTTTAACAGCCGATGCCGGGCGCTGCACTACCTCACCAGCCGCAATTTGGTTGGCAATGGAATCAGGAAGAAGGCGAATGATATCGGGCATCTAGTTGGTTAGGTATAGCGGCTTAACCCGCCAAAAACGAATCACGCACTCCTTTTAAAGTTTTTAAATTTTGAATAAAAATAAAGGGGAACGAAAATCAGTCCGCCATACAAAGCGGGCTTGCCCCATTGTAAAAATGCAATTAGTAATAATGCAATAAATAAAAGCACGCCAAACCGGAGTAATATGGCGCTAGTTTGGGTGGTAGGTTTAGAACGCTTCCGTGCTGCCTGAAAAGATCCTGCAATTCTAGTTCGGTACTGCCCATCACTTTGTGTGATTCCTCGCTCGCGCTCTAATTCTTTTTGAATGCGCTCTTCTCGCTCGCGCATTTCATCTTTTTGCGGATCGTAATAGCGCGGTCTGTAGCTGAACCGCTGGTGCTGAGGTGCTTTAGTAAATAACGATACTATCTTCATAGCCTTCTATTTTCAGTTATTTGGCCTTCAAGAAATTCTCAAATTGTATTCTAACGTTTGTCCGAGTTTTAATTTCATTTACACGAAATCACAACTAGCTTCGCAACGGCAAAGTTACAAAAACCAAACGGCCTAATGCGTAAAAAAGTTTTAGCCAATTTTCATCAAAATTCATTGGCGGCCCCCTTTCCGCCCTTCGAAGCACCCCGCGAGGAAGGGTCGGGCTATTCGCTTATACTCCTCGTGTCGCGAGGCGCGTCACTGCGGGGTATCGCTTCTATCCCTGCCCGACCGGCAGGCAGGCCTGGCCGAAGAGCATATCACTTTATCTTATTTCTGTTACTTTTTTTTATTGCAATCTCAGGTGTTGCGCAAAACCGGAAAACACAATGGGTAGACAGTGTCTTTCAAACGCTCACCACTTCCGAAAAAATCGGTCAACTTTTCATGCTCCCCATATCCGCCTATTCCAATTCGACTGAAAAAGCACCGCTACAAGACCAACTAAAAAAGTACAAACCTGGAAGCGTACTCATAACCAAGGGCGGGCCTATTACTCACAGCCTACTTCTCAATAAATTACAATCCGACTCAAAAGTTCCGTTGCTCGTTGCCATCAATGCTGAGTGGGGTCTTGGTCAAACGTTGGATAGCACCCTCTCTTTTCCCAAGCCATTGGCGCTTGGTGCTATCAAAAACGACAGCTTGATTTTCGAATTAGGTCAAGAAATAGGAAATGAAATGAAAGCGCTAGGACTGCACATAAATTTTTCACCCAACGCAGATATTGATGTGAACGAAGATCTCTACCCAGCAACACTTCGGTACTTTGGCGACAATAAAAAAAGAGTAGCAGCCAAATCCATTCAATTTATGAAAGGGCTTCAAAGCACGGGCGCAATAGCCATTGCTAAGCATTTAGCAAATCCAAAAAAGGATCGGCACCTGGCGACCAAAGACAGTTCGGTTGTGTTCGATGCCAATCAAATAGATACAGTTGGCTTTTTTCCCTATCAAAAATTAATCACCGAAGGAGTTGGCGGTATCATCACCTCGCATCTTGACTTTGTATTGTTGGGAAAGAAAAAACCCGTCCCCGCCTCGATTTCTGAATTATTTCTTTCTGGAGTGATCCGCGAAAAATTAAACTTCAATGGATTAACGCTGGCAGAATTACCATATTTAAAAAGAGTGACCGGAAAATCAAGGAAGGGCGAAGCTGAGAAACTTGCCTTTGCCGTAGGCAACGACATTATCATTCAACCGGAAAATATACAGGCAGCGATCAAGAAGATTTCCAAAGCCGTAAAAAATGACAAAAAACTTTTAGCGCAACTCAACGCCTCCGTTAAAAAAATATTAGCCGCAAAATTTGACGTAGGGCTAAGTTCGCGAAGGCCAATTTTAACCGACAGTTTGTTGGCAACGGTCAATTCTCCAAAAGCACCACTACTTCAAGCCAAATTGGTTCGAGCTTCCTCCACATTGATAAAAAATTCATCTGCGCTCGTGCCCATTCCATCTTTCGAACACCAAAAATTCGCTTCAATAAGTTTTGGAAAATCTGAAGACAACGAGTTCAATCATTATTTGTCCAAATACGCATCTTTTCAAAAGATAGCTGTAACAATCTTAACTGATACGTTGCAGCTAAATCAAAAGTTAAAAGAAGCCACCGTCATTATAGTTGGTCTGTTTCCTGCAGCCAAAGGCTTTATGCTTCAGATTGCGCCCATCCTCGAGAAGCTCTCGCAAAAACATTCAATCATTATTTGTGGATTTGGTGACCCCGAAGATCTAAAGTTCGTGAGCCATCACTCCACGTTGTTTGCAACCTACTCCGATGACGACATCAGTCAAAAGATAATGGCGCAAATTATTTTTGGCGCACAGCAAAGCGATGGAGTGTTACCCTTGTCCATCACTGATTCTTTGTTTTTTGGAAAGGGAATCCAATCACAATTGAAAGATCGATTTTCCTATTCGATACCTGAAGACGCGGGAATGGATGCCAGTAAGCTCGTTAAAATAAGAACGATCATGCAAGAGGCCATTGACAACGGAGCTACTCCTGGGTGCCAAGTGCTGGTAGCCAAAGATGGAAAAGTGGTGTATGAACAATCAGCAGGTTTTTTTACTTACGACAAGAAAATTCCGGTAACGGAAGAGACGATTTACGACTTGGCTTCGGTAACCAAAGTGGCGGCAACGCTGCAAACTGTCATGTTCATGCAAGAGAAAGGATTGATCGATATTAATAAAAAAGTATCCGTCTATTTACCCGAGCTAAAAGATTCAAACAAAAAAGACTTTACTATCAAGGACATTCTTACGCATCAAGCCGGGCTTTGGCCGTTCTTGCCTTTTTGGACTCAAACGGTGAAAGACTCAACGTTGATGAACAAATACTACCAAACCAAACAAAGTGATGATTATCCTTTTCCTGTAGCCGATAGTTTGTTCGCGCACAAAACCATGAAGGACTCTCTTTGGCAATGGATCATTAAAGCAAAAGTTAGAGAAAAACCCACGCGCACTGTTTTCGACTATCGCTATAGTGATATGGGCTTTTATATGCTGCAACACTTGGCGGAAAAGTTGCTGAACCAGCCCATGAATGTATTCTTGGAACAAAATATTTACGAGCCGCTAGGTGCATACACCATGGGTTATTTGCCGAGGGACAAATTCGCGGCCTCCCGCATTGCCCCAACGGAAAATGATAAGCTTTTCAGGAGGCGACTGTTGGTTGGATACGTACACGACCAAGGGGCCGCCATGCACGGTGGCGTAGCGGGCCATGCAGGGTTATTTGGAAGTGCCAATGACTTAGCCAAGCTGGGGCAAATGTGGTTGAACAAAGGTACTTATGGCGGCCAAAAATTCTTTGAGCCAAAAACTTTTGAACTTTTCACTACTAAACAATTTAAAGATAGCCGAAGAGGATTGGGATGGGACAAACCCGTGCTAGGTGATCCCGCTGGGCCTACTTCAGTTTACGCTTCCGCAAAAACTTTTGGACACACGGGTTTTACAGGTACGTGTATTTGGGTTGACCCCGAGTTTAATCTTGTTTACATTTTTCTCTCCAATCGAGTATACCCGGATATGACCAACAATAAAATATTAAACGGCAATATCCGTCCACGGATACAGGATGTGATTTATCAATCTATTCTGCCCAACAAAAAATAACGGCAAGAACACGGTAAAATAATCGAAACTTTACAGGGCATAAACGGGTTGAAGTGAAGAATCATTTAATTTAACAGAATGAAAATAGGCATTGTTTGTTATCCCACGTTTGGGGGAAGTGGCGTGGTGGCCACTGAGTTAGGGAAAGCGTTGGCGAAAGAAGGCCACATGGTGCATTTCATTACCTACAGCCAGCCGAGCCGGTTGGATTTCTTGAACGAGAATTTATTTTACCACGAAGTAGATTTTAGATCGTATCCCCTTTTTGAGTATGCTCCCTATGAGCTTGCCCTCGCTAGCAAAATGGTGAGCGTAGTAAAAAATGAAAAACTGGATTTGTTGCATGTGCATTACGCCATTCCACATGCATCAGCAGCTTATATGGCCAAGCAGATTTTAAAAACAGAAGGTATTTATATTCCAGTGGTAACAACGCTACATGGGACCGATATTACCCTTGTCGGGAAAGACCCCTCGTACGAACCTGTCGTTACGTTTAGTATCAACCAATCCGATGGTGTTACTTCCGTGTCAGAAGATCTGAAAAGGGAAACTTATCAGTTTTTCAAAATCACACGAGACATTGAAGTCATTCCAAACTTCATCGACTTAGAAAAATTCAAAAAGCAAAAGAAAGATCATTTCAAAAAAGCCATTTGCCCTAATGGCGAATCGTTGATAGTGCATACTTCTAATTTCAGAAAAGTAAAACGGATTGGGGATGTGATACAAGTATTCTACAACATCCAAAAAGAAATTCCGGCTAAGTTGCTGATGATTGGCGATGGCCCTGAGCGCGCCAAAGCCGAAAAGCAAGCGCAAGAATTGGGCATCCCCTACGATGTGCGTTTTTTGGGGAAGCAAGAAGCCGTAGAGGAAGTGCTTTCGGTAGCTGATCTTTTCTTGATGCCCTCCGAAAAAGAAAGCTTCGGATTGGCTGCATTAGAAGCAATGGCGTGTGAAGTTCCCGTTATTTCATCCAACACGGGTGGTATTCCTGAATTAAACATTCAAGGAGTCACTGGCTTTATGAGTAATGTGGGCGATGTAGAAGACATGACCAGTAAAGCACTATTTGTCCTGAATAAGAACAATTTGCCAGCGTTCAAAGAAAATGCGCTGAAGCGAGCGAAGGAGTTTGATATTTCTAACATTCTACCACTCTACGAAAACTACTATAAGAGGATTTTGGAGCGATCGAGAGTTGAAGCTAACTGAGCTTTAACCTCCGAGGTTTCAAAATATATCGGAAGAAACAGCCGAAATTATATTCTGGATTGCTTTACAGACTTAGTTTGGGGAGCTTTCGAGTAAGTAGGGCAAGTGTACGAGCTACAAGCCGAAACCATGGTGGCTACCACTAAGATTATAAGCACAACTGATTTTTTCATATCTAACTAAATTAAAGTTGTCACAAATGTAGAGACAGCAATGTCAATAATATTGGCGTGAACGGCAAAATCCTTACATAAGTTCCATAAACGGTCAAATTTACCTGTTGGATAACCGAACCAAAATAAAGTTTAGCCAGTTCGGAAACAGATTGCTCATTTATTTGGTTATTTAACCGCTAACAAGAGTACCTAAAAATGCAAGGCCACCGATTTTCAAAATATAGTCCTCCACCAGATAGTGAAAAAAGCGATTTCGAACGGTTGCTGAAGATTTTTATGCAGTTGGTGTTGCTCACTGCCGGAAACGCAGGAGAAGCACTTCAATGGCTGACGGAAGTTGACAAACAATACGGTCTTACCAACGATCAATACGGCATAGGAGATTTTATAGAGGACCTGAAGAAAAACGGGTACATCGATGACAAGGGGCCTGATGGTGGGTTCAAATTAAAAGCAAAGGCCGAACAAAACTTACGTCAATCGGCACTGGAAGAGATTTTTGGGAAACTAAAAAAATCTAAAATCGGAAATCATAAAACACCCCATAGTGGTAGAGGCGATGAATTTAGTACCGATACACGCGACTATGAATTTGGCGATTCGGTAGAGCAAATCTCCATGACGGATTCGCTGCGCAATGCCCAGATCAACCATGGGCTAGAAGATTTTCGCATGACGGAAAGCGACTTGGAAGTGTTGGAGAGTGAATACAAAACACAAACTTCTACTGTGTTAATGATCGACATTTCGCACTCTATGATTTTATATGGCGAAGATCGGATCACGCCAGCTAAGAAAGTGGCCATGGCATTGGCCGAACTGATCAAGACAAAATATCCGAAGGACACATTAGATATTTTGGTTTTTGGTGATGATGCCAGGCAAATAGAAATCAAAGACCTCCCCTATTTACAAGTTGGCCCTTTCCATACCAACACTGTTGCCGGGCTTGAGTTGGCGATGGATATTTTGAGAAGGCGGAAAAATGCCAACAAACAAATTTTTATGATCACCGATGGCAAACCTACCTGCATCAAACAAGGAATCAAGTACTATAAAAACAGTTTTGGGCTTGATCATAAAATTTTAAACAAGACCCTCGACTTAGCCACACAACTTCGAAAAATAAAAATACCGGTCACTACTTTTATGATTGCCACCGATCCTTACTTGAAAGCCTTTGTAAGAGAATTTACCAAAGCCAACAATGGCAACGCCTATTACAGCAGCTTGCAAGGATTGGGTAATTTAATATTTGAGGATTTTAAAAAGAATAGAACCAAGAATTTATAATAATTAGTTGTTCGTTGCTGGTTGTTCGTAAATTCCGCTACAACCAACTAATAACTACCAACTATCAACTAAATGAAAAAATGAAAGAACACCAAAACATTAAAACACTCGCACAATTAAAAACATCTGGCCATAAATTCAAAACCATCAAAGACGAACTGCGAGCAAATTTGATCCATAAGTTAAAAACCAAAGAGAATGTATTCGAAGGCATTTGGGGATATGAAGAAACTGTAATTCCTGATTTGGAAAGAGCTATCCTAGCAGGGCATGATGTAAATTTATTGGGTTTGCGCGGTCAAGCTAAAACTCGCTTGGCGCGATTGATGGTAAATCTGCTAGATGAATACGTTCCTGTCATTGAGGGCTCAGAATTGAATGACGATCCACTCCATCCTATCTCGCGCTTTGGAAAGGATAAAATAAATGAATTGGGTGATAATACTCCCATCACGTGGCTTCACCGGGATGATCGGTATACAGAAAAACTCGCCACACCAGATGTATCTATTGCCGATTTGATTGGCGATGTCGATCCCATCAAAGCCGCGTCTTTGAAATTACCTTATTCAGATGAGCGCGTGATTCACTTTGGCCTGATCCCTCGCTCACATCGATGCATTTTCGTCATCAACGAGCTTCCTGATTTGCAAGCCAGAATTCAAGTGGCGCTATTCAACATTTTACAAGAAGGCGATATTCAAATCCGCGGATTTAAACTACGCCTGCCGTTAGATATTCAATTTGTGTTTACGGCTAATCCGGAAGATTATACCAATCGGGGAAGCATTGTTACCCCACTGAAAGATCGCATCGATAGCCAGATCATCACCCACTATCCGAAGACGATGGACATTGGCAAGAAGATCACCCAACAAGAGGCGAACATCCGCGAAGAGCAAAAGAAAATAGTTTCGGGTGCCGAAATCACAAAAGACTTGGTCGAACAAATTGCCTTTGAAGCGCGCAAGAGTGAATTTGTCGATTCTAAAAGCGGTGTGTCAGCTCGCTTAACTATTTCAGCTTATGAAAATCTGGTAGCTGCTGCAGAACGTAGATGTATTATCAACGGAGAAAAAAATACCAACATCCGTGTGTCTGATTTTATTGGAGTCGTTCCCTCCATTACGGGAAAAGTAGAATTGGTGTATGAAGGCCAGCAAGAAGGGCCCGGCATTGTGGCGCAAAATTTAGTGGGCAAAGCAATCCGCAGCCAGTTTGTAAATTACTTTCCCGATCCTGATAAGTTTAGAAAGCAGAAAGAAAAAAGCCCTTACAAAAAGATCACCAATTGGTTTGGAGATGGCAACACCATCGATTTGCTGCACGACATGAACCAATCGGATTTTGAAAAAGCGTTGAAGTCGGTGCCCGGGTTAACGGACCTTGTTAATGAATTTCACAAAGGACAAGATATTCCGATGAAGTTATTTTTGATGGAATTTGCGTTGCATGGATTGGCCGAGTACAGCTTGATCAGCAAACATAATTTAACAGTTGGTCATCAGTTCAAAGATTTGCTCAGTAGCATTTTCAGTATGCCCAAACCCGATCAAGATGAACCAGAAGATGATGATGATGAGGCCATCGGAGGCGGTAAGTAGTGATGAAGCTGAACTCGCTGAGCTACGTAAATTAGCGTTACAAGGCGAAGGCATTCAGCTCGAGTTTAAAAGAAGAGCAACGCACCCTGAGAAGATTGTTCGCGAAATGATTGCGTTCGCCAATACACATGGCGGCACGGTTTTGATCGGGGTGGATGATGATGGCTCCATCCCCGGTCTAAAATATCCGGAAGAAGAATGGATCGGCATCCATGACGCACTAAATCGGTGCAGGCCAAACATTCTCTATCACGATACTCTTTTGGCGCTCCCCGACAATCGTTTTATCATTCGAATCGATATTCCGGAAAGCGAAAGACGCCCGCATCTTTATTCGGTTGACGAAGAAACGGAGGAAACGTTTGTGCGGGTAAGGGATATGAGTATCAAGGCAAGCGCGGAGATGCAAGAAATCATCCGCAGGTCGAAAAAGAAAAAAGACATGCGCTTCACCTATGGCGACCATGAAAACATGCTGATGAAATACCTGGCTGAGAAAGAAACGATTACACTGCCCCAATTTCGTGAGTTGACCGGCCTTAATCGATTTAAAGCATCGCGCAAATTGATATTGTTAGTATTGGCAGATGTGCTAACGATTACGGCAACTGAAAAAGGAGATATGTATGCGAGGGTTTAATTAAGCTTTAACTAAGCCTCTTCAAATCAAGCTCAAAACCAGGTAGTAGATCTTCTCCTCTGAGCTTGTTATCAAAACCTATGATTTCTTGAACTTCTGATTTCGGTCTATATACATACGCTTGCTTTTCAAGCGGATCAATCAACCAGGCTAATTCGCAGCCATTGGCAACCCATTTTTCCATTTTATTCTTCAGTTGACCTAACGAATCAGATTTAGAGCGGAGCTCTACTATAAAATCAGGACAAATAGGGGCAAATTTTTCTTGAGCTTCCAACGTCAAAGACTCCCATCGCTCCTTTTTTATCCAGGCTGCATCGGGGGACCGCATTGATCGGTCGGGCAAAATAAAACCACCAGACGAATCGAACCCATAGCCTAATTGAGAATGAGACTCAACCCAAACCCCAAAAATGCTGTTTAGGATAAAATTTCTATTACTTGAAAAACTTCCTGCTGGTGACATAATTATTAGTTGACCTTCTTCATCGCGCTCAATTCTTAACTCTTTATTAGCCGAACATATCCTGAATAGTTCGTCATCACTTAATCTGTCTTCGTCAGGTATCCTTAGAGTTAAAGCATCCATTTTTCAAATTTAAATAAAAATACAACATTTACCATTTTGGCGAATTCCGTCAATCTTCCAATCATAACAAAAAGATCAACGCAAATTGTTGGTTTTCTCGCTGCGCTTTTGTTAGTTTATCCCATTGAATTGATGTCGCGAAGAAACGTTTCATGCTTACAGTTTTTTTAACCTCTGTAAGAAGCGTGTCTCCGCGATTTTTATTTATAGCCAACCCTCGCCCATGAGCAAACTGAAAAAAGACAAAGAAAAAAAAATTTTCGTTCTCGACACCTCCGTTATCATCTTTGAACATAATAGCATACTCAATTTTGACGAACATGACATTGGGATACCTATTACCGTATTAGAAGAGCTGGATAATTTCAAAAAAGGAAACGACACCAAAAATTTTGAGGCGCGCGAGTTCATTCGGCTGATCGACAAATTGGCAAAAGACCAAATGCTGCACCGGTGGAATCCCATCAACGGAAAAGGCAAGGGAAATTTTAAAGTGGTGATGGACACGGGTGGCACCAGTCAAGCAGATGCCAATCTAATATTTAAAGAAGATAAGGCAGACCATCGCATACTAAACGCAGCGCTATTACTCCAAAAAGAAGAGAAGGGCAGGAAGGTGATTTTAGTTTCTAAAGACATCAACCTTCGCCTGAAAGCGAAAGCACTTGGTCTTACGGCCGAAGATTACACCACCGGAAAAATCCAGAACATTAGTTCACTGCATACAGGCAGAACGATTGTTGACAACGCTACTTCTGAAGCCATTGATCTGATCTATGATAAAGGCTATTGTCCACCTGAGGACGTGCTTGGGAAGCAGAAGCCACTGAAAAACCATTACTACATCTTGCGCAATGGAAAGAAGTCAGTTCTGGCTTTCTTTAATTCAGCGAATGGAATGGTAGAGCAAGTGGAAAAGCGCAATGCCTATGGAGTCAAACCTAGAAATGCAGAACAGGCATTTGCTATTCATGCCGTCCTTAAACCGGAGATCAAATTGGTTTCCATTCAAGGAGTAGCTGGAACCGGAAAAACATTGATTGCTTTGGCAGCTGCCCTTGAGCAAAAGCGCGAGTATAAACAAATTTATTTGGCGCGGCCGATCGTTCCGTTGAGTAATAAAGACATCGGCTATTTGCCCGGTGATATCAAATCGAAATTGAATCCCTACATGGAACCACTATGGGATAACTTGAAGTTCATCCAGAACCAATACAGCGAAAGCGATAAAGAATACGCGAAGATTACCGAGATGGTGCAAAATGAAAAGTTGGTGATCACACCGCTTGCTTATATTCGTGGGAGAAGTTTATCCAATATTATTTTCATTGTGGATGAAGCCCAGAACTTAACTCCACACGAAGTGAAAACCATTATCACACGCGCAGGAGAAAATACGAAGATCATTTTCACGGGAGATATTCACCAGATCGATACTCCGTATTTAGATTCCCAAAGCAATGGGCTCTCTTATATCATCGATCGATTGAAGGATCATGAACTGTATGCCCACGTTACATTAGAAAAAGGCGAGCGATCTGAATTAGCGAATTTGGCCAATCAGCTTTTATAACATTGAGATGTGGTAACATCCAGAAAGTGAAGATTCATTTACGCTGCAATATTTCAATCGAAATCACCCAAAAAAGAAAAAAGAAAGCGCCATTCAGGCTTAATTCCAGTTATTGGTCAGCCGAGTGGCGGGTAAGATTTACTTGATTGTGGTCAACAACGGACTGCCACGGCAATAATTCGACATTGCCTTGCTCCATGATATTCCTTGCGGCAGTAGTGCTTTCGATAAAACTCTATCCCTAGCCGTATCTATGCAAAAAAACGCGCTATGATCTTCAAATTTTTCTTCAAGAATTTCACAGAGTTGAAAAAACTTGACTACACCAGAGAGAACGGTACGCTATTGGGAACACGCACTAAAAGCGACCGGAAAGTATTTCTTTATATGGTAAAAGATTTTTTTGTTGAGATACTTTACAAAAATGATAATAGCGATGATGGAGCTGAAAGCATAAATACCTTCACAAGCCTAGATGGGCTAAACTCTTATTTGGAAAAGGAATTTAAAACAGCTTTTTAGAGCCTATTTGCCCAAGGCC
The DNA here is from genome assembly GCA_038250265.1 of Cytophagales bacterium. Lineage (GTDB taxonomy): Bacteria > Bacteroidota > Bacteroidia > Cytophagales > Cyclobacteriaceae > ELB16-189. Next base: position 14,423 of record JBBSCN010000013.1, on the reverse strand, counting down.
TTTAGCATCGTATCACCAATCAGCGCGGGTGAATCCACAACATGAATACCGCACTCTTGCATGATTTTCATTTTTGCTGCAGCGGTATCTTCAGCTCCACCAATGATGGCACCCGCATGACCCATTCTTCTTCCGGGAGGCGCAGTTTGACCCGCAATGAAACCGACCACAGGTTTCTTGTTTCCGTTTTCTTTAATCCAACGAGCAGCAACTGGCTCATAACTTCCGCCAATTTCGCCAATCATCACGATGGCGTCCGTTTCAGGATCGTTCATCAAAAACTCAACTGCTTCTTTAGTGGGTGTGCCTATGATTGGGTCGCCCCCAATACCAATGGCTGTGCTAATACCTAAGCCTGCTTTTACAATTTGATCGGCAGCTTCGTAAGTCAACGTGCCCGACTTAGATACAATTCCTATTCTTCCTTTCTTGAAAACAAAACCCGGCATGATGCCCACTTTCGCCTCTCCCGGAGTAATGACCCCAGGGCAATTAGGGCCGATCAACGTCACTTTTCTATCCTTCACATATTGCTTAGCAATCATCATATCCTTTACGGGAATGCCCTCTGTGATAGCCACAATCACTTTGATGCCGCCTTCCGCTGCTTCCATGATCGAATCGGCCGCAAAAGCTGGAGGTACAAAAATGATAGAAACATCTGCGCCCGTTTTTTCAACCGCTTCCTTGACTGTATTAAAAACAGGCCTGCCCAAGTGTTCTTGCCCACCTTTACCGGGAGTAACGCCACCCACCACATTTGTTCCATACTCAATCATTTGGCCAGCATGAAAAGATCCTTCTGTGCCGGTAAATCCTTGAACAATTACGCGGGAGTTTTTATTGACGAGTACGCTCATAATGCATTGGGTTAGCTCACAAAATTAGGATAATATAGTTGTGGGGCAAATTGGGTATTTCGGGTCTTTGGGGTTAGGAGAGAGGATAGAGGAGATAGGAGATGGGAGTTAGTAGATAGAATTCAGAATTTAGAATTTTTTGGGTCTTAGTTCATCCCCCCAATCTAGCCCCACCCTTGGATGGCGCGCGTTTGTAACGCGTGCCGATCCAACCTATGCACTGTGGCACGACACACATTACAAATGCAGTTTGGAATATGCATTAAAAACTTTGAGCTGGATTGTGACTGCACGAGTTGCAAACGCGCTAGCAGGGGGTTAGGGCGAAATTAGTTCAGCACAATTAAAAAGAACTGACCAGTCTCTTGGTTAAACTTTATCACAGCATTTTTATCTGTATATGAAAGGGCTATCCAAAAAATGTCTTTATCTTTTGATCCTGTTGCCGAACCGTTTACAAAATCCCACGCACCTTGTTTACTATTTGTAACGTAAGGTCGAGTTTTATCCTTCCAAACAAGCTGATAAATAGTTGGCTGAGTAATTACATTTCTCAAATAACCGACTATGCCAGGAAACTCTGAAACACCTGTTTGCACATGATCTCCATACTTATCGAACTTAACATCAAAAAAACTTGAACTGTTAAGATCGTAATCAGTAATTACCCGAACACTTAAAAAATCATTTGATTGATCTAGCAAAAGGTCGTCACTCGTAATTCTAAAGGTACCCCTCGTTATAGAATTATCAGGGATTTGGTAATGTGTTTTAATGGATGGCTTTATCTCTGGCTTTAGTAATGTGGAAAAAGGAAACTCTTTTTTAGCTGTTTGTGCGGCTGTTTGATAATCATACTTTAACAGATACAATCCATTTACCTTGTTTTTATCAATTTCAAGATAGCCAACAATTGTAATGTTGTTGGATTTTGGATTGAATAAAATAGTTGGAGCAAAGAATTTCCTATTGTCACCTGCCAGCTCAGGCTCAAAGAATATTTCCTTGTTGTTTTTTATTTCACCTTTGTCATCCATCTCTAAAAGTTGCACAATCATTTTTTTCTTTTTCTTTTCCCCTTCAATATCTTTGAAATAAGCTTTGTAAAAAATAGCATTGTTACCCTGAGTGGCTAACCAATTCCAATAGTGGTTTCCTTTTTCGGCCTTTGCTTTGTCATATTCATAGGAGTCAAAAGGGAGGCTAACCTTCTTAGTGGCAACTTTATGATCCTTTTTATCGATCACATGCAATATATTTTCTATTGCATCCGCTTTTTTGTTTACGTAGCTGCTTAATACGCACAAGTTACCGTTGATCGTGTATAGATCGTAAGGCTTGTTCTTCAGATCTAACTCATAGATATTCTCGCTCATGCTCCCTTTTGGATCAATCTGCACAACTGAAGCTTTGAATTTTTTAATTGGGTTATCACCATTTTCCCAGAAATAGGTAAAGTCGTCTCCAGAAATTATTACTTCCGAAGGCATATCGTTTAACCCAAATACATCGGGCAACTTTACCTCCCAAATCTTTTTCCCCATCAAGTCAAATTTATATGCCTGATAGTCTGTTTTAATTACAACACCGCTCTCTGTTTGTTTCATTGATACCCTAGGCGTAAGACTATTGGTAGTTGGCCCAGAAGATGATTTGCTATAAACTGAAGAGCTTCCTCCCCTTCGAAATGCAGTGAACGGCTTTTGTAGCGTCAAGAGTTTGAATTGCTGCTGGGCAATGCCATCAAAACTCAAAAGGAAGAAAAGAAAAATCAGTTTTTTCATTAGTTACGCAATTGTTTTATTCAAGATAGTACTCTTCGGAATTCATAAATGTAAGACTTTCACTTTATAAAATCTTGCAACACCGCGTTTCCAAATGAATAAATAACAGACGTAAAAATTACGCTCCAAGCCATCGCACTGATCAGCATAAAAAGCAAAATCTGTTCTTTTGACTTGTTCATACTAACCGCTAAAATCGTTCCGCCAATCGGGGTAAGTAGGATCGGGGTAAAAAACGCAATCCCGCCAAGGCCATATTTTCTTAGCATAATCAAAAACCTGCGTCTGGTATTGGAAGGATTTTTTGGTAGACTAAAGTAATTTTTGAAAAAACGATTCTTCAGCCACTCGCCAAAATAAGTGAAGGCGACCACGCTAATCATCATTCCCAAAATAGTGGAAACGGCAGTAGTTACGGGATGTAGCCCTAGCAAATATCCTTGCAAAGGGCCAAAAACAAACTTGATGGCACTTGCCAACACCACGGGTATCGCTTTTAATAATTCTTCTAACATACTATAGTTTCTCCCCAAAACTTAAATCGCCTGCATCGCCCAAGCCAGGAACAATATAAAATTCCTTGTTGAGCTTCTCGTCCATGGATACTGTAAATAAAGAACAAGGAACTTGCAATTGAGTTATTAAGTTTTGTACCCCTTCAGGCGAAGCAACCAATGCCGCCAAATAGATGTGCGATGGTGCGCCATGTTTTAACAATGCTGTAACAGAACGAACAATCGAGTTGCCTGTTGCCAACATGGGGTCAATTAAAATCACTTCGCGATTTGATAAAGCCGGAGTAGCCAAATAATCGAGCTGAACAGTCAGTTCCTCTTTCCCTTCTTTCCTATAAGCACCAATAAATCCACAGTCGGCTTGATCATAATAATTTAAAAACCCTTGAAAATAAGGAAGCCCTGCCCTTAAAACAGTAATCAATACCGGTTGATTTTTAACAAGTCCAATGCTTGTTTTCGCTAAAGGCGTTTGCACTTCATTGCTTTCATAGGCCATTCGTTTTGAAATCTCGTAGGCCATTATTTCGCCCAGCCTCACCATATTGTTTCGAAAGCGCAACCGATCTCCTTGTTTTTCCACATCGCGCAACTCGGCCAAAAACTGATTGGCAATTGAATTTTGTCCGTTCAGAACGAATACATCCATACATTCATTTTTAACCAACCAAGAAGTAAAGATACCGCTGCACTCAAAATAAATCTATCTTGCTTCGCTATTTTTAACGAAAGCTACGCAGTACCAAGTAAAGTTGCAGAATATGGCAAAGAAAAAAACAAAAGACATCCTAAAATTAAAGCACGATTGGAAACTATTGAAACAACTCTGCGAAATTCAGGCTCCCTCTGGCCACGAAAAGCCATTGCGCGATTTTTTACTCAACTTCATCAAAATCGAAAGCAAAAAATGGAAGGTGAAGCCCACCATTATGGCCGGGGAAGAATTTCAAGATTGTGTTATCTTAAAATTCGGAAAGCCCCACACCGCCATTTTCGCCCACATGGATAGCATTGGGTTTACGGTTCGGTACTTCAATCAACTTCTGTCTATCGGAAGCCCCGATGCAGAAATGGGAACAAAACTGGTTGGGCATGACAGCCTTGGCCCTATTGAATGTGAATTGGAATTTGACAAAGAAAATCATGCCTTTTACAAATTTGGACGACCCGTTGACAGAGGCACGCCCCTTACCTACAAAATTGATTTTCGAGAGACCAAGGACTTTATCGAAACAGCCTACTTGGATAACCGCCTCGGTATCTACAATGCCTTGAAAGTAGCAGAGACATTAAAAGATGGCGCGATCATTTTTAGTTGTTGGGAGGAGCACGGGGGCGGTTCGGTAGGTTACTTGGCCGAATATGTTTTCAAAAAATGGGGCGTGCGCCAAGCGCTGATTTCTGACATCACATGGGTGACCGAAGGTGTTGAACACGGCAAAGGTGTTGCCATATCCTTGCGGGATAGAAATATTCCGCGAAGAAGTTTTGTCGATAAGCTTATCGCGATAGCGGAAAAAAATAAAATTAACTATCAGTTAGAAGTAGAGGGCACGGGTTCGAGCGATGGAGGCGAGTTGCAACGAAGCCCCTACCCTTTTGACTGGTGTTTTGTGGGCGCACCCGAATTAAATGCCCATACACCCCATGAAAAAGTGCACAAATCTGATGTTGAAAGTATGATTCTACTTTACAAAGCTTTAATGAAAGATTTATAAACTGAGGTTTTGGAAAACAACTAAGTTACTGTCAGGCTGAGCCAGTCGAAGCCTATTTGGAAAATTTAATACGCTGTTTTTGAAAAGCTCAAACTGACAACATTTTTCGTTTTGTGTAACTCCGATTATGAATTAATACTCAAAAGTTTTCTTGAGCATGGGAGAGGAAAGTTTTCCTTTCACTTTCTGCAACTCTTGATACTTGCCGCTTGAAAAAATAAAGCCTATTGTTTCTTCTGTTTCTGGATCGATTACCCAATACTCTTGAATGCCAAATCTCTCATAAAGATCTTTTTTAACTTTTAGATCGTGATTTCGATTCCCACCAGAAAGAACCTCGACTACTAGATCTGGCACACCATGAATGTGATCTTCAATAATGGAAAGATTGCTTTTTTTTACGAAAACAATGTCGGGCTGAACCGCATTTGCCTCTTCATCTAAGTAAACATCAAATGGGGCAACATATACTTCACCAAGCTTATTCTCCTCAACAAAATCAAAAAACTGAGAAACCAACTGTGTAATTATTCTTTGGTGTTTACGTAAAGGAGATGGACTCATATAAATTATTCCGTTTATGATTTCCGCCAATGTTCCTTCTGGAAGCATTTTATACACTTCCATGATGGTTCGGGGTGGCCTTTCTATCACTTCATCCATATTTCAAATCTAACAAAAAAAAATTTATATATCTTTCCAATCATCACCCCAAATCACACACCATGCAAACACGCAGAGACTTTATCAAAACAACCACGGCCGCCAGTATTGGCGCTAACCTTTTGCCCACGCTTGGTTTTTCAACGATAGCTGACGAAAAAATCCGGCTCGGAATTATCGGAGTGGGTCTTCGTGGCCAAAATCATTTAGAATTGGCGCTTTCGCGGAAAGATGTAGAGGTGGTGGCGATCTGCGATGTGCAACAGCGAATGATTGATATGAGTTTAGGATTGGTAGCTAAAGCGAGCAAACCGAAGCCAACTGTAATTATTGACGGCCCGCAAGGCTATAAAAAATTATTGGATCGAAAGGACATTGATGCCGTCATTATTGCTACGCCTTGGGAATGGCACACGGTGATGTGCCTAGATGCCATGAACGCTAAAAAATACGTAGGCTGCGAAGTGATCACCGGCATGACAGTAGCCGAGTGTTGGAAAATAGTAGACACTTCCGAAAAAACCGGAATGCCACTCATGATGTTGGAAAATGTTTGCTACAGACGCGATGTAATGGCCGTAATGAACATGGTGCGACAAAACATTTTTGGTGAACTCATCCACTTGCAAGGTGGGTATCAACACGATTTGCGCGAGGTGAAATTCAACGATGGTATCAATCCGTATGGCGGTGGCGCAGAATTTGGTGTGAAAGGCTTTTCGGAAGCACAATGGCGAACCCAACACTCCGTTGACAGAAATGGAGATCTGTATCCCACACATGGCATAGGACCTATTGCGATGATGACCAATATTAACCGAGGAAACCGATTCACCAAACTGGTTTCTTATTCCACCAAGGCACGAGGCCTTCACAATCACATTGTGAAAGTAGGCGGAGAAAACCATCCGAACGCGAAAGTAAAATTCAAGCTGGGTGATGTGGTAACCACGATGATTGAAACCAGCAACCAAGAAACTATTTTGTTGCAACACGACACTAATTTACCAAGACCCTATTCAATCGGCTTTCGCGTACAAGGCACCAACGGCATTTGGATGGACATCAACAAATCCATTTACGTTGAGGGGCAAAACAAACATCCACACCGATGGGAAGATGCCAAAGAATGGCTCGATAAATATGATCACCCGCTCTGGAAAAAATATGGAAACGATGCAGCAGGTGCAGGCCACGGGGGCATGGACTGGTTTGTGTTGAATGCCTTTATCGAATCGGTAAAAAGAAAAACATCACCCCCACAAGACGTGTATGATGCAGTTGCTTGGAGTGCCATCACGCCACTTTCTGAAACATCCATTCAAAAAAATGGCGCCACTGTCGATTTTCCTGATTTTACACGGGGAAAATGGCAAGGCAGAAAAAACCAATTTGCCTTGGATGATTCATACTAATCAAACTCAAAAATAAGTTGATTTCAATCGTGTGAATTGAAAGAAAATGATCATCGCGTGCGTTTAAGATCGCTCATTAACTGAAGTAGTCTATCTTTGCGCCCTGAAAAAGGAAAATGAAGATAAAAGACCTCGAGTTTAAAAAATTTATTCCAGCCGACAAGATTGGAGCAAGAGTGGCCGAATTGGCAACACAAATCAATCTGGACTACAAAGGCAAAAGCCCCATCTTGTTACCCATTCTCAATGGTTCGTTTATGTTTGCTTCTGATTTAATGAAGCACTTGAGCATACCTTGCCAAATTTCTTTCGTAAAAATTTCTTCCTATGCGGGAACATCTAGCACTGGTCAAATCAAAACCTTAATCGGACACGAAGAAAGTCTGTTCAATCAAGATGTGTTGATTGTCGAAGATATCATTGATTCTGGCCTCACCATAGAAAAGATAATGGAAGACCTACGCGGCAGAGGTACCAAATCAGTAGAAGTGGTTTCGTTGCTGCGAAAGAGTGCAGCAAGGGAGAAAAAAATAGAGGTAAAATACGTTGGGTTTGAATTGAAGGACGAGTTTGTGATGGGGTATGGACTAGACTATGATGAGATCGGCCGAAACCACAAAGATTTATACCAACAAGTGCTTGCCCCAAAAGCGAATTAACTCCCCCTGACTTAGCTAATTGCCAGTCCGATCCGTATCTTGCACTCCCTTTTCTAAATTAAACCTAGGAAAATGAAAAACTTAGTACTCTTTGGCCCTCCGGGTGCCGGCAAAGGAACACAAAGCGAAAAGTTGATCCATAAGTATGGCTTTGTGCATATTTCCACTGGCGATCTTTTCCGGTGGCACACAAAAAATGAAACATCTCTGGGCAAGAGAGTCAAAGAGATCATGAACAGTGGCGCGCTGGTGCCGGATGAGATCACGATTGCCATGCTGAAGGAGGAGTTAGAAAAAAACCCAAATGCGAAAGGTTTTTTGTTTGATGGATTCCCTCGCACGGTTCCTCAAGCCGAAGCCCTGGATAAGTTTATGAAAGATAATGGCACGGCCATTCATTATATAGTGGCGCTAGATGTACCGGAAGCCGAAGTGAGAACCCGCATTGCAAAGCGCAGAACCACCGAAAGCAGAGTAGACGATGAAGAAGAAAAATTAAATAAGCGCATTGCCGAATATTTTACAAAAACGATTCACGTACTTCCGTTCTACGTCAAACAAGGCCGCTTGAACACCGTGCACGGCATTGGTGCCGTAGATGATATTTTCGATGGCATTTGTAAGGTTATAGACCATTCTTGACAAAAGGTTCTCGGTTACCAGTTATCGGTAGCCAGTAACCAATAACCATTTATGTCCAATCCCAATTTCATTGACTACGTAAAATTTAATTCCCGCTCGGGCAATGGAGGTGCGGGCTGCCGGCATTTTCACAAAGAAAAATTTATTGATAAAGGTGGGCCAGATGGTGGTGATGGAGGCCGCGGTGGCCATGTAATTTTGCGTGGCAACGCACAGATGTGGACGCTACTCCATTTGAAGTATCGCAAGCACGTGTTTGCTGAAAACGGACACCCTGGCGAAGGCCAAGACCGCACTGGGTCTTTTGGCAAAGATCAAATTTTGGATGTGCCCTTGGGAACTACTGCCAAGCGTTTTGAGACAGGCGAATTAGTCTGTGAAATTACTGAAGACGGACAAGAAATCATTCTTGCCCCTGGTGGGCGCGGTGGCAAAGGCAATGCTTTTTTTGCAACCCCAACTGACCAAGCTCCCCAACATGCGCAGCCTGGAGAACCAGGAGTGGATGAATGGATCATACTCGAACTTCGGTTGTTAGCAGATGTTGGATTGGTTGGTTTTCCAAATGCAGGCAAGTCCACACTACTATCAGTGGTTTCAGCTGCGAGACCCAAAATTGCCGACTATGCTTTTACTACCCTTACACCAAATTTGGGCGTGGTCGCTTACCGCGATAACCAATCATTTGTGATGGCCGATATTCCGGGTATCATTGAAGGGGCAGCGGAGGGAAAGGGACTGGGCGTCCGGTTCTTAAAACACATCGAACGAAACTCATTACTTTTATTTTTGGTGCCCGCTGATGCCAAAGACATACAGCAGGAATTTGAAATTTTGCTGAACGAACTAAAAAAATACAATCCTGAACTGTTGGATAAAAAGCGATTGCTTGCCATCACCAAATCTGATTTGTTGGATGACGAATTGAAGCAAGCCATCAAAAAAGAATTGCCAAAAGGTATTCCCTTCGTCTTTATATCAGCATTAGCCAATCAAGGCTTGCCGGAATTAAAAGATCTGATCTGGAAAAACTTGAAGGGCTAAATTTTTTTTGAGCCACCAATGCTTCACCTGAACTCACAATTCTTGTTGAACGACATCTCTCTACTATCTTTTCGGCTTAGAGACTGTAAACTATTCGCCAATCCCTATGGACTTTTTGGCACAATTGGCCAATTGGCAAAATTCTTGTCTCTATGCCCCTTGTTAAATCAATAAAATGGAAAATACTGTTCATCCCGAGTCGGAATTGGAAAATCACAACGAATTGGCGGCAGAAGTGCCATCCATGCAATCGTCCGAACCAACGGAAACCACCAAGCCTGAACAGCCCGTGGATGGCATAAAAAAACTGCAAGACGAATTGGCAGAAGCCAAAGACAAATACATACGGTTATATGCCGAGTTCGACAACTTCCGCAGACGGTCTGCCAAAGAGAAATTGGACATGATCCAATCTGCCAATGAGCAGCTTTTAAAAAACCTAATTTCGGTAGTAGACGATTTCGAACGAGCTGAAAAATCATTCAAAGACAAAAATGATAAAGAATCCGAAGGCTTCTTTTTGATTCAGAATAAATTCAAAAAGATGTTGGAACAATACAACGTAAAAGTGATGGAGATTAGCAAAGAAACATCCTTTAATGCTGATTTGCACGAAGCCATTACCCAGGTTCCTGCTCCAACTGAAAAGCTGAAAGGAAAAATTGTTGATGTCATAGAGAAAGGATATTTCTTGAATGATAAAGTAATCCGGTTCGCCAAAGTGGTTGTCGGAAACTGATGGTAGAAAATAGAAGATAGAAGATAGATGAACCAAAATGATAAAGTCGTATAAAGATTTAGATGTTTATAATCTTTCCTATCAGCAAGCAATGGATGTCTTCTTTCTAACAAAGAATTTTCCAGAGGAAGAGCTTTACTCACTAACATCGCAAATTGTTCGTTCATCCAGATCCATTAGCGGCAATATTGTAGAAGGCTGGGCAAAAAGAATTTACCCAAAAAAGTTTAAAAATCAATTGATCGATTCTTTAGGTCGTCCCTCAGCTGAAACGCAAAACTGGATTGCTTTTTTAAAAGACTGCGGTTACATTTCTGCTGAACAGTTTGACGAATATTCCAAGAAGCTAGATCAAATCAGTAAAATGTTAACTAAGCTTCCCCAAAATTGGAAGACGTCAAAATCATCAAATAGCAAAAATCAAACCTCCAACATCTAACTTCCATCAACCAACCTCCAAGATTGACACATGGCCAAAAAAGACTTTTACGAAATATTGGGTGTAAGCAAATCGGCCACAGCCGAAGAGATTAAAAAAGCATATCGCAAAACGGCTATTCAATTTCACCCTGATAAAAATCCAGGAAATAAAGAAGCGGAAGAAAAATTCAAAGAAGCTGCCGAAGCTTATGAGGTGCTGAGTGATGAAACCAAGCGCGCGCAGTACGACCGTTTTGGTCACAATCGGCCAGGCGGTGGTGGCGGTGGATACTCCTCACACGAGATGAACATGGAAGACATCTTCAGCCAGTTTGGCGATGTCTTTGGTGGTAGTGGTGGCAGCCCTTTCGATAGTTTCTTTGGTGGTGGCGGGCGATCGCGCCAACGCAAAGGCTCGAACCTGCGCATCAAACTAAAAATGACGCTGGAAGAAATTGCTAACGGTGCCGAGAAAAAAATTAAAGTCAATCGCCTGATAAGAGCTGAGGGAGTAACCTTCAAAAATTGCAACACGTGCCAAGGTACGGGTCAAGTAAGAAAAGTGGTGAACACCATGCTAGGACAAATGGTCTCTTCCAGCAACTGCCCTACCTGCAATGGCGCAGGCCAAACTATTGACAAACGTCCTTCCGGAGTGGATAGCTCGGGATTGGTTTCGAAAGAAGATCTGATCACAGTAAAAATTCCTGCGGGAGTAAGCGATGGCATGCAGCTATCCATGTCGGGCAAAGGAAATGAGGCACCTGGCGGAGGCATACCGGGTGATTTGTTGATTGTCATTGAAGAAACCGAGGACAAAGAACTAAAGCGCGATGGCAGCAATCTTGTTTATGATTTACACATTAGCTTTATCGATGCTGCCATCGGTACAAGTGTAGAAGTGCCCTCCATTGGGGGTAAAGTGCGAATCAAAATTGACCCGGGAACGCAAAGTGGCAAAATCTTGCGCTTGCGCGGAAAGGGTTTGAAAGATATTAATGGTTATGGAACAGGCGACCAACTCATTTACATCAATGTGTGGACGCCCAAGAAGCTTAGCAGCGAAGAAAAAGTGAAACTTGAAAGCCTTCGCGCCTCATCCAATTTTCAACCGCAGCCAGACGCCAACGAAAAAGGTTTCTTCGAGCGGATGAAGGAATATTTTGGCACCTAAGAGAGACTAAAAAAAATAAAACCTTTTCTATGCTTACCCGTTGAATCCTCTTTACGGGTTATCGCAATTGGCTAAATAAAAGTCAAAAATGCCGCGAACCGAAAAACGCGAGGAAATGGTAAGAGCAATTACATTGGGGTTGATTGGTACTGGCCTAGGCTTCGCCAGCTTTGGTCAGATTAAAAAGCAATTCTCGGTTGAGAAATCCGATGCGAGCAATCACGTAGAGCTAAGCCTCAAAGCCAAAACAGGAAACTGCTTTATTCGCCCCAGCCAAAGCAACGACTATCTCAACATCTACAGCAACCAAGATTTAGAACAATACTCGCACTCTTTCAGTAATGAGATAAAAGGGAAAACCAGCGTGATCAAACTTGCCCTAGAGCAAGAAAGTGAAAGGGGTGTGGGCAAAAAGATTTCGTATCGTGTATTCGGGCGAGATGAAAATCCATCCGATAAGTTTTGGAAGGTGTACCTAACCGAACAAACCCCCTATTCACTTAGTCTAGATTATGGATTGGGTAATGCAAATATCGATTTGTCCGGTCTATCTATCGACAAACTAAAAATCATTACGGGCAGTGCCGATGTAAATGTTTCCTATAGCTCTGGTATTGAAAACAAAGTAGTGATGGACACCTTTTTCATCAAGGTGGACATGGGCACAGTCAATGCCAAACAGATTAATCTTTCTCGCTCCAAAGTGATTGTGGCCGATGTCGGTTTTGGGAACATGTTCCTCGATTTCTCTAATCGCCCCAGTGTAAGCAATCATGTAATCGGCAGGGTGGGTGCTGGCAATTTGGTGATCAACCTCCCAAATGAAGATGTACCCGTGATGGTGAAGATCAACGACTCTTGGTTGTGCAGTATCAATCTGAGCAAGAGTTTAAAAAAGATTGGCGACAATAAATTTGCCAATGCCGCTTACGCAAAAAACCCAAAGGATGCTCTCACGTTCGATCTGGACGTTTCGATGGGTAAGATTGTATTCAAAGAATGAAACTAATATTTAGTTCCTGTGACTGGCTAAGTTAAGTTAGTCATATCCCCCTCTCATACGAAGTAGAGAGGGGGTGACCTCGGACGCGAGGTCGGGGGTGAGTTGCTATTAGCAACAATTTAAAATGCACCAATAAAGATTGGTAGGTATGTAATTCTATCACTATTTTTGGTACTTATACAAAAACCCTCTAGCCTGTGGATGCACTTATTGTAAAGGATGTCAACAAAGTTTATTCAACGCACAAAGCACTGGATAATGTAAGCATTACTATTCCCGAAAAAACCATCTTTGGTTTGCTGGGTCCCAACGGAGCCGGAAAGACAACGCTGATTCGAATCATCAACCAAATCATTAATGCCGATAGTGGCGAAATATTGATCTTTGGGGAAAAGCTTCGCCCCAACCATATTGAAATCATTGGCTACTTGCCAGAAGAGCGCGGCTTGTACAAAAAAATGAAAGTAGGCGATCAACTACTTTATCTAGCGCAACTAAAAGGATTAAGTAGACACGATGCAATGGCGCGCATTAAGGTATGGTTGGAGAAATTCGAAATCAAAGATTGGTGGCACAAAAAAGTAGAAGACCTGAGCAAGGGCATGGCGCAAAAAGTGCAATTCATCAGCACAATTCTGCACGAGCCAAAGTTGATAATTTTAGATGAACCCTTTTCGGGATTTGACCCCGTCAACGCACAGTTAATTACCGAGAAAATTTTAGAGTTAAAAGAGAACGGCAGCACGATTATTTTCTCTACTCACCGTATGGAAACAGTAGAATCCCTGTGCGACCATATCGCTTTGATCAACAAATCTAAAAAGATATTAGAAGGACCAAAGAAGCAAATCAAAGATAGCTATCGTTCCAATACATTTTTGGTAGAACACCGCGGCAATCACTTAACACTTGCCTCTGAAAAATATGAGGTGAAGGGCCAAGTGAAAATTGAAGATGATCTGTATTCCACCACCATCAAAGCGGCTGACGGCATCAAAGGCAATCAAGTCATTCGTGATTTAATTGATATCACAGAATTGCACAGCTTTCAAGAAAAAGTGCCAAGCATGGCCGATATCTTTATCAGTTTGGTGAAAGGCGAAGGCGATGAGGCCTTGAAAAAACACCTACAAGAAGTATAACTACCGACTTCCAAAAAAACAAACTATTTTACTCCTTACCTATGAATAAAATTTGGTTAATCATTCAACGTGAGTTTTTGACGCGCGTACAAAAGAAATCATTTCTTATCACCACCATTTTAGTACCCTTGATTTTTCCGGCCATCATTGGAGTGTTGGTGTACATCATGAAAAAAGAATCGGAATCTGCGAAGGCCGATAACGTGCAGGTGGTGGATGAAAGCGGAAAATTTATTTTCGAAAACGGCAGGCGGTTTACGTTTGTACCTCTCGCAATGCCGCTTGAGCAAGCAAAGAAAACCTACAATGAAACCAAAGATTTTGCACTGCTCTATATTCCTCCATTCGATATCAACAAACCCGAAGGGATGGTGATGTATACGAAAGAAAACCCCAGCATTGAAAAAGTAGGTAACCTAGAATCCGTTTTGCAAGATCGGATACGGGACTTAAAACTGGAAGAGTACAAGATTGACAAAGAAACATTGAAGGGTCTAAAAGTTGATGTGAACTTAAAGCAAATTAATCTTTCTGATACAGGCGAAGAAAAATCGAGCAATTCGGGAATTCTTTATGGGCTAGGATTTGGTTTGGGGATATTGATATATATGTTCGTGTTGGTATACGGAATTCAAATCATGCAAG
>JBBSCN010000012.1:0-32338 GCA_038250265.1 Cytophagales bacterium | reverse complement strand
AGGCTACCGATCCAAATGTGTTTGCAAGCGGTTGGTGTTGCGTCCAAGCAGGTAAAAGTAAGTCTGTCCAGGTAAAGCCAGATTTTGGATCCAACGGAATTAAAACGATGTGAAGTAGGATGGCAACCGCGGCAGAGTATCCAGTCAGCTTGTGCAATTGAAGAAAGCTAACATTGAAAGGCAGTTTATATTCTGCATGCGACCAAATACAAATACCCACTAAAAAATTTGCGGCCAAAGCCGCCAGCCCAATCATGCCAATAATCCCTGATGCTTCGATGGTTTCCATTATGATGTTGAGGCGTTGATGCTCTGTCGTGTTGACGAAATATTCTAAATTCTCTTTTGTATGTTCTGATTTCTATTTCTTAAAACTCTGCACTTTTCGGGAAACGAGGGAAAGGAATTACATCCCGAATATTGGTCATGCCGGTCACAAACAAAATCAAACGTTCAAAGCCGAGGCCGAATCCGCTATGAGGAGCCGATCCAAACTTTCTCAACTCCAAATACCACCATAGTTCCTTTTCAGGCAAATTCATTTCTTGTATTCGATTCAACAGATTGTCATAACGCTCTTCGCGTTGCGAACCTCCAATGATCTCTCCGATACCGGGAAAAAGTACATCCATGGCGGCCACGGTTTTGCCATCTTCATTTTGCCGCATGTAAAATGCTTTGATTCCCTTTGGATAGTTGTACAAAATTACCGGCTTCTTGAAATGTTTTTCTACCAGATAGCGCTCATGCTCTGATTGCAGATCAACTCCCCATTCCTCCACCAAATATTGAAATTTCTTTTTCTTGTTAGGTGCTGAGTTTTTAAGGATATCGATGGCTTCCGTATAGCTCAATTTTTGAAAGTCATTTTCGACCACAAATTTCAATCGATCTAGTAAACTCAATTCACTGCGCTGCTCTTGAGGTTTTGTAGCCTCTTCCTCCAATGCTCGCTTATTCAAAAACTCAAGATCATCTCCGCAATTTGCTAGCGCATACTTCACCAAGTATTGTAATAAATCAGTTGCCAATTGCATGTTGTCATGAATATCATAAAACGCCATCTCAGGCTCAATCATCCAAAACTCAGCCAAGTGCCGTGCTGTGTTTGAGTTCTCGGCTCTAAAGGTTGGCCCGAAGGTGTAGATCTCGCTAAGTGCCAACGCGTATGTTTCGCCTTCCAATTGACCCGATACCGTAAGGTTTGTTTCCCTGCCAAAGAAATCTTCTTTGTGATTTACATGGCCATTTTCATCCAGCGGTGGATTTTTTGCATCCAGTGTGGTCACACGAAACATATCGCCCGCGCCCTCGGCATCAGAACCCGTAACGATGGGAGTATGTATATAATAAAATCCACGCTCGTTGAAAAACTGATGGATTGCAAAAGCCGTCGCGTGGCGCACCCGCATTACGGCACTGATTGTGTTTGTGCGGGAGCGTAGGTGAGCAATCTCGCGAAGGAATTCAAGTGAGTGCTTTTTGGGTTGCAACGGAAATTTTTCCGCATCGCAATCACCTAAAATTTCCAGTTCCGTTACTTTTATTTCTACAGCCTGTCCTTTTCCAAGTGAAGCGATCAACTCACCCACTACAGAAATACACGCTCCGGTGGTCAATCTTTTCAGCGTAGCGTCCTCTACAAAATTAAGAGCCACCACTGCCTGCAGGTTTTGGATGGTAGAACCATCGTTTAAAGCGATAAACTGGCTATTGCGAAAAGTGCGTATCCAGCCTTGTGCTTTTACCACTTGGCCCGAAGGGCTTGTCGTGAGCAACTCTTTGATTTTGATTCGTTTCATTTTTTTTGATAAGGATCGCAAAACAAGACAATTTGGTTTTTTAATCAAAGTGGTTGAGCCTGAAAGCATTGGATTTTTTTCATTCCTGCGAAAGGCTCGTTTTATTTAGGCTCATATTTTGCAGCACCTCGCCAATTGATAACTTTGTGAACCATAAAATCTAAATGCAACGCCTCGGTCTAAGTCAATCCCTCCAGCAAAAGCTGTCTCCACAGCAGATTCAGTTTATAAAACTGCTACAGGTGCCGACTGCTGAATTGGAAAACCGCATTGAAGAGGAGTTGGAAATTAATCCAGTATTGGAAGAAGGCGAGGACGAAGCCCCAGAAGATAATCAACCCGATGAGGTACCCGAACAAACCCCTGAAAACGACACACCAGCTGATGATCAGCAACCCGAAGAAACCAACGCCAATGACGAGATAGATATCAACGACTATTTGCGCGATGATGACTATACCAGCTACAAGACGTATAACGATGATGGCGATGAGGAAGAACGGGAAATGCCAATGCCTACTTCTACTTCGCT
Organism: Cytophagales bacterium; assembly: GCA_038250265.1. Taxonomy (GTDB): domain Bacteria; phylum Bacteroidota; class Bacteroidia; order Cytophagales; family Cyclobacteriaceae; genus ELB16-189. The sequence continues at coordinate 30,004 of JBBSCN010000012.1, read as the reverse complement.
ACATGAAACATTGATGACCCAACTGGGTTTTTTGGGGCTAGACGAAAAGCAGGCTATCATTGGCCGGCAATTGATTGGCAGCATTGAAGGCGATGGCTATATCCGAAGAGAAATGGAGTCAATCGTCAATGACCTCGCTTTTTCACAAGGATTTGAAACTACATTAGAGGAAGTCGAGAGTGTTTTAAGAAAAATTCAATCCTTTGATCCTGCTGGCATAGCTGCCCGTAATTTACAAGAGTGCCTTTTATTGCAATTGGAACGGATGGACGTTGGACAAGATGTGGATGTGATTGTGGCGAAACGGATACTCCAAGAATGTTATGAAGAGTTCACAAAAAAGCATTATCCCAAAATCCTAAAAAAATTGGATTTAGATGATGAGGATTATATCAAAGACGCCATCGAATTAATTGTGCGGCTAAATCCGAAGCCTGGAGGCGAGGTAAGCTCCGGCAACGTGAAAAATCAGTATGTTATCCCTGATTTTATCTTGGTTAACAACAATGGTAAACTAGAGCTTTCGCTTAATTCTAGAAATGCACCTGAGTTACGAATCAGTCGGTCTTACTCGGATATGTTTAAGGCGTATGACAAAAGCGACAAGAAAGATAAAAAGCTAAAGGAGGCCGTCTCTTTTGTGAAGCAAAAATTGGATGCGGCCAAATGGTTTATCGATGCAATCAAACAACGGCAGCATACCTTGTTGAGAACCATGCGTGCCATTGTTGATTTTCAATTTGATTACTTCTTGGATGGCGATGAAACCAAGCTCCACCCGATGATCCTGAAAGACATTGCACAGATGATCAACATGGATATTTCTACGGTGAGCCGCGTGGCCAGCAGTAAAACCATCCAAACCGATTTTGGCATTTACCCATTGAAATATTTTTTCTCCGAAGGTATAGCGACTGATTCAGGGGAGGAGGTCAGCAGTCGGGAAGTAAAGCAGATTATTAAGGATTTGATTGAGAGCGAAGATAAGAGTAAGCCCTTTCCAGACGATAAGTTGGAAGATTTGTTAAATGAAAAAGGGTATAACATAGCGAGGCGTACAGTGGCGAAGTACCGCGAGCAATTAAATATTCCGGTAGCCCGTTTACGAAAAGAAATGTAGTGTGAAGGTAGTTGCTAAACTGATTTCAATTCTTTTCCACCCGTTGTTGCTTACGACTTATTTGGTAATTGTGCTGACGGTTTTTTTTCCTTCTATGTTGATGATCCGAAACGAGAACCAACGAATTATTGTGTCGCTAATTTTTGTATTTACTTTTGTGTTGCCCGCACTGAATATTGCGATGCTCCGATCATTCGGAACAATTTCTTCATTGATGTTAGAATCTCGTCAAGAGCGGATAGTGCCTTTTGTTTTTATTTCGTTGCTATACATTCTCGTTACTTTTTTGTTTCATTACAAGCTGCCATTCAGTTCTAACTTTAATAAGTTGATGATCATCATTACTGCCATGATCGTGGTATCACTTATTATTACCTTTTTTTATAAAATAAGCATACACAGTTTAGCGATGTGCGGTGGAATTGGCATTTTGTTGCCATTAAATAAAGTAAGTGAGCAAGTTAACCTCCTTTGGCCCACTGCTATCACAATTGTAGTGGCCGGCTTGGTAATGTCAGCCCGATTGTTCTTGGGTGCACACACGCCCCGGGAAGTGATGTATGGAAGTGTGGTTGGCTTTATCGTTGGCTTTGTTGGAATGAGCATGCTATTTTAACTCAACATAATTTTCTATGGATTTTCAATTCTTGAAATACGGTGTTAGCGATGGGGTAGCCACTATTTCCTTCAATCGCCCAGAAGTATACAATGCATTGAATGATGCGATTACTTACGAATTGCAGGATGCGCTGAAGCACGTGGCAAAAGATGATCTGGTTCGTGTGCTTGTGCTGACAGGTGAAGGAAAGGCGTTTTGTTCGGGGCAAGATTTAAAGGATAGCGCTAGTCAAGGCAAACGATCGTTTATGGATTCGTTACTTAAGAGGTACAATCCGATTATCTCGGCAATGCGCAATTTGCCCAAGCCAATCGTTGGTCGATTGAATGGAGTGGCAGCAGGTGCTGGTTGTTCATTGGCATTGGCCTGCGATATCATTGTAGCGGCTGAGGAAGCCACGTTGATCGAAGTGTTTATCAATATTGGTTTGGTGCCCGATTCGGGTTCTGCTTATTTTCTCCCTCGATTGGTTGGGATGGCAAAAGCTTTTGAGCTATGCAGCATGGGCAGCCGCGTGAAAGCGCATGAAGCATTACAATTAGGGTTGGTCAATAAAGTCGTCCCCTCCACGGAGTTAGATGCTGCCGTAGCGGAATATACCAACTACTTCTCAAAGGCGCCAACAAAAGCTATCGGACTAATTAAAAAGATGTTGAACAAGTCCACTACTTCCACACTTGAAGAAGTGCTTGAATACGAAGCATATTGCCAAGAAATTGCGGGGGCTACGCACGACCATAAAGAAGGTGTGCAGGCATTTTTAGAAAAGAGAAAACCTAATTTCTCAGGTAAATAGAGGGCATCTCTAAAAACTCCGCGCACTCTTCTCTTCCGGAGAAGGGAAAGGGTTGAGGTGAAGAAAACAAAGGTTTTTAGAGATGGCCTAGACTTACCAGATCGGCTAGAAGCCACTCAAGGAAATCCCTACCGTCAATGTATTCATTTGAGTTTGATCGGGGCCTTTATTTTCTTGAAACAAAGGGCTTAGATTGTAATATCCAAAAAGGCTGAACGAACCAATCCCGATTTTACTTGAAATACCATATCGGAGGGTATTCAATCCGTGTGGTTGTTTGTCTTTAATCATCTTGCTTTCACCCTCCTCAGAGTAATTAACTTTTGTATGACTATCAAACAATATGCCGACTCTCGCACCAACCGAGACGTGAATGCTTCTAGACGGGCTATCTGGATTTGTATTGAAACTGATTTCAGCAGGAGTAAAATCGAGATAGTTCATTATGAGCATACTCTTGTCTGCGTTGGGCATGTTTAAATCATTCGCAGGAACTAATGAATAACTTCCATCCGCACCTACTTGCCGATCGAGGGTATAGTTGTTAGTCAGTTTATATCGCTCGAAACTAAGGCCGATGGCCGGGTTAATGCTAAACTTAGATTTCCAGAGGCGAATGGGATATTGATAATAAAGGTTGAGTGTGCGGGAGCCCCATAATCCTTGCTCAAAACGTGCTGGTGGGCTGCCTTGCGCGCGATTAAATCCAAATTCAATAACAAATGCACCAGGCAGGTCAGGCCTCCGTACTTTTTTTTCTTTATCTTGAGCATACACCGAACACGCTAAAAGAAGTACTAGTATGGAGGCGAGAAGCTTGCGAGTCATGGACATTTTTTAAATAAGAACGGCAAAAATACATTTTAGTGCCCAGTGACCAAAATCAGTATTTGGCGAACGGAATTATTCTCTTAAATTTGCCGACCAATTACAGGACTAAAGATGCAGACGGCTTCATTTTAGTTCTAAATAAATGTGAATGGGCCTGTAGCTTAACTGAATAGAGCATTTGACTACGGATCAGAAGGTTGGGGGTTTGAATCCCTCCAGGCTCACTTAAAAATCGAAACAATAATGTTTGTTGTTTTGAGTTATAATAATGTTACGTTAAAACTTTCCGTTCAATAAAATAGTCTTAGGTGCGGGTTGTATTTTACAAGTGTAAGCAAGGCCAGATTATGACAAAGTATTTCGCGGTTTTGACGATCATCTTTGGCGCTTATTTTTGGATTGGCTGTGAGGATCCGGGAATTTTAAAGGCCGATGAGAACTTTAGCAAAAGTAGTCTACGAACAGTTTTTGTTGATACGTTCTCCATCATTTCGTCAACGATACTACTAGATTCTTTACCTACCTCTGGTACAGGCCAATTGTTGGTTGGGCGTTATCATGATGCATTTTTAGGGAATGTATCTGCTTCTACTTACTTTCAGATTGGATACCAAAGCATCTTTGCGCCCGGTCAGATTAGCTCTTACGATTCCATCGGCTTGGTCCTTCCTTACTCTAGGTATTACTACGGGGACACAACAAAAAGCATCACCATTAATATCCACGAGTTGTCAAGTATTAACAGGCTGCGCTTACCGTTGCCGTATCGTACCGGTGAGGATAATTCTTTTTTCGTGTCACCCTCACAACCTGCGCTCTACAATTCAAGTAAGTTTAGCTTTAAGCCAACGCCTCTCACTTCAGTAACAGTTAAGTTTTCACCCCGTAGGGACTCTTTGTATCTCCGACTGCCCCAGTCTTTTGGGCAGAGTTGGTTTGACCTCGCAAAGGCGGACGCACTGTCTGGCATCTCCACGTCTTACTTTAGCAATCCGAACTCGTTTATAACTGATTTTTTCAACGGTATTTATTTGACAACCAATGTAAATTCGGATGCAGCGATCGCTGGATTTAGGGGACCAAGAGCAAAGATTCGTTTGTATTATAAGAGGGTGATAAATGATATCTTGCAACCGACCTACTTTGATTTCCCGATCCAAAATGTGGCTGCTCAGTTCAACAACATTCAAAGCGACAGAAGTGGTACTCAAATAGCTACGTTAACAAGAACCCAGGCAATTTCTTCTAAGTTGACCTCCAATTCTACTTTTGTGCAGTCAGGTGTTGGCTTAGCGACTAAAATTGAATTTCCTTCTGTGAAAAGGTTTTTTTCAAATCAAAATTTTATCCTGATTGACGCCACCCTAGAAGTCGTTCCGGTACAGAATACTTACTCACCTGTGTTTAGGGCACCGAATACACTAGCCTTGTTTACTACAGATGCTACTAATGTTATCTTAAACCGACTGCCACCTTTTGATCGCTCCAATTTTCTTTCTGCAAATATTGCCTATGATTTTGAATATGGAGTCAATACCAAATATGTTTTTCCGTTGGTCAATTATTTAGCATCAGAGCTGGCTAATCCATCGAGTCAACTCTCACCCATTGTTATCGCTCCGGTGGTTCCCTCTTTTTTTTCAGAAGTGAATCGCGTAGTATTGGGCGATCAGAACAATTCTCAGCACAAAATCAAGTTAAAAATTTATTATTCGTATGCACAAAACAAATAGAACCTTGAAACAATTATTCAACCTTTTGGCAATAGGCGCAATCGCCTTTATGAGCTTTGCTCTTTCCTCCTGTGGAGGGTCGTCACCTACACCTACCACAACAAGACCTGGAAGTTGGGAACAAATCGCCAATTTTAGTGGCATTGGAAGAAGTGGTGCGGCTTCGTTTGTAATTGATAACAAAGCCTATGTTGGCGGAGGTTTTGATACTGATGGGCGCAGACTAAACGATTGGTGGCAGTTCGATCCTGCTAAAAATGGTTGGGTCAAGAAGACGGATTTTCCAGGCGCGGCCCGAAGTGCTGCGGTTGCATTTACTATTGGCAACAAAGGTTACGTTGGCACCGGCATCGGTACTACTAGCAATCGATTGAAAGACTTTTGGGAATTTGATCCTGCTGGAAATAGCGGGGCTGGATTTTGGAGGCGAGTAACGGATTTTGGGGACGCTATTACGGAGACCGGCAGATTCGGTTGTGTAGCATTTACCGTCAGTAACAGAGGTTTTGTTGCTGCGGGATTTGGAGGAAGTGCATTGAATGATTTATGGGAATTTGTTCCAGATATAAACGGGGGGCTTGGATCTTGGACTCAGCGAACTGGCATCTCTTTCAAGCGCGTTAATGCCGTAGCTTTTACTATTGGAAATTTTGCCTATGTACTTGGAGGGTCGAACAATGCACAGAATATTCGTAATGTAGAGCAGTATGATCCCACAACTGACACATGGACTCAGAAACTTGCCTTGAATCAACGGGATGAAAACGGAAATAAAATCGATCAGCCCACTTCACGCGATTTGGCAGCTACTTTTACCATCGATGGATCTGGATATATTGTGGGTGGTTCATTAAATGGCAATCCGCTTGCCGATGTTTGGCAATACAACCCAACCACTGATCGATGGGTTCAACACTACGCCTTGAATAACCAATTAGGAGGTGTAGCGAGGGACGCAGCAGTGGGTTTTGGAATCGCCAATTTTGGTTACATCACCACTGGGAGAAATGGCAGCTTTAGATTGGATGACACTATTAAATTTAATCCTATCGGAACACCTCCGCTTTGATATTAAATAATAATGTTGATTGGGAGCCAAAGCATTTAAAGCTTTGGCTTTTATTTTTTCCAAATCTCGGATTTGCCCGTGGTCGGTGTTCTCACCGCACCACCAACTTTAAACGGTATTGTAAATGCCTACCTATCTGTCGTTGGGCATGCACTATGCTAACATGTCGAACAGCGAAGGATATGTAGGAAACAACAGTGTGAGAAAGTAGGTTTGGTGGTGCGGTGAAAACACCGACCACAGGTAAAATTTCCGACTAGATGACACTATTAAATTTAATCCTACCGGAACGCCTCCGCTTTAATTGCTAATAACAATGTTGATTGGAAGCCAAAGCATTTAATGCTTTGGCTTTTATTTTTTCTAGATCTAGGATGGGAGTGTTTATTTCTTTTGCTTTTTCATCCCACTTTCTCAGCTGAATGCTTGCTTCGAAAAGCGATCCCTTTTCAAAAGCAAGTGCCTCTTCTTCGGTCATTCTCCCGCCTTGAAACTCGAGTGTTTTTTTACTGGCTTCCGATAGATTTTCGAGATACTCCGGGTATTTGAAAGTCAAATATCTTTTCGCCTGCACATGATTTTCTACAAGTTGCGCGATGCGTTCTGAAAATCCTTTTTCGCGCAGAAAATCAGCACCAATTTTTTCGTGGCTTTTGGTACCAAAACCGCCCATATCATTTTCCTTGTTTCGTGAAACGCATATATGGCCTATGTCATGAAAGAACGCGGCCAACACAACCTCATCATCAAGACCGCCTTCGATTGCTAATTGAGCTGACTGAGACATGTGTTCAATCTGAGAAACCGGTTCTCCGATGTAGTCTTCACCTCCATATTTTTCATATAGATCAAAGATTTCCTTGACAGTACGATCCATAATAATAAAGCTATAATTTAGTGAATGTAGGTGTTTGTAACAGCCGTAGTGATGATGGCAGATTAAGAAATAATTAATTCGTAAAACACTTTATGTAAATAGCGGATATTGTTCTCTATTTGAATTCAAAATTAATCGCCATGGTAGAATTAATCGTTTTTGATTTGGCAGGGACAACGGTAAAAGAAAATTTCGATGTGCAGCGTACGTTGAAGAATGCTTTTAAAAAGATTGACATAGAGATTTCGATTGAACAAGCCAGTCAGGTGATGGGTATACCCAAGCCGATTGCCATCCGACAATTGTTGGAATCCATCAAGCACCCTTCTATTTCCACTGACCTCATTCAATCAATACACGCAGATTTTGTGAACAATATGATCTTGTTTTACAAAAATGATCGAACAGTAGAAGAGAATGAGGGCGTGAGTGAAACATTTCAAAAACTGAAGGACTGCGGTATTAAAGTAATCGTAGATACCGGCTTTGATCGACCGATTGTTGATGCATTGCTGCAACGCTTGGCATGGCAAGAAAATAAATTGATTGACGGAAGTGTGACCAGTGATGAAGTAGCCCACGGAAGACCTCACCCTGATATGATTTTTAAGGCAATGGAGATTAGTGGAGTTACGAATGTTAAAAATGTTGCAAAGATTGGCGATACTGCTTCGGATATGCAAGAGGGTAATGCCGCTGGATGCGGCTGGGTTATCGGAATTACCACTGGAGCATTTAGCGCAGAACAGTTGGCAAAAGAAAAGTACACCCATTTGATCACTAAAATCCCTGAGGTGTTATCAATTTTTGGGTTAGAGTGATAAGAATGGTAAAAAAATCTAGTTCATATAATCGATCCTAAAAATCGCTGCTTTTTATTAACTCAACCCCGCGCTGTTTTTCCAAAAGAGAGCGGTGAGCGGATTTTTTTAACGATGCCTTTCAGTTGAAAAGAGTGATTGTTTGCTGCCCGTTGCGCTGTCGAAAATTGCTTTGAATGGTTCGATCAAGATCATCAGACGGTTGAAGGGCAGCATCGACCACCTAGGGCCGGCAGACGGTGCCAACGGCTATGACCGTTCCATTGTTAACGGAGAAAAAAAAGTGCCGCTACAAAAATGTAAATCGAACATTTTACTAAAGTCGCTAAAGAATAAATATTCTGCGCAGGTTGGAAATTTTCTAAGGCAACATCGACCTACCAATATTGCGACATTTCTGCATTTCAATTAATCAAGGGATACAATCGCCTGACGGCCACAGGCACGTGGCCAGGCGCCATCAGTTGGATTTAGCGGGGTCGATCTTCCAATTTTTATGCTTGAAGTGAAAATAAATCATAGAGCCAATTATGAGCAGCGTGCCAGTAAACGAAACTATGTATCCTCCTGAAATAAAGAAATTTAACCAGCTTAGGTTGGCAAATCCAAATTCTTTGAAGAAAAGAACACTCACACTTCCCAAGTAGCCAAACGAATCGGCCACGTACATAATAAATCCTACCGTGCCCGCATATTGAAAAGCTGCAATCAATCGATCAAAGAAAATGCTGTTGAATGGGATGTAACCTAAGTATAATCCAAGCCCCACCAAAATCATCCAAAGTGGTGCTTCAATGAGGGATTGTTGAAACATATAATTTGCGACTCCAATCAGAATCATTCCAAATGCGATAATTACATGGTTGATCATCAACGCCAATTTGTTGTTCTTGATCAGCATGAGGCTCCCCATAATAATAAGTACCGCGATTGACACAGGCACTTCGGTGGTAGTATAGATTGAAGGATTGTTCCCCATGCCAAGTGATTTCCAAATTTCTGCGGAGAAGTTGTCTCTGAAATCTCGAAAGGCAGTTAATAACACATAGGCGAGCACAAACAAAATTATGCCCGGCAAGAAAGTAGAAGTAAATTTTTTTCGTTCTTCACTGTTCATTGGCAGGCGCTTGGTGCGCAGTTGCTCGTCTAAAGCTGAGGGTGGAGGAAGTTGGTTGAGCAGATAGAGAAACAAAAGCAGCGGCAGTAAAAAAATACAACTTGCTACGAAGGGCATCCAATATTCTGATGTGCCCCAATCACGGATCAAGTAGGCTCCCACCGATCGGCACAAACCCGCAGAAAAAATAAAACTGACCGAGAGGGATGCGCCCAATACTTCTGTCATCCGTCTTCCTTCCAAATAACCGAACACCATTCCCCATACCATTCCCAACGGCAAGCCATTAAAAAAAAGAAAAACAATATTGTAAGGTGCTGGCACAATTGCGAATAAAAACCAAGCAAGGCCAGCCACCGAAACCATGATCAGAATTCCTATTCCGCGTGACTGCGCTTTTAATTCCGAGATGATTTTGATACCGATAAATTTTGATAACGCATACCCGACCACTTGAAAGGTTACCAACCAAACTTTGTAGCTAATGCCCGCAAAGGCCAAGCCTTCAAATGTTGCAGCGGCAAACGTTTTGCGAAAAGCGTAGACACAGGTGTATAAACAAAATGCCGCCAATGAAGCATAAATAGTAAACCAGATTCCATGTGTGCGTTGTAGCCAAGATGTGATTTTTGATTGGGTTGGTATCACAGGATAATTCCGTTTTCGTTAAAGGTAAAAGGTTTCCAGTCACCCTCGTGGAGAATATGAATTTTTTTAAACCCTATTTCTTTTAAAAGTTTGGCTGTAGATGGAAATTGATTGACTAAATCATCGGCATGGTGTGCATCTGAACTTAGTGTGATTGGAATAGTTGCTTTTTGGAGCATTTCCAAAATCCAAGGACTAGGGTAGGGGTCAGTAGTTTTATTTTGATAGATGCCGCGTGTGTTTACTTCTACTATTGCCCCTGTTTTTTTAATGTCTTCGATGGTCTCTTTAATCTGATCTTGATACCAATTTTCAGTTTCTTTAAAATATTTGTTTTTAGGATTTTGGATTTTGATTTTATCCAAATGGCCAACAATGGTGGGGCAAGCGGTTTGAATCATTTCTCGCGTTAACTCGAAATACCGAGTAAAAGCTGCTCTAAAATCATTTTTAAATATTTTTTCCAAGCCGTCTTGGAAAATAGTATGTAGCCCATCGATCTCCCACAGCTTACCGCCTGGAAAACTATCGACAAAATGAATTGAACCAATTGTATAATCAAGCCTAGTAGAAAACTGGGTGGGCGAAACAACACCGGGAACAAAGTCTACTTCAAGGCCTGAGTATACTTCTATCGATGTTTGTTTTTGTTTAAGAGCATTGATGGCACTTAAATATTCTTCCAAATCTGTCGGCCTCATGCACCATTTGCAATCAAATGGAACGGGGGCATGGGATGAAAATCCTAGGAAGGTTATATTAAGTTTCTTAGCACTTTCAATATGTTCTATAAAAGTGCTTTTGCCATCGCAAAAATTACTATGTGTATGATAATTGGTCCACATTAAAATTCAAGATTTTAGGTTTAAGATTTGAGAATTGTAATTTTTGGACATTGCCGTTTACCAAATACCGCTCACCGAACACCGTTTACTTTTTTACCAAAAACATCACATTGCAAAGATAGACTTTATAGAACGCTCGGCATATCCAGCAGAAGTTGTCATGCCCTTTCCGCCTATGGCAGTTCTGATATGAATCTTGTCTTCAATGTCAATTTCCACAATATCTTTTTCGTTGTGCTGTGAATAAAAGCCCGACCACGAGGATGCGATTTGGGTGACATCAAAATTCACGATCCGTTTTGCTTCATTTAACATTAATTGGTTGATGTATTCGCTTTGCGAAAAGCCTAAATCATCTGTGTGAGCCACATCCGCATATTCATGCGAGTCTCCAATAATGATAGAACCATCCGTGGCTTTTTTAAAAAGGATATGAATGCCCCATTTTTTTAGTTCCAGTAAATGTTCGGGTGTTTTAAGGGAGGAATACGAAGCGCACTCTTGAAATGACTCGTATCTTCTAATGGTAAGCCCAGTAAGTATGTTGCCTTCTAATGCCACTTCGGGCATAGGACGAGTACGTAACATTTGTAATTTGCTGGTAATAATACCACTGTCTCTGAAAAGATCCGCAAAGAGCAGTTTAAACTCTCCGCCATTGCAGACAATTACTTTTTCGGCTGTAAATTCTTCCTGTCGATTGTTAATTGTCTTTACCCGCCCACCAGAAACAAAACAATCGATGATGGTTGTGAAAGGTGCGTAGGTGAGATTAGAAAACTTGTAGGTCAAGTATTTTAACAATTGATGAATCAATTTCTCCGGTTCACCACTTACTTCCTGTGGAAAGAACAATGCCTCTTTGCAATAATCTGATTTTAGGGCAGGCCACTTGGCCAAGCATTGATTCGTTGTCAACAACTGAGCTTGATATCCCCGGCTGTCCATAGTCGACTTTAGTTCATGAATCAGTTGTCGCTCATCTGCATCCGAAGCGATATACACACTTCCGTTATTGCGGATGGAAATATCAAATTCAGATTGTATTTTGTTGTAGATTTCTGTTCCTCTGACTCCGTAGTTAAACCACTCGTTGCCCATTCCAGACGGCACAACTTGGCCAAAGTTCCGCACGGTAGCTTGCACTGGGTATTGATCCTTTTCAGTCAATAAGATTTTCTTACCAAGTTTGGCTGCGTGATAGGCATGGAAAGTACCAAGCACTCCAGCGCCAATTACAATTAGGTCAAAGTGATTTTTCATAGAAAATAATGTCAAATTAGAACTAAACTTTTGATCTCATTCAATGAAGCCTTAGTCAATTTGATTTTTTAACAAAATGTTCATACTGAAGAGTTGTGGTTGAAAGCTAATTGAACCTAGAATTGACTTTCTTTACTGTATCAATATTAAATTTCACGAATATGAGAAAAATACATTTACTCTTCTTCTTCGCATCATTCAATCATTGTTTGGTTGCCCAGAGGGTCAACATCATCCGTGGACCTTATTTGAATAGTGTGACCTCTACCTCTGCTGTAATTCGCTGGCGTACCGAGCAGCCCACGGACAGCAAAGTCGCTTTCTCAATGGAGCTAAACAAAGTGGAATTGAGCGTTGGTATTTCGGACATCAACCTAGCCATTGACCATGAAGTGTTGGTAACGGGCTTGTCACCCAAAACGAAATATTTCTATGCTGTTGGTTCAACGAAAAGTAAATTGATGGCCTATCAAGAGCAATATTTTATTACCGCCCCGGTGGTTGGCTCTACGGACCCGGTTCGTATTTGGGCGTTGGGCGATTTTGGTAATAGCTCAAAAAACCAACTGGATTGTCGAGATGCTGTGATCAAGGCAACGATGGATTACCGGCCCAATGTTTGGATTTGGTTGGGCGACAATGCCTATAATTCCGGCAAAGATTCGGAATATCAAAAGCATGTGTTTCGGGTTTATCAAGAAAGTTTTTTTAAGAATACGTCACTTTTTCCATCACCCGGCAATCATGATTATGGAGAGGCTAGACATGATGGGCGCGATATTTCTTATTTTAAGATTTTCACGATGCCGCAAAATGGAGAGGCGGGCGGAATTCCTTCAGGGTCTGAATCCTATTACTCGGTTGATTATGGAAATGTGCACATCATTTCGATGGATTCACAAGGAAAACTTGATGGTGGATTTAGAATCTATGATACCCTGAGCCGACAAGTGGAATGGCTGAAGAAAGATTTGGCGGCCAACAAACTCCTCTGGACAATAGTCTATTTCCATCACCCTCCTTATACAAAAGGATCTCATGATTCGGATTCAGAAGATGAATTAGTTAAGATCAGGGAAAATCTGTTGAAAATAATTGAGCGATTCAACGTTGACTTCGTATTGAGCGGTCATAGTCATGTGTATGAGCGTACTCATCCACTACGAGGACATTACGGGTTCGCAAATACGTTTGATACAAAAAAGCATGTAGTTGAACAAAAAGACGCGTCAAACCATTATCGTGTTGGCAAAGCCGGACAAGGAGTGATATATATAGTAAGCGGTTCTGGGGGGCAGGTAGGAGGGCAAGAAAATGGTTACCCGTTAAAAGCCGCAACCTATTACAACAACACGGTGGGCGGATCCCTCATTATGGATTTTAACGATAATAAACTCGAAGCCAAATGGATTTGTGCAGATGGGCAAGTGCGTGATGAATTTAAGATTGTAAAGGAAGACTAAGACACCCTTGTGAAGATTTAGTTTTTCGTAGTATTCAAAAAGTAAATAACCAGCATCACCACTTTTCGCTTAGCTATATTTGATGGGAAATGAGGTTGTGAGGCATCGAAGTAGATGGAGTCTCCCTCTTGTAAGTTCACTTTCTCTTCTCCAATATAGTATTCGCAATCGCCCGAAACGATATACTTGTATTCAAAGCCGTCAGTCATGGTGGGTTTACTTTTCGCATTGGGCTTAATGGTTAGCAAAACCGTTTCCATCATACAGCTAGTAATACTCTTTGTAAAGATGTGTCGATAGTCAAAGCCGGGCCTATCTTCCTTTTTCAAATATTTATACTCTTTCCGTTTGAAATGGAGATAGGTTTTGCCCCCAAAGGTTGTCAGTGGTTCAAAAAAATCCGTTGGTTTTATCTCCAATGCGTTTAGAATACTCAGAAAAACAGGCAAGGATGGAATCGTTCTGCAGTTTTCAATTTTTGAGATCAGCCCTTTTGTTAGGTTGGTTTGTTCGCTTAGCGCTAGGAGCGTGATACCCTTTTCATTGCGTAATGCCTTGATTCTTTTGGCGATAAGACCTACGAGTTCTTCTTGTATCATTAGTTGGTAGTTTACTCTTTGTCAACTTTCGGTTGCGCCCGCAAACTACAACTAAAATATGAAGTGATTATTAACAGAAACTTACGTTTATCCGCAGCAGAAAGCCGCTTTTCATTTTTGGGGTTTATGTAACCATGAATGATTTCAGATTATGCCTTCGATTCTTAACCGATCAATAACCTACATCTAAACTCAACGTCAAGTCTTAACCCAACCTTTGAGCACGCCAAATACAGGCGGAACACTAAAACCTTAAAACATTTATGTTTAAAACTTTACTCAATCAAAAGCGCAAGCAGAATGTGATGATTCGAATCATGTTCGTTTTGCTTGTGTCCATGGCCGGAACATCCGCTATGGCGCAATTCACGGTATCCGGGAAAATAACTTCCGGAGAAGATCAAACCTCACTGCCCGGTGTTAACATTTTGGTGAAGGGTACTACGAGCGGAACGATTTCGGATGCTGACGGTGCTTTTACCGTGAATGCTGGATCGGCTAATGACGTACTGGTGTTTTCTTTTGTGGGCTTTACCTCACAAGAAGTTTCAATTGGTGGACGCACGTCATTTGATATCGTACTTGCTACGGATGCGAAACAACTAAATGAGGTTGTGGTAACTGCTTTGGGTGTTGAGAAGTCGAAAAAAAGTTTGGGTTATGCGACCCAAAGTGTAACGAGTGAAAATTTAACGACAGCTAGAGAGACAAATATCTCCAACCAGCTTGCGGGTAAAATAGCAGGAGTAACGGTAATCGGAAGCAACTCTGGTGTGGGAGGATCATCTCGCGTAACTATTCGTGGAGAACGGTCATTAAATCTTAATGCGAATCAACCACTCTATGTAATCGATGGGGTGCCAATTAGCAACGGAATAACTGGTGGGTCTGGAAGAAGCAACTTGGAAGTTGATTTTGGAAATGGAGCGAGCTTTGTAAACTCGGATGATATTGAGTCTATGACAGTGTTGAAAGGTGCCGCTGCTTCTGCATTGTACGGTTCGCGTGCTGCCAATGGCGTTATTGTAATAAAAACAAAGTCAGGTCGTGGAACAAAGGGAATTGGAGTTGAAATTAATTCTAACACTACCTTCGAATCAGCCCTTCGTTTACCGGACTACCAAAATGTGTATGGCCAGGGCAACGGAAACGGTGGTGATTTCTCTTTTGTCAATGGCGCGGGCGCGGGTTTAACAGATGGGACAGATGAGAGTTGGGGACCTGCCTTTAACGGTCAACTATATCCTCAATATAATTCTCCAAGAACGCTCAATGGAGCACCTATTAACTTTAGAGGTGGTGATTTGAATGCTCCAGCGGGCAGCGTCATAACACCTACTCCTTGGCTAAATGACAAGGATGGCGTGAAAAATTTCTTCCAAACAGGAAAGACTTTCACGAATAATGTAGCTCTTGTGGGAAGCAACAAAAGTGGCGATTTCAGATTGTCGTATACGAGCCTTGACCAAACCGGAATTGTGCCGAATACAGATCTTCGCAGAAACACTATATCCTTTGGTGGAGGCTACAATATTACAAGCAAATTCACTGCACGTGCTTTTGTCAGCTATATAAAGAGCGAAAGCGATAACCGACCTTCAATTAGCTACGGTACAGAAAACATTATGTACTTGTTCAATTGCTGGTTGCCGCGATCCGTTAATGTGTCCGACATGCAGAATTATTGGATGCCTGGTTTAGAGGGAAGAAGACAGTCAGGATGGAATTATAACTACCATGACAATCCCTATTTTACCGTTTTTGAAAATACAAATGGCCAAAATGTCGATCGCATAATTGGTAATATTTCCTTGAAGTACGACTTTACATCTTGGTTGAGTTTACAATTGCGCACAGCTATCGACTATGGCAATGAAAGACGACAGTACCGCAGGGCGTTTAGTACTCAACGCTTTCCATTTGGTCAATATCGTGAATCTAATATTGTTACGGAAGAAAGAAATTCTGATTTCCTATTGACCTTCAATAAAGAGATTATTCCCTCTGTGTTTACGCTCACGGCATCTATTGGAGGAAATCAATTGAGACAGAAGTCTGAGTTTTTGGAGATCAATGCACCGCAACTAAATATTCCAGGCGTTTACAATTTGACGAATTTCAGAGCTGCTCTTCAAAGTTCTCAATCAGATGTTAAAAAGAGTATCAATAGTCTATATGGTTCTGCACAACTAGGTTATAAAAATATCTTGTATTTGGATTTGACTGCTCGCAATGATTGGTCAAGTGCGCTGACCCTACCCACGGCAATAAAGGCCGCTGGTATTGGCACACAAAATAACTCATACTTCTATTCATCGGCTGCACTGAGTGCTGTTATTTCAGATATGGTTCAGCTACCGGAATTTCTTTCTTTTGCGAAACTGCGCGCAAGTGCTGCTCAAGTTGGAAATGATACTGATGCGTTCACATTCACGCAGGCCTACAATCCAAGTGATCCGTTTGGATCGACTCAGGTCTATGGCGAAACAGATCGTCTGGCGAACTTCAGTTTGAAACCAGAAATCAGTACCTCTTATGAAGGGGGTTTTGATGTGCGTTTTTTTGGAAATCGATTAGGGCTTGATTTTACTTACTATCAAACGCTTACAAAAAACCAGATCCTAAATATTCCATTGTCTATTACAAGCGGGTTCAACAGTTTGTCAATCAATGCAGGTGAAATCAAAAATTACGGGTTTGAGGTGATGTTGAATTCAATCCCCGTGAAGTTGTCGAATGGTTTTCAATGGAATTTAGATGTCAATTTTTCGGCTAACAGAAGTGAAGTTGTCTCACTTTCGGATGGGCTTACCCGCTATGAGATGGCAAGAAGAAGGGTATCAATTGAGGCACGTGTAGGCGAACGCATGGGAGATATGTACGGAATTGGCTTTGCACGAGTACAAAATACTGATGCTGCCAAGCCATACTATGATCCAACAGGACAATTTGTAGGTCAAATGGTTTATGCCAACCCGAATGCACAGGGCCAAGGAGGCGGCCGGCCGATTGCCACTACTGACCGCATAAAGCTTGGGAATTACAATCCAGATTGGATGATGGGAATCAACAGTACCTTCTCATTCAAAGGTGTTAAGCTTGGTGTTTTGTTTGATATTCGTCAAGGTGGACAGTTATATTCTGAAACACAGACTGTCGGAAGAGAGGGAGGGATAATCATGGAGACACTTCAGGGAAGAGAAAATGGATATTATCCTCAAGCATCTGCAGCAGCTGATCCACGTTTGTTAAACGCACCGGTGGGTACTTATGTGGTGGGTGCTGGTGTGAATCAAAACCCCGATGGGTCATTCAAAGCAAACGATAATCGCGTGCTGCCGCGCCAGTGGCATTCTGCCTATACAGGTGGAAGAAATATTGCTGAGGGTGTAGTGTATGACGCTTCATTCGTAAAACTTCGCGAGGTTCAGTTGGGTTATTCTATTCCTGATAAATTTTTCAAAAAGCTTCCGTTTAGAAGTGTGAGTATCTCCTTGGTAGGAAGAAACCTAGCATTGTGGACAAACGTACCGCATATCGACCCTGAAGTGATGTCGTACTCGGGGGGCACTGCCCTTCCCGGAATCGAGAATATGTCCATCCCATCGTCTAGAAGTTATGGATTTAATATTAGCTGCAAATTTTAACGGATAACGAAAATTAGATATGAAAAAAATATTAAAAATTACTCTCGGAATAGGACTCATGTTTTTCACTTTTTCGTGTGACGAAGGGTTCGAGGAGCTTAATACAAATCCAAACGTACCCATTGAGATTACTCCGGATTTACTATTGTCTGGTGTAATTCGCAATACCATCAATGATCAAGTAGGAGAGGCATGGGGCATTGGTAACATTGTAGTACAGCATACTGCCAAGATTCAATTCGTAAACGAAGATCGGTATTTATGGGGAGAACGTACAGGTGTGTGGAACAGCGTTTACGGAAATCTTCGCAACGTGCAAAACATTATCACTGCTGCGGAAACATCTACACCAGTTCAAAATAATTATCTAGGCATTGCTTTGATAATGAAGTCATGGATGTTTTCTGTTTTAACAGATACCTACGGAGATGTGCCCTACACAGATGCAACCAAGGCAAAAACCAGCGCAGACTATGCGCCTATGTACGATGCGCAAGAGATAGTTTACGATGGCATACTGGCTGATTTAGCAAAGGCAAATGACCTGTTAGGTACAAGCTCTGAGGTTGTTTCTGGCGACTTGATTTTCAGCGGAAATATTGCCCGATGGAAACGATTGGCCAATTCACTAAGACTGCGTTATCTTATGCGTATCTCGAATAAAAGAGACGTGAAAGCGGCAATGCAATCGATCGTAGACAATGCAACGGCTACCCCTATTTTTACAAGTAATAGCGAAAATGCTGTCTTGGTCTACCAGGCAGCAGCTCCTAATCAATGGCCGCTATATCCCTCTCGTGTTGGCTCATTTGATGAATTTCGTTTAAGCAAAACGATGAGTGATTACCTGACCAGTCTTGGAGATCCCCGCCTGCAAGTTTTTGGCAGACCCACAGAAGCGTCTGTTACTGCCGGCATTCCAAAAGTGGAGGGCATTCCAAATGGTTTGGAAGATACACAAGCACTGAGCTACAATGGTGGACCACAAGGTGTATCAAGAGTGGGGCTTACTTTTGCTTGCCTTGTTTGCAGCTCAACTGCCCCCGTTTCGAATGCGGCTAGAGGTTTGATAATGACGTACTCGGAACTTCAATTTATTTTGGCGGAAGCACGTGAGAAGAATTTGATTTCTACGGGAGTGGCGGAAACCTACTATACAAATGGTATCAACGCCAATTTTGATTTTTATAGATCCATTGTGCCCAGCACGTATGGCATAAGTCTCACTCTACCTGCCAATTATTTTACCCAAATAGGAGTGGCTTATACTGGTACGCAAGCGCAGCGACTTGCACTTATTGGTAATCAAAAATGGGTAGCATTATTTTTCAACGGGTTAGAAGCTTGGTTTGATTGGAAGCGCTCAGGTCTTCCAGTGTTAGTACCTGGCGCAGGAAACTTAAATAATAATCTTGTGCCGATACGATATATCTATCCTCAATCAGAGCAAACATTGAATGCCGCGAATCGTTTAGAGGCGGTGACCAGACAAGGATCAGATAATATCAATACCCCCGTATGGTGGGATAAGAATTAAGCCAAGTAGTGTTTTGTGTTTTAATCAAATTTCCGGGGCCATCAGGCCCTGGATTTTTTAAACTCATTTTTATGAAGATAAAAATTGCCTCTATTTTATTAATAGTTATTTGTTTTTCTGCGCAAGCCCAAAAAACTAAAACAGAAAACGTCATCCTCATCACGCTGGATGGCATGCGATGGCAGGAAGTTTTTGGTGGAGCGGAAAAAAGATTGATCACCAAAAAATTTGTTCAAGACACCACCCAGCTACTCAAAACATTCTGGGATAAAACGCCAACGGCCAGGCGCGAACAACTAATGCCCTTCTTTTGGAATACTATCGCCAAGGAAGGTCAGCTGTATGGCAATCGGGGTTTTGGAAATAAAGTGAACACAGCCAATAAGATGTGGTTTTCTTACCCCGGCTATAATGAAATTCTCTGTGGCTTTGCCGATGATGAAAAGATCACCAGCAACGATGCCAACGACAATCCGAATAAAAACGTATTGGAATTTGCCCAATCGCAAAAGGAATATGCAGGGAAAGTAGCGGCTTTCACCTCGTGGAAAACGTTTCCATGGATCATCAATACCAAGCGAAGCGGTGTGCCGGTGAATGCAGGTTTAATGAAAGCGGAAAGCAACCCTACTGAATCAGAGAAATTATTGAATGAGTTGCTATTCCAGCAACCCAACATCACGGGCGGCACACGGCTGGATGCACTTACTTTCTATTATGCCTTTGAATATTTGAAAAAGAACAAACCAAGAGTATTATTTCTTTCTTTTGATGAAACCGACCACTGGGCACATGAAGGTGAATACGATAAATATCTACAGGCTGCGAAGTATACCGATGGCTTCGTAAGAAAGCTTTGGGAGTGGCTTCAATCACAGCCCCAATACAAAAATAAAACTACACTCATCATCACAACGGATCACGGGCGCGGAAACGCAATCGATGAGGACTGGAAACACCACGGAAGCAAAATGCCTTTTGCGGATGAGATTTGGTTTGCGTTCCTTGGCCCCGATACACCTGCAACGGGCGAAATGAAGGCCGATCAGCAGCTCTACCAAAATCAAGTGGCTAAAACAATGGCTGACTTCTTACGACTAAAATATACCAATGAAAAAAAAGTGGGTGAAGCAGTGCCAACGGCATTTACAAAATAGTCTTTGCTACCTTCACCTTTTAAAATCATTCCTATGAAATTGATCGCCCCCACTCTTTTTATTTTTTTTTTAGTTTCTTGTTCAACGAAAGACAATGGTTTAAACAAGAAAACCTGGACGGCTACTGCGCCAGCAGCAGACCGCTATACCAAAATAGATAAGTTAGGTGAAACTGTTTTGCCGAACGGACGCCTCATTACTCCGACAGGAAGACAAATAACGGTGGCACCTCATCCATTCGGGTTAATTTTGAGTCCAGATGGAAAGACAATAATCACGGCAAACTCTGGTGTGGGTCCGTTCTCTATTTCGATCATCACTGATTTTAATTCGGCTAGTCCTTCGGTAAAACAAATCCCTGAAACGCTCAACCAAGAAAAAGGATTGCTCGAAGCTACTTTCATGGGATTGGCCATTTCGCCTGATAATAAAAAAGTGTATGTGGCAGGTGGGCAGCAAAACCGGATTTATGTTTTTGATTTGACAACCAACAAAAAATTGGGTGAGATAAATTGTAACAAATCAGTTGATGGAACCGATTACAGCGATGGTTACATTGGCGATTTGGTGTTGAGCAAAGATGGCTCGCGTCTATATGCAGTAGACCAAATCGGTTTCCGGATGATGGTGATTGACACCAAAACAAATCAAGTGATCCATAACATCAAGACAGGCCGTTATCCTTTCGGGATTGCTTTGTCGCCTAACGAAAAAACAGTTTATGTGGCCAACGTAGGAATGTTTGAATACAGCTACATTGAAAGTTTGGATAAGAAGAAACTCAGCGAAACGGCTTCTAAATATCCGACTTCTGCCTATGGCTCAAATGAGATGAAAGAAGGTGTAAAGAATGACTCCATCGAGTTTGCTGGTTTGGGAGACCCCAATGCACCCGAATCTTTTTCGGTTTGGGGAATTGACGTGAGCCAGATGAAGCCAACGGTTATTTCAAAGGTAAAAACGGGAGTTTTAGTGGGTGAAGAGGTGGAAGGAATTTCTGCGGTAGGAGGCTCAAGCCCGAACTCGATAGTGGCCACCGACAAATTTGTATATGTAAGTAATGGCAATAACGATAACATCTCAGTAATCGATGCACAACAAGATAAGGTAGTTCAACACATCGAATTGAAATTGGACGAACGCCTCGGAAATTTGAAAGGTATGATACCGTTTGGTCTTAGCATCTCACCGGATCAACGAAGATTATATGTGGCCGAGGCAGGTATTAACGCAGTGGCTGTAATTGATATTGAATCCAAAAAAGTCCTTGGCCATATTCCCACGGGTTGGTTTCCCTCCAAACTAAAAGTAACGCCCGATGGAAAACAGTTGATCGTGTCTAATGCAAAGGGCTATGGAAGTGGACCCAATGGCGGTAAAGATTTCAAACCACCGTTCGATCATCCGTATGCCAGTTACATTGGCGCACTCATGCAAGGCACTGTTTCCATAATTGATTTGCCCACAGACGATGAATTGAAGCTGCTCACGGAAAAAGTAATAACTAATAATTTTAATTTTAAAGAAATCACTTCTGAAGAACGCGAGAGTCCGATCCCTACTTTCCCGATGGCGAAAGAATCACCGATCAAATACATTGTGTTTATTTCAAAAGAAAATAGAACCTACGATGAAATTTTTGGTCAATTGCAGTCAGGCAAAGGTGATCCCGCACTGGCTCACTATGCAAAGGATGTTTCTTTCACTAACAACAAGAAGACATTAAAAGTGGAAAAGGCTACCGTTATGCCCAATCATTTGGCGCTAGCAGAACGGTTTTCCATTAGTGATAATTTTTATGTGGATTCAGATGTTTCTGCCGATGGCCACGTGTGGTTAACAAATACCTATCCCAACCAATGGATGGAAACACATCACCCGGTATCTTACGGAGGTAAACGCAGTCAACGAGAAGAATCAAAGGCACCCGGCAAATTTGGAATGACAGGTGCAGCAGGTGCTATTTTTCCAGAGAGTTATAATCAGGCTGGCTCTATGTGGGAAAATCTGGAGCGGCATGGAAAGGAGTTTTATAATTTCGGTTTTGGGGTGGAGTTTGATGCAGGCAGTTTTTCCGATTCTACTTTTAAATATGGTGGAGTGCGTTATTTAGTAAACTATCCAATGCCAGGTCCACTTTACGACCGTACTTCTCGCCAGTTTCCTACTTTCAACATGGCCATTCCAGATCAGTTTAGAGCTGACATTTTCATCAAAGAGATTTCTGAAAAATATATCACTAATAAAAAAGAATTGCCCTCAGTGCTTACCCTTCAGTTGCTAAATGACCACGGTGCAGGCGAGCGTGCTGCCGCGGGATTTCCTTTCAATGAAAGTTACATGGCCGATAATGATTTGGCGTTGGGTAGGGTAGTGGAGTTTTTAAGTCACACGCCTTATTGGAAAAACATGATGATTGTAGTTACCGAAGATGATGCCCAAGGCGGTCGAGATCATATCGATGCCCACCGAAGTATTTTAATGGTGATGTCGCCCTATGCCAAAAAGAATTTCAACAGCCATCAGCATGTTAGTTTCGGCAGTATTTTCAAAACGTTTTGGAATGTGCTGGGCACTTCTTACTTAAACCAATATGATTTTGGGGTGAATGATCTGGGCGACTGCTTTACTAATCAACCTGATTTTACTCCCTACAATGCCTTGCCGGTGGATAAACGAATTTTTGATCCCGCGAAAGCGATGTCACCGCTGGATGAGAAATTTGATTGGAAAGCTTTCCGCGATTCTCCCGAATTAGATGACCCCGAAGACATGAAAGAAAATACCAAGCGCAAAGACGATGGCAGGACGAAAGTAAATCATTAAGGTAATAGGAATTTTTTTATCAGTTGATAAGATGATGATTCGACTCGCTGGAATAATGTTTGTAGTCTTCTCATTTCCATGTTTTGGTCAAGTTTTTCAGGGCACCATCCGTGATAAAAAAACACAGGCGCCTATCGCGGATGTTCATGTGATGCTGCGAAACTCAGCACACGGAACGATCACCGACAAAGCGGGGAAATTTAGTCTGGGAAAATGGGATAAAGATTCTCTTGCAATTCAGATCAGTGCGCTTGGCTATACCACCCTAGAGAAAAAGCTGGGTGCAAGCGAGGCCAATCAATTCATTGAATTAATGCCGTCTGTCATCCAGTTGAATAATGGGGTTACTGTAACGGCCCTGCGGAGTGAACGTTTAGCATTCGATGTAGGTCAGTCTATTACTTCTCTCTCATCTAATCAGTTGATACAGCTAGCGCCTCGTTCAACACCCGAGGCATTGATGAATGAAACGGGGATATGGGTGCAAAAGACCAATCACGGAGGTGGTTCGCCAATCATGAGAGGGTTGGCGGGCAATCAGATTTTGGTGTTGGTAGATGGTATTCGGCTAAACAATGCAACGTATCGCTATGGCCCCAATCAATATCTGGCTACCATCGATCCGGGTTTGATCGATCGCATAGAAGCTACACGAGGCAGTGGTTCGGTACTTTTTGGCAGCGATGCGCTAGGCGGGGTGATCCAAATTATTTCCAAAACGCCCTCGTTTAGATCAGAGGGATTTTCCATCCGTGGCAACGCAACAGGCAAGTGGATGAGTGCAGGCATGGAACAAAGTGCTCGTGCAGAAGTAGAGCTAGGGGGAAGGAGGGTTGCTTTTTTGGGAGGGTTTGCGGCCCGGAATTTTGGCGATATCGTGGCAGGTGGTAGTTTGGGAGTCCTCACGCCTTCCGGCTATACCGAGCGCTCGGGTGATGTTAAACTAATTTTTCGGGTTGGTGCCAACGGTATTTTGACCACTGCCTTTCAACAGCTTACCCAAAGTAATGTGCCACGCTACGACCAAGTAGTTCAAGGTGGCTTTAGCTTGTTTAACTTTCAACCGCAAACGCGACAGCTAAGTTACTTAAGATATGAGTCCTCCACCAAGAGCCCGTGGCTTCAAACAATTCGATTAACGGGTTCGCTGCACCGCTCTATAGAAGGCACGCTCTCCCAAAAAAATAATTCAGTCGATCTAAAAAAACAATTGGATGAAGTGAACACGCTCGGCTTCATAGCCGAAATAATTTCCCAACCTAAAGCCAACTGGCAGGTGCAATCGGGCATTGAATACTATGCCGACAAAGTAACTAGTAAAGCAGACCTAGTCAATACGATAACGAATGTGGAGATGCCACAGCGCGGGTCCTATACAGATGGATCAACGGTATCGAACTTGGCGATATTTTCCAACCATCAATTTGATTTCAGGCGATTTCAGTTTTCGGCTGGTGGGCGATTCAATACGGTAACAGTTTCAGTGGCTGACAATGTGTTTGGCAATCAGACTATCAATCCAAATGCTGTTGTTGCCAATGCAGGGTTGATGTATAAAATACGTCCCACTTTAAAAGCGATTGCCTCTATCAATACTGGTTTTCGAGCTCCCAACATAGATGATATGAGTAAGTTCGGAACAGTAGAAGCAAATGTATTTGAAATACCCAGCGCAGGGCTTTCGCCAGAGCGTTCAATAAATGTCGAGGCCGGATTTAAGTATAGTAGCCCTAAACTATCATGGACGATCACCGCTTATCAAACAAAACTTTCTCAGCTCATTGATCGTGTACCCACAACTTATAATGGTCTGCCCACATTTGACAACCGAACGGTCTATCAAAAACAAAATGTAGGAGAAGCAACGATTCAAGGGTTCGAAGGAGATGGAGAAATTTCTATCCTTTCATCTCTTAAAATATTCTCAAACATTACCTATACCTATGGTGCAAACGAAACTAAGAAAGAGCCCACGCGCAGAATTCCTCCTTTGTTCGGAAAAATTGGTTTGCACTACGCACATCGATCAGGTGCATGGATCAGGGCAGAGTGGGTTATGGCGGGAAAACAAGATCGGTTGGCGGCAGGTGATAAAACCGATGTGCGCATTAGGGTCCGATTGGTTAACGAGGCTATGCCGGCATGGGATATTGTGAATGTGTATGCCGGCTATTCCTACAGGTTTGCAAGCGTTCAGCTTTCCACTCAAAATATATTTGATAGTGCGTATCGCGTTTATGCTTCAGGCGTGGATGGCTATGGACGGTGCATAACAGCTTCGGTGAACTTAAGATTTTAGCAAGGCTGTTCAGTCCAACTGAAATTGGATCGGCATCACCATTTTTACACGCACAGGCTTGCCACGTTGTTTGCCGGGTTCCCATCTCGTCAACGCTAACACTCGCATGGCTTCTTCATCGCAGCCAGCACCAATTCCTCGGATGATTTTTAAGTCCGAAGGCTCACCATTTTTGTCGACAATAAATTCAATAAATACTTTTCCTTCCGTGCCCATTCGTTTGGCTTGGTTTGGGTACTTTACGTTTTTAGAAAGCGATCTGTAGAAGTTGGCGATGCCATTGACTGGTTCCGGTTGTCTTTCTGCCAACAGAAAAATGGTGTCTATTTCTGCTAGTGGTTCTATGGAGGCGACAGCTATTGGGCTTTCTGTACTACCAAAATCAATTGGTGGAAGGTCATCTACGGGTGTTTCATTACTCACCGGAGCGAAATCGGTCGGCATCAATGAATTAGATTGAGTCGGTTTCGGTCGCAGTGTAGGTTGCAGCACTTTTGGTGGATCAATAGCAGTGGCGGGAACGACAAATGTAATTTCAGATTCTGTCAAATTAACTTCCCTGGGTTTCGGATTTTCTTTTAGCGTTTGCCATTCGAAGGCAGTAATCAAGATTGAAGTACTCGCAACCAATCCAATTAAAAAGAATTTGTTTCTCTGAAGACCTAAGTCTTTGCTGGGATTTTTCTTTGTTTCCATAAATAGGTTAATTTAGTCCGATACCGATCGGGATAGATTTCTGATTTGTAAGCTTCCAAATCATTTCATCTTTATCTTGTTAATGCAACCTACTCAACAAAGTCACTTGCATCAAAACAATTATTCTAATTCCAACGATCCTCTCTTAACTCCTATTTTCTAACTCCTATATTCTGAATTCTGTATTCTAACTTCTAATCTCCAAATCCGAGACCTAACCCCTAAGTCCTGACTACTATCTCCCAACTACCAACTCCTAACTCCTACATTCTGAATTCTGTATTGCCACTTCAACCTTCTTCCCTTTCCCCCTCTCCCTCTTCTCCCACCGCTGCACCATCACAATTAAAATGATCACCACCAGTATCCCCAAGAAGTAGATAAATACGCGCACGATTTTTTTCATCTTTTTATCTTGCTCATGCTGCTTTAATACGTCACCGTAGTTCCGAAACCGTTCCGTGCCGCGTGCGGTGAGCCTTTGCCTTCGCATCCGTATTTCGTGCTTACCCATTATATTTCACTTTTATGTTGAACTGCGTGCGCAACTTATCCAGTGCTCGATACGTGCGCATCTTTGCTCCACTCTCCGTAATATCCAATATAAATGCAATTTCTTTAAAGTCTTTATCTTCAAAAAATCGAAGCTCCAATACCTGCACCATGTCGGTGGGCAGCTCATTCATGTAGGCAATTACTTGAGTCACCATTTCTTCGTCCCAGCCTTCGTTGGCTTGCTCTACCAACTCCTTCACTTTTAGTTCTTCGATACTAAATATTTTTTTGCCTTTATTTTTTCGGTAGTGCTTGTTCACCTCATTGCCGGCAATTTTATAGAGCCATGACGAAAACGGAAAGCCCCGAAACTCATACTTGTTCAAATGGTTCAACGCGTTCACAAAAGTTTGCGAGCAAAGGTCGCCCGCTAGTTCTTCGTCATCGGTTTGGCGGTAGAGGTAATTGAAAATCCGGTCGAAGTACGTCTCATAGATTTCGCCAAAAGCCTTCGGGTCTTTTTTTGATCGCTCGATTGTTTCCTGCTCTTTTCGGATCTGCTCGTCCGTCATGGCATAGGTTTTATGATAAAGCTACTTTACTGAAGCCCTGACTACCGCAGGCAGGTTAGTAGCTCAAGTAATAATGCAACGATTTTGTAATAGTCACAAGGATGCAGAAAATTAAAAATTGTTGGCGGCCTGAGCTTGCCTGGCGAAGCTTCATCTTAGGTAGGGGCTTTCCGCTTCAAGCCTTCCTGTCTGGTGGGCAGGTCCGTGCATCCGCTCCGGATAGCTATCGGGATCAGGGCAACTCATTTTGTGCTTTCCGCTGCTATCCCGATCCGATGCTCGCTCGTATTTTGTCAGTTATTCCGAAGGTATGCTTTGCAAATACAACTTGCAGTAAAGGCATTGACGAACATTATCATTATGCTAGTTTTGTATATTTGGGTGTCAGCGGCCAGTTTAGCCGAATGCACATACCCACAACCTAAATTAAAAATTAAGTGAAAAACCCGATCAAACCATTTACACTTGTTGTTGTAGCAATTACCCTTATTACATCCTGTAACAACAAAGGTAATTCTATAAAAAACAGCTCTTATGGCGAAGCAACAAAAGAACTAATAGCCATGATAAACACAGACACGCTACTAAAAACTCTTTTAGTTTCTTCAATACAGAAAGCAAAAGAAATTAACCCTGACACAGTCTCTAATCCTGCTCAATCGTTGGAAACGTATTTTAATTTTGTTTCAAAGGTTGAAACATCAATGCCATGGACATATATTCAGAATAGTAGACAAACCTCCACCTTTAATCATATATTCCAATCCCTGTGCTCTTTTTATTTTGTAATTGATCAGCCTTTATTAGAGTTGGAAGGTAAAGACTTATTTCATAATTCACTCCAATACTATGAACCTTTTGCTAGATGGCTAACTACATTTAATAAGTCTTGGCAAAAGCATCTTGATTCTGAAAAATCGTGGAGTAAGGAGTATTATGAAATAGTTGCGAACGACCCAGCCTTTGGTATACAAAACGGCTGGTATGCAGATCCTTCAAACTGGAAAACATTTAATCAGTTTTTTGCACGGCATTTAAGGTCAGTATCAGCACGACCTATAGCATCGCCAAACGATAACTCTGTGGTTACTTCTTATGCCGATGCAGAACCCCAGGGTGTTTGGTCTATCGACAGTAGTTCGACAATCGCAGTTAAAGACGGTGTGTCTGTTAAATCTGCGAACATAAAGAACATTACCAAATTATTGGGAGAGGACAGTCAGTATAAGAATGCTTTTACGAATGGGACATTCACTCATTCTTTTTTAAATGTTAACGATTATCACCGGTATCATTTTCCAATGAGCGGCACAATAAAAGAAGTGCGTGTAATAGAAGGCATAAACCCAACCGGAGGTATTATTACTTGGAACTCAACTGAAAACCGGTATGAGTTTAACCCATCTTCGGTAAATTGGCAAATGCTGGAAACCCGTGGTTGCGTTATCTTAGAGACAGAAGATTATGGCCTGGCGGCATTGCTACCCATTGGAATGGCAGCTGTAGGCTCAGTAAATTTTGAGAAGAATATAAAAGTGGGAGAGCAGGTAAAGAAAGGGGATATGCTTGGCTATTTCCTGTTTGGAGGTTCTGATTTCATAATGATCTTTCAAAACAAAGTAACTTTTGCAATGGACGCACCCAAAAACAAAAAATCAAACTCCTATCACCATCAGTTAATGGGGGAGAGACTTGGGCATTTGACAATCAAATAATATAGGAAAATCAGCCGCTGACAGAATGATTCCCTCGCCTTTTTCGGTGTTCTCTACCAACATCCGTTAGATTCTACGCAAAGTCTCGCGCCTTGATAACGGAGCACGTAAACAAATACTAGATTTTATCGTTACATAAAAAAAAGAATATGAGAAAGTCAAATTTTTTGGATTTAAAATCAGGTAATAATGTCCTGCATTTGCTATTGACATTTGTCTTTTCAATGATGTTTTTGGCATGTTCAAAAGAAATTGATCCGGCTTCTGTAACCCCTCCGTCCACCCCGATTGTTCCGCCCCTTCCTATTGTTCCGCCACCGCCTTTATTTGAAGACAGGGTATTGATCAACAACATTGCCGCTCCGTGGGGCTTCACATTTATCAACAACAACGAAGTTCTTTTTACCGAAAAGCAAGGAAAAGTTTTTCGATATGTTATCTCTACCAATACTCGAACTGAAATAACTGGCATACCCGCTATTTCACAGAATGGACAGGGAGGATTATTGGACATCGCCTTGCATCCCAATTTTAGTAGCAACAATTTTGTTTATCTTACTTATGCAGTTGATGCAACTGGTGGGCAAACAACAGCGTTAGGCAGAGGAACGCTTGTTGGCAACCAACTTCAAAATTTCACAGAATTATTCAGGGCATTACCAATTCTTAATTCCGGAAGCCATTTTGGCAGTCGTATAGTTTTTGATAGAAATAATCTATTGTATATGTCTGTAGGCGATCGTGGGGCACAAGACAATGCGCAAAACAGGAATAACCATTTGGGCAAAGTATTACGCTTCAATGATGATGGAACTATGCCTGCAAACAATCCATTGGTTGGGGTAGCAAATACACAACCTCAAATATTTTGTTGGGGCAACCGAAACATTCAAGGTATGGCGATGAACCCTGCAACAGGCGAAATCTTCGCACACGAACATGGCCCTAGAGGTGGTGACGAACTCAATTTGATTAAACCAAACACCAATTATGGTTGGCCCGCAGTTACATTTGGTATCAACTACGATGGAAGTCCCATTACTCCTGATACCACTCGTTTAGGAATGGAACTTCCTCTGACCTATTGGGTGCCCTCAATTGCACCAAGTGGATTGACTTTTATCACGAGAGGACAACCAAATAATGAGGCAGATATTTTAATCGGAGCTTTAGCGGGTACCCATATTCATTCGCTAAAGATGAGGGACAATAAAAGAATAGCTTCAACAAGAAGCATGAATGGTTATGCACGTTTTCGT
>JBBSCN010000011.1:0-34237 GCA_038250265.1 Cytophagales bacterium | reverse complement strand
GGCTGCCCGGGCGGAACGAACACGGCTTCGGGCACGATCACGATTAATGCGAATACGATCACATTAAGTTCGGCAGTTGGAACGAACGTTCAAACAAGATGTGTCAACAGTGCGATCACGATTATCACCTATGCCACAACAGGTGCGACAGGCGCAACCTTCAGCGGACTTCCCACAGGAGTGACGGGTGTGTGGGCAGCGAACATAGCTACGATCAGCGGCACCCCGACCACCACGGTGGGTAGCCCTTTCAATTATACGGTCACGATGACAGGAGGTTGCGCGGGAGTTCCCAATACAGCTTCAGGCACGATCATAGTTAACCCGAGCAATACGATCACATTGAGTTCGGCAGTTGGCACGAATGCCCAGACGGTATGTGCGAATTCACCAATCACGAATATCACCTATACCACCACGGGCGCCACGGGCGCAACCTTTAGTGGATTACCTACAGGAGTAACGGGCGTATGGGCAGCGAACATAGCTACGATCAGCGGCACCCCGACCACCACGGTGGGTAGCCCGTTCAATTATACAGTAACGATGACGGGCGGCTGCACAGGCGGCACGAATACAGCTTCGGGCACGATCACAGTTAACCCGAGCAATACGATCACATTGAGTTCAGCCGTTGGCACAAATGCGCAGACGGTATGTGCGAATTCACCAATCACGAATATTACCTATGCCACAACAGGTGCAACAGGCGCAAGCTTTATTGGACTTCCCACAGGAGTGACGGGTGTGTGGGCAGCTAACATAGCTACGATCAGCGGCACCCCGACCACCACGGTGGGTAGCCCTTTCAATTATACAGTAACGATGATAGGCGGCTGCCCGGGAGTTCCCAATACAGCTTCAGGCACGATCACAGTTAACCCGAGCAATACGATCACATTGAGTTCGGCAGTTGGCACAAATGCGCAGACAGTATGTGTGAATTCACCAATCACGAATATTACCTATACCACCACGGGCGCCACGGGAGCAACCTTTAGTGGATTACCTGTAGGAGTAACGGGCGTATGGGCAGCGAACGTAGCTACGATCAGCGGCACCCCGACCACCACGGTGGGTAGTCCGTTTAATTATATTGTAACGATGACGGGCGGCTGCACGGGCGGCACGAACACCGCATTGGGCACCATTACGGTTACTGCAACACCCACTGCTTCAATTTCGGGTACAACCATTGTATGCGCTGGGCAACCGACTACCTTGAGCGTATCGTTAACTGGGGCACCGCCTTGGAACTTTAGTTATTCTGACGGAACAACAACAACTAACATGGTCGCGATAGCTTCTAGCCCAAATTCGATAGTTGTGGCACCAGCAATCACCACGAACTACACACTAGTTTCAGTTTCAGACGCTTGTGGAGCAGGCACCGTAAGTGGAACTGCCGTAGTTACCGTTAACCCAATACCAGGCGATCAAGTTACTTTTGGCAGCGAGACATGGATTGGCTACGCTTATACGGATGCAGGTGATTTGGCAACGCCCTTGCCGAGTCGTATAAACTTTGCCGGAAGCAAGTATAGAGGTTTTGCTACGGAAACAGATATTGTGGCACTAGGAGGTTCGACTTACAACACAACTACAGACGTGTTTGATGCTAACTTATCCAATTCTATTCCGCTGGCAGGCCCAACTATTTGCGGCTCTTACCTAGATAACTTTAGTGTTCGCTTCAAAATGCGGAAAACATTTGCTGCCGGAGTGTACACCTTTACAATTGGTGGTGATGACGGGGTGAGACTTTTTATCGATGGTTCTCCTATCACACTATCACCTGCTAATTCTTTCTCCGCACACGCGTATACAACCTATAGCAGCAATGCAGTTTGTTTGACGGCTGGACAACATGATTTCGTGCTTGAATATTTCGAGGCGGGCGGATTTGCGAGGGTCAGCTTCAATTATCAAACAGCGGTGGCACCAATGGTTACTACACCAGTGATTGTTTGCGTAAATGCAACAGCACCTACGTTGACAGCAAGTAGCACTGATCCATTGGTTATAGGTTATCGCTGGTTTACTGATGCCTTGTTAACTAATCAGGTGGCGACAACTTCAAATTACACACCACTTTCTTCAGACTTAGATTTGACAACCGTGGGCATCTCTGATTTTTTTGTAACGGCTGTTTATGCATGCGGCCAATCTCTTGCCGCCCAGGTTGATGTAAGTGTAGTGAGTTCGGCAACGATAACGTTGCCAACACCACCGGTGGAAGTTTGCCAAACTGGGGGAATTGTCGATTTGACTACGTTGGTAACGGCTTCACCTGCAGGTACACTTACGTTTAGCGGAACCGGGATAACAACAAGTCCGAGTTTTGACCCTACACTTGTTATAGGATCCTCCACGATAACGGTCACCTATGCCGGGGCTTGCCCTACCGCTCCGGTCAATTTCAATATTGTCGTTGTGCCGAATGCAACAATCACGGTTCCTTTGGCTAACGTACCTATTTGCGAAGGCGTGGGCATTCAAAACCTAACATCTATTGTGAGCGCGACACCGGCCGGTGGAACGTTTACCTTTGGCGGGGGTACGTATGTTTCAGGCTCCAATTTTGATCCTTCCGGATTATCCGGAATTGTTCCTGTCACCGTTGATTATTTAATAGGCACGTGCACGGCAACGCAGCAGACTTTTAATTATAACGTGGTAAATTTGGCTACACTACTTACTAGTTCAACCACGGTTTGCCCTGCTGCAGGTTCTGTTGATTTGACCGCGCTTGTCTCTGCTTCTCCTTCGGGCGGAATATTTACCTATAGTGGTGTCCCAGGTATTACTGGAAATTTATTTGAT
Organism: Cytophagales bacterium; assembly: GCA_038250265.1. Lineage (GTDB taxonomy): Bacteria > Bacteroidota > Bacteroidia > Cytophagales > Cyclobacteriaceae > ELB16-189. The sequence continues at coordinate 31,414 of JBBSCN010000011.1, read as the reverse complement.
CCAAGTGCAAGCGCGGGAACTACAGTTTTCATCAACGTTTCCTATTCTCAAGGTGGTTGTAATGCCAATGGAAATGTTTCGATTATAGTGCGCGCAGCTGGAAATCCACTATGCAGTGGAGGTGGCACGGGCACCTGCGCGACAGTGGTGATTACACCGGTGCCTTCGCCTGCAACCTGTACTCTTTCAAATGGGGCAATCAACTTTAATATCAATCCCGCAACGCCTATCGTAAATAATACAGGTGTAAAAATAACGATATCAGGTATCTCCAATACCAATTCAACAATAGCGAGAACGAATTTTAATGATCCTTCTTTTCCTGCTTTGCCGATTGGAGTTTATAATTATGTAATTGAATATGGTGATCTGAGTTGTACTAAAAACGGCCAAGTAACAATCGATCAATCAGGAACGGTAGGGACGCCTAGTGCCAGTAATATTGTTGGACCCGTATGCGCAGGTTCTTCAACGGGTTCTCTTAATCTAGATGTGCCAGGAGAAACTGGTAACTTGTTGCAGTGGTCGTTGGACGGAATTACTTTTACCAACTTTACTGCGGGCAATGTTATTTCAAACGTCCCAGCTGGCTTTGCTCCGACCTTTCAGCGAGTGATTAGTGTGAGGCGAAATTCCAGCGATCCTTGCTTCGCGTCTGTATTAATTACAATTCAAGATGCAAATTCAATCATTTCAACTACCCTTACTCCAACGAACGCGTCTTGCGCTAATAATGATGGTAGTATCTTAGTTGGTGCGGTTTCAGGCGGAGTAAGCCCTTATACGTATGAACTAAATGGGATAACCATTTTGCTTCCCGCAAACAATACTCTAACCGCGCTAAGTGGAGGGAACTATACACTTTCTATTATTGACTCACAAAACTGTCAAGTTGATTTTGCAACGGCCGTTGACTTTCCTGGACTTGTTAATTTTACAACTTTAGTTACTAACCCAGATTGCACGGGTTCTGGTGTAAACGGAAGTATTCAACTGACCATTACATCATCGGGCACTTTCCAAGTGGGGATTACGACCGATCCAATTGCAGCTCCAACTACTTTGCAGAACGTTGTGTCTGCTGGAAATAGCTCGGTGGTATTTGGGTTACTAACAAAGGGCACCTACTACATTTCAATGACACCGAGTGGGGCTGCATGCCCGACAAAAATTTCAAACATCATTAGCAGCGGACCAGACCAAGTTGATTTCTCGCTTGACCCTATTGACATTCTTTGCTTTGAAAACATGGGAGGCGTCAGTTTGTCGGCAATCAAAGGATCAGCATTAGTAAATTATTCGTATGAAATCCTGGATGCGAGTGGGGCAGTTGTCCCTTCAGCTACAGTCGCTCCAGCAAACCCCATTAATCAGTTGCAAGCAAGCGGTAACGTTGATTTGGTCGGATTAAAAAGTGGAGATTATAGAATTAGGCTTTTTCAAAATCAATCTGCGGCAACGGGCTGCGCCAATCCCATAACGACTGCTTACAAACCGTTTAACGTGTCAGGACCAACAGCTTCTTTAGATACGCTATACGTTACAAAGAGAATTTCACTACCAGACCTTCCCACAGGTTATATGCTTATCGGAATAAAAGAAAGTCAGCAAGAGCCTTATCAAATTCGATTGGAGCTGAAGACTCCGGTGATTACAGGTCAAGCGTTTTTGTTGGATTACACGAACGTGCCGCCTCGAAACCCACAAAATCTAAAAGTGGAGTTCGATGCTAAGAATTTGTTTGCAGGCAAGTATCAATTAAAAATTAAAGACGCGTTGGGCTGTGAGAAGGTTTACGAGGATATTGAAATTAAGGTGGATACCAAGATTGATATCCCCAACGTATTCACGCCCAATCAAGATGGATCAAACGATACTTTTTTTATCCGAAACTTGCCAGCTGACTCTCAATTAAAAATTTCAAACCGTTGGGGTGCCGAAGTTTACAGTTCGGGTAGCTATCAAAACGATTGGGACGGCAGCAATAATGCAGATGGTGTTTACTTCTACCGAATTGTGGCTGGAGGAAGTACGTTTAACGGCTGGGTCGAAATTATTAGGGGTAGATAAATTTACTGGTTCGGAGTTCTAAATTCTGAGTGGATCGTAATTCACAACTTAGCACTCTGAACGTAGAAACTTAAGCGTGTCTACATTGTCTGCATAGTCCCACACTTCTGGTTCTTGTGCTTTTCCAAATGGAACGCTTGCCGCGTACCAGCCTTTCGCTGACACAATACACTGAATTTTTTCTTGATGAGCACCTATCAAATCTTTTAGGTGATCTAAGTCTTTGTAAAACTCGTAGTACACAACAGCTATGGGGGATACGAGCGATTTGCTTTCCGTTAAAATGATCGATCCATTGTCAAAGATGTGAATCAGATTTATTAACAGGATGGAGTGTTGGTAGTTGTAGTTGTTCGCATACTTGTTGTGGTTCACTACTTGATGATAAGCTTCCCACGCTTTCATCAACTTCTTTAAATCAAAATCTTCCGGAACAAATAGTTTTGAAACATTGCGGCAACCCAATCCAAAATAGCTAAAGACATCTTTTCCTAATTCAATTAATTCGTCTTCGGTTTCTTCGCCCAAGATCACTCCACAGGAAGATCTGTTTTTGCGAATAATGTGTGGGATGTTTCTAAAATAATATTCAAAGTAACGGCCGGTATTGTCGCTGCCGGTGGCGATCATTGCGTCAAGGTTGGTGAGCCGTTCTTCTAAAAAAATCTTCTCACCAAATCGATGTTCTATTTTTTTTAATTGATCACATATAAAACTCATCAAAACGGTGTCTTGCGAACTTAGTTTGGCTACCAGCGTATGCCCCGTGAGTAACACACACAGCAAATCATGAAAGCCAACCAATGGAATGTTTCCCGCCATTGCCACGCCAATTTTTTTTGACAGCACTGCATCCAACGAATACGATTGCGCCCATTGAGTAAGCGCTTCCTTCGTCAAAAATTTTGAAATGCCCCGCATAGCCAGGTCAATATTCTGAGCGGTGAACCAAGGGTTTTGCTGCGTAGCCTGTAGATATAGATTTTCCCGGTCGACAGCGGGTAGATTTTCAATGGTTAGTTTTAACTGAACAAACGCCTCAATTCTTTCTGCTAAATTCATTTGGGTTAAACTTTGTATGTGAAGTTGCTGTTTTGACTATTGGTAATTGAACTGTATTTTTGTAACGTTTTCCTTAAGAATTGTGCTTTTATGGCCATAAAGATAACAGATGAGTGTATTAATTGTGGGGCTTGTGAGCCAGAATGCCCAAATACTGCCATTTATGAAGGTGGCCGCGAGTGGACGTGGGCTGGAGGAACGGCTTTGGCAGAGGTAAAGTTGGTAGATGGGTCAGTAGCCGATGCTAAAAAAGATCAAGCTCCTGTCTCAGCTGAATTCTATTATATCGTTTCCGGAAAATGTACGGAATGCACGGGTTTTCATGAAGAACCACAATGTGCTGCCGTTTGCCCTGTTGATTGTTGCGTGCCAGATCCTGAACATGTCGAGAGCAAAGATGTATTGATGACGAGGAAGGCGTATCTGCACAACGAACAACTAGCCTAGTCGAAAACTAAGCAATAGGCAACACGCAATTGACAAAAGGCACTAAGCGATTACCGATCACCAAATACCGATCACCAGTTACCTTGTTTACCGAATACCGTTTACTGAATACCCAATACCGCTTACCCTGTTTACCAATTACCTCATCTTAGACCGCTTGATCAAATAGGCTTGAAGCACTTCGTTGTAATCGCTTTTTGAGTCTACTGAAATAAAATCAATCTTAAACTGATTGCATTTTAACTTTAGTTCTGAATGTAGCTTGGTGAGTTGCTCTTCAAATTTTTCTTTAATCTCAGAAGGATGGAGTTTTAGTTTCTCACCGCTTTCTAAATCTACAAATTCATAGGGCCTTTCAGCAAACGAAAAATTCAATTCGGTTTCCTGATCGGTAACGTGAAATAATAAAACTTCATGTTTATTGTGCTTTAAGTGTTGCAATGCTTTAAAAATCTCCTCGTGACTTTCACCTCCGTCAAACATGTCGCTGAAGATAATCACGAGCGATCGCTTGTGGATTTTTTCTGCAATCTCGTGCAGCACTTTTACCACGTTTGTTTTTTTCTCCTGAGCCGGAGGGCTCTTTAATTTATTGTCAAGCAGAGTGAAAATCTTGTTCAAATGAGTAGAAGAAGATTTTACTGGGGTCAGCTCTTCCACCGAATCAGAGAATAGACTTATGCCTACTGCATCGCGCTGCTTGTGTAATAAGTAGGAAAGCGCTGATGCCGCGTAAATGCCGAAACGCACCTTGGCCAGCGAGTCTTTTGGGTAATACATGGAAGAAGAACAGTCGAGCACAATGAGGCATCGAAGATTCGTTTCCTCTTCGTACTGCTTGGTGTAGAGCCGATCGGTGCGGGCAAAAACTTTCCAATCGATGTGGCGGGTGCTCTGCCCTTCATTGTAAAGTCGGTGTTCTGCAAACTCTACCGAAAATCCGTGATAAGGGGACTTGTGAAGCCCGGTAATAAAACCCTCTACCAATTGTTTTGCCAGCAATTCTAAGCTTCCGAATTGACGAGTCTCCTCTAAAGTTGCCTTCATTTAAGTATAAATAAACGGAATACCACTTAAAATTAGTGTGTTCTGTTTGCATTAAATTTTTAAAATACTACCTTCGATTCAGCCTAAGTACCTAAAACCCTAACCTAAACCTAAGATTTGTGGAAGAGAACAAGAACAATGGCCGTGAGGAGATTTATTCAGAGAAAGTAAAGGCTGGGAAACGCACTTATTTTTTTGACGTAAAGTCCACTCGGTCTAACGACTATTACCTGACCATTACCGAAAGCAAAAAACGCTTTAACAAGGATGATGAAGGGTTTACTTATGAAAAGCATAAGATTTTTTTGTACAAGGAAGACTTTAATAAGTTTATGGAAGCCTTGAATAATACCGTTAACCATGTGAAAACCGAGTTGCTTCCCGAAGTGGATTTTGATTCGTTTGATCATGCAAGAGAAGCACAAGAAGTAGTACACGAAGTGCCCAAAATAATGACTGTTGATTCAGAACTGAAGTGGGATTAAGATTTTACCTTACCTAAACTGGAAAAGGCCTTGGTGAAAACTGGGGCTTTTTCTTTATTGGGGGATGGTAATCCTGCTACCAAGGTTTATCTTTGCGCCCTTATTTAAAAACAGACAAAAGTAATGGGACTAAAGTGTGGTATCGTAGGGCTTCCGAATGTGGGTAAATCAACCCTGTTCAATGCCATTTCCAACAACAAAGCAGAAGCGGCCAACTTTCCTTTTTGCACGATTGAGCCCAATGTGGGTGTTATTTCCGTTCCTGACGAGAGACTTAGAATTTTAGAGAGCCTGGTCAATCCCCAAAAGGTGATCCCAACCGCCTTTGAGTTTGTGGACATTGCCGGGCTGGTAAAAGGCGCTAGTAAAGGCGAAGGTTTGGGCAATCAATTTTTGGCGAACATTCGCGAAGTGGATGCGATTGCTCATGTGGTGCGCTGTTTTGAAAATGACAATATCATTCACGTAGCAGGTAAAGTCGATCCTATTTCTGATAAAGAAATTATCGATACCGAATTGCAACTAAAAGACCTTGAGTCGGTAGAAAAAAAGATCAATAAAGTGGAGCGTACTGCTAAGAGTGGCGATGTTAAATCCAAGAAGGAATTGGCAACGCTTACTGCTTATCGCGATACATTACTGGCCGGTAAAAATGCACGTAGCTTGCAAGTATCGCCAGAGGACAAGAAGGCCATTGAGGATTTATTACTATTGACCGACAAGCCGGTAATTTATGTTGCCAATGTAGATGAGAAATCAATCCATACCGGCAACCAGTTTGTTGAGGCGTTGAGGAAATTAGTCAAAGAAGAAGGTGCTGAAGTAGTATTGGTGTGTGCGGCCATTGAAGCACAAATTGCAGAACTAGAAACGGAAGAGGATCGGAAGGTTTTTTTGGACGAGTACGGTTTGAAAGAATCTGGCTTGAGCCGATTGATTCGGGCTGCCTACGAACTACTGGATTTGATCACTTATTTCACAGCTGGCGAGAAGGAAGTGAGGGCGTGGACCATACATAAAGGCTGGAAAGCACCCCAAGCCGCAGGTGTTATCCATACCGACTTTGAAAAGGGATTTATACGGGCAGAGGTGATCAAAATAGCTGATTATCAAAAGTATAACACCGAGGCAGGCTGTCGCGAGGCTGGAAAGTTGGCTGTGGAGGGCAAGGAATATACCGTACAAGACGGAGATGTGATGCACTTTCGCTTCAATGTTTGATATTTCCTTACACGGCATTTACCGATTCACCTGATTTTTAGTACTTTAGCCTTCCGCATCCAAATTTTTTAGGCGGGTAGATAGTTTAAGGCTATTATTTTTTAGTGCTTTCAGTGTGAGAACTAGGATTGTATTTTTATTGAAGAATAGGGGAGCTTACGTTCCTTTCCACCATCAATTTTTGTTGGCGCAAACCATCAAAGGGTTGATCATGCTAGGTAAGAAAAGCGAATTCTATTCTTATACTCAGTACAATTTTTCCGGGCTGAAAGGTCAAATTAAAATCAGCCGAAAAGGTCTTCATTTCTATTCGTCTCGCGTGACGCTCGTTTTTTCAGCTACGGATCCCTCTTTCTTGGAATATTTTCTATCGACCTTGTTTGAGCAAAAAGAACTGTCGATCGGCAATTTACAACTGGTGCCGGAAGCCAGAGAGATGGAAGAACCCGTGACGATCAATGACTCGGTAAAGTTTTTGTGTATTTCTCCCGTTGTTTTGTTGCTGTCTTCCTTTAATGACGAAAGCAGCAAGCGATTCATTTCGCCCAATACGGATGAATTTTCTGACTTGTTGTACGACAATACGATTGAACGGATGACCGCCAGCGGAAAATTTACGGAGCAGCAGATGGCGGATTTTTATAAGTTCCAACTCGTGGCCGACAAAGATTATATTGAGCGCATTCAATCTTCGCATAAGAAATTCGCGCGTATCTATCCGCTCTACGACTCGGATGTGAAATATGAAGTTCGTGGTTATACGTTTCCTTTTACTCTCTACGCACCGCAGCCAGTTCAGCAATTCATTTATGAAAATGGGTTGGGGCATTTTTCACACAAAGGATTCGGTATGCTAGATGTGGCCGGGGCAAGTACGCAAAAGCGCGAAGCCGATGTGGAGGCAACGTACGCTTAGCGCGGATTGATCGGTATCAGATAATATCCCAACAACAAATCTGCATTAGGCCGAAACGGTCGATTGTATATCAGAACTTCGTACACATTTTCTGTTTCAAAATGGCTCCCTTCTATGGAATTGGTCAATCCTTTATTGGATTCAACAGCATATTTATAGTTGTAAAGTCCTTGTTTGAGAAACTGTCGCGACTCATAGAAGCCAGCATCATTGTAGACCATTTTATTTTCGCTGGTGCGCTGATAGTTGTTAAAGGCACCCACTACATAAATTTCTTCGTTTGGTAATTTAGGAGACTTCAACAAAAAGTTGACAAATAGATAGTCGCCAGTAAGATTCGCTTCACCTACATCTAAGTTTTCGATGAGGTAGTTTCCGTCCAAATCCAGGTATTGAGAATAAACATCATTGCTGCGATTGCCGTCAGTCGCTACATATAGTTCATGTGGCTTTACTGCCCGGTTCAACTTTCCGGTGTTCTGCCCTGGGGCGTTGAGCGAGCGGAAGTCGACAAAGCGGAATTCGTTGCCACCATCAAATTGTTTGTCCGCTTCAAAAAACCGATACTCCATCTGACTGTTTGCATCGTGGATGAAATTAGGGGAAAGGTCGGTCTTTGCATTATCCCACCGCTGGTTTTGCCGAATGGTAACATGCACCGTCTCTAAAGGGTTCAATACTTCGATGTTTGAATAGTCAATGTTAAAGTTGAATTGTTGTTTTCCTTTTTGCAAGGTGCCAGTGCCAATAAATTGAGTATCTTTTGCTAGCCCAATTTGGTTGGCATAAATCATGATCCGTTTAGACAAGATAAGATCAGATGGGTCATCTCGGTAGGCGATCAATAAATAGTTTCCCGGAATTTTTACAGGTGGCAGTTGAAAACGATAATGGATGTAGCGCGTATACGAGTTGATCGAGAAAGTGTAATCGGTGATTGGGTTTTCGTTATAGTTTTCTAAAAAATCTAAATCCATCAACGAAGATTTTGTCCAGTCATAGTTGCAATGGATCAATTTTACGTAGTAGTTGTTTCGGTTGTCTTGAAGATCGTCAAAATCCAATATTAAATTTTGTTGTTCAATTGGGGCAGCAGCAGGTTTAACATAGTCTCGCGAGCCGCCCAAATCAGGATAAACACGGACGGTTTTTATTTGAGGCTCATAGGTTCTATCGCTAAACTCAATTTTTTTTTGAGCGAACAATGCAGAACTTGTAAGTAAAAAGAGAACTAGGGAGGTAATGAAAAGAGATTGCGTAAAGTCGGCCAAGCCTGCCACACGGACAGGCAGGGATAGAAGCGGGTACCCCTCAGCCCGTTTGGTAGGTGACGATGGGCGGTGCCAAGTGGGTGAGTAGTAGGAGCGGATAGCCTGCCAGGCCGCGCGATCGATTTTTTTTGATTGCATCATTACTTCAAAACTAAACGAATAATTAATTCAATTTGTATTCCAACGAATCGTTTTTAACAGGTGTCTAAATAGCATATTGGTTTCATGCAAAGCGAAAAGGAGCTTATTGAAGGCTGCACAAATGGTGATAGGGCCGCGCAAAAGGCTTTGTATGAACGGTATTGCAGGAAAATGATGGTTATATGCCAACGGTATGCCAAATCTGACCAAGAGGCCGAAGATATTTTGCAAGAAGGTTTTATCAAGGTATTTATGAGCATTAAGTCGTTTCGCGAAGAGGCGAAAATTGGAACTTGGATTACGCGTATTATGATCAACACCGCATTAAATGCGCAACGCCAAAAACTTTATTTGTTGCCGATGGTAGATGTGGAGGAGGTTACAATCCGGGAAGAGGAACAAATCAGTTTATCGAGTTTTCACCTTGCGGAATTGATTGATATCATTCAAACGCTTCCTGATGGATGCAGAGTAGTGTTTAACCTGTTTGCCATTGAGGGGTATAGTCATAGGGAAATAGGAGAGATGGTGGGTATTAGCGAGGGCACGTCAAAGTCGCAATACAACAGAGCCAAAAGTTTGCTACGAACAAAAATAGCGGTAGAGAAAAATAGATATGAAAAATTCGGAGAATCCAAAATTTGAAGAAAGCTGGAGAAGTGCTTTCGCAGATGCGGAGGCAAATCCCCCCGATGCATCTTGGAATACGATTGACATGCACCTTTCTAAAGTAGAAAGTGGCAACATGAAAAAGCGTGTTGTCTTCTATCAGCGATTGGCGGCAGCGGCAGTTTTATTTGGACTTTCGCTTGGAAGTGTTGGATTGTGGTATTTGGCAGATCGCGAAGAGACAATTTCGGTAAATTCTATAGAAGAAGTCAAACCAGCAGTAAAGAATTCTGAATTAAAACGAGCGGATGAGTTGATTGCCGAAAAAAAGTCAATTGAGCAAAATAAAATCAGCTCCGGAGATGTTCGCTCAGAGAATAGACGAAAATTAGGATCCGAAATGTCGTCTGCGAACAATACTGGTAGGGCTAAGGAAAACGCGATCAATAAAGACGTACAAGGCACAACAGGGAATTTCTTTCAATCAGCGCTGAACGCAAATGAACAGAACGCAGCGGCAACACCAGGAATTTTGACAAAAGAGCCCCGCCAAGCGCAAGGCCATAACCTGATCTTGGCCTCCAATCAACTTCCTGTAGCAGAAATTAAGTTGAATGGAAAACCAGTAGAAGAAATAGTGGAAGCGAAGATGTTGGCTAGACAGGCAATAGTCCGAGAAAATTCTAAACGAAAATCAGGTGAGGAAAAAGGTTGGTGGGCAGCAATTGGTGGATCAGGAGGAAATTATGATACTCAACCAAGTGTATTGCCTACTTCATTTAGCGCTAGCCGAATTTCAAATAACTCTTCGTTCGCGTCAAGCCAATTTATGGGTCAGGCGCCTATGGGTAATCAAGTTTCGGTAGGCACTTCGTATTCTGTGGGAATGACCGTAGGTAAAAAAATTGCAAAAAGGTGGGTACTTATTACTGGTGTGAATTACTTGAACCAATCGATTGGATATCAGTCTAATCTGGCTGTGTTAGATGCGAGTAATCAAGCCAAGGCTTTCTTAGCTGGGATAGCCGATGCAAATTCTAATGTAACAGCTACGCCCCAGTATAATATTAATAGCATCAATGAGTTTGTTTCGATTCCAGTGCAAGCAGGTTATTTATTTTTAGACAGGAAAGTAGGCCTCCAGCTCAATGCGGGAGTTTCTTCCGATCTTTTTTATAGAAACACATTAGTTGACGAAAGCAAAAGACTTTTAAATTACTCTGAAAGTGCAGGCGATGATTCAGCGTATAGAACACTGAACTGGACGGGCTTGGTCGGTACTGAATTAAGCTACAAAATGTCAAAACATTATCGGGTTTCGTTCGTGCCCGGGTTACGATATAGCTTTAACTCGGTATTGAAGTCCAGTAACTCGGTCAACAATCCCATTGTGTGGGACATCGGATTTCGGTTTCGCTATCTTTTTTAGAATTTTTCGGTTGGGAAATAAGAACGAGCGGGAGCCGAAAGAAAAATTTCTTGTGGTTTCCTTAAGAATGTTGAAGATATAAAACGTCAAGAACTAAAATACGTGGTTTTCCCCGTATCAAATACGGGGAAAACCACGTTGTGCGATAAATCATTAAGACGAATATTTGTCCAATTAAAAATAGTGATATGGAAAATACAATCCGCTTAGTATTTGCGCCCATTGCCTTATTCGTTGTGTTTGCTTTATTCTCAATAGGAGCGATTCTGGCAGTTTTAATGCTTGCTATTGGGGTAGTTGGATTCGTAAAAACTCAACTCGAAAGAAGAAGGCTGAGGCTTTCGTAATAACTTGCTCTCCATTTCGGTTAGAGTTGTTTTAGTTTCATCGCAATCGATTACCGCTTTTCATTTTGCTTGCTAATCAATATTTTTTCTCTGCTAATAAGTGCGGGTACCGTTGCTTGATTGATGCAAATGGCAATTTCTTTTCTTCATTCCAACTATTTTAGCGTCAGGTGTGTCAAAGGGATATAAGGGCATCTCTAAAAACTCCGCTAACCCTTCTCTTTTAAAGAAGGGAAAGGGTTGAGGTGAAGAAAACAAAGATTTTTAGAGATACCCATAACTGATGATCCTATGCCTAGACTAATCTCTCCTTATTTTTTATTTGTACTATTTCTACTCTTCACATTTGCCTGCGAAGACAAGTATGAATTAGAACAAAAATATACCTATTACGAACCTGTTTATACCACTCTTGCAGAAGTTCGAGCATCGGTGAAGGTGGAGCCACCGAAAGAGATTACAGAAGCAGGCAAGATTTATATTAAAGACAATTGGTTGTTTGTGAATGAAGTGGGTAAGGGCATTCACGTTATTGATAACACGGATGCTAAAAACCCAGTTGCGAAAAGCTTTATCACAATCCCCGGCAATTATGATTTGGCGATCAAGGGAAATATTCTCTACGCAGATAGCTATATTGATTTACTAGCTATCGATATTTCAAATAAGTCAAGCATAAAAATTACTAAGAGATTGGAAGCAATATTTTTTATTTATAATAAAATGGGTATGGGTGTTGACCCGAGGAAAGGCATTGTTACAGATTGGAAGCTGAAAGAAAGCATAACAGTATCCTCGTCAAAAGGGTATACCGCACAGCCGTGGGGTGGTTTTATGTTTGATCGAGGGGTCGCTTTTACTCAGTCTGTAAATGCTGGTGCTGCCATTACTCCCGGCAATCCAGCCACTACGGGTATTGGTGGCTCTATGGCCCGGTTTACTATTGAGGGTGATTATCTTTACATGCTTGATGGTGGAAACGTACACTCGGTTAGCATTGAATCATTGGCCGACCCCGTTGCAAAAAGCAGCAACTACATCGCGTGGGATATTGAAACCATTTTCCCCTACAAGGGGAATCTCTTCTTTGGCTCTCAAAGTGGAATGTACATTTTTGATTTAACCGACCCTCAAAAGCCTTCGCAAATCAGTCGCTATAGTCATGTGCGAAGTTGCGACCCAGTGGTAGTAGAAGGTGACCTTGCTTACGTAACGCTGCGTTCGGGTACTACCTGTCAGGGCTTTACCAATCAACTTGAGGTGATTGATATCAAAGATTTAAAAAACCCAGTCTTGTTGAAAATTTATCCGATGACAAATCCGCATGGACTTGGCATTGACAATAAGAAGCTATTTATCTGCGATGGAGACGATGGATTGAAAATTTACGATGCAACAGATCACCTGAATATCACAGCTAATCAATTAGCTCATTATAAAAATATCAATACCTATGATGTAATCCCATTTCAAAATGTGGCGATCATGACGGGCAAAGATGGTATCTATCAGTTTGATTACTCTGATCCTCAAAACATTAAATTGTTGAGTAAGTTGAGCATCTTAAATAAATAATAGATGAGGTTCATTTTGCTGGTGGCTACACTGCTTACAAGTTTGAACATTGCAGCCCAGTCAAATTTAGAGTCAGAGAGGCTCAAACCTTATTTTGTGGGAACTTTATCAAGTGGCGTTCAGGTGGGTTGCGGTAATTGTGCTACGGGTAATCAGCTTTCTGTTTCTGCCTATTTTATAAATGGATTGCAGTTGACAAGACGCTTTGCAGTTGGCATAGGAGTGGGCGCAGACAGCTATCAGCAATTGAAAACACTGCCCCTGTTTATTCAACTATCAGAAAAATTAGTAGGAAAAAAAAACGGCTTATTTTTACAGCTCAATGCTGGTTATGCATGGGCTTGGTACGACCGCACTGAATATACTTTACCTAATTACAACCAAATAGGTGGAATTATGATTCACCCAGCTATTGCTTACCAAATTGGTGTTGAAAAAATTAACCTAATTTTTTCAATAGGGTTTAAACGGCAAATAGCAAGCTATTCTTATCGATACGATTATCAAAATTTTGCGGGCGTAGTATACAACGAGTACATCGCTAAAAGTGAACTTAACAGATTCGTGTTGCAGATTGGATTTGGTTGGAGATACTAAGCCTTTTCTAACTCTTCCATCTCAAGTGCGATCGATTCCCATCTTTTGTTTTCTTCTTCCAACTTAAAATCTGCTTTTTCAAATTGCTCTTGCACCGTTCTTAATTTTTCAAAATCCGAATACACTTCGGGCTTGGTCAATGCTAACTCAATTGCCTCTCTATCTCGCTGAAATTTTTGAATGGCATCTTCCACTTTTTTTAACTCCCGATTGAGGTCGCTGATTTTCTTTTCATTTCCCGGGGTCGCCTTGGGTTTGGGCTTTGATTCTGATTTTGGAGTTTTTTTGACAGGTTGAGCGGGTTGGCTTTCTGCTTCTTTCTTCTTTTTCCAGAATTCATATTCGTCAAAGGTGCCTGGGTATTCTTTTATCTGATGATCTTCGATGTACCAGATTTTGTTAGCCACCTGACTAACAAAGTGACGATTGTGTGAGACCACCACAAAACTACCTTGGTATTGCTGCAATGCCTGAATCAAAATATTTTCTGAGATAAAATCTAAATGGTTGGTGGGCTCATCCAACAATAAAAAATTGGCATCAGAGATCATTGTTTTGGCAAGCGCCACTCGTGATTTTTCTCCACCGGAGAGCACTTTTATTTTTTTGAAAACATCTTCATCCGAAAATAGAAAGCAGCCCAAAACGTTGCGAAGTTCCTGCTCTGTTCTGCTGCTGCCGGCTTGCTTCAGTTCTTCTAATATTTCGCTCTCAACGTGCAATGATTCTAGTTGATGTTGCGCGAAAAATCCGTATTTGACATTGTGGCCAATAGTTCTTTCGCCATCGACAGGTTCGGTGTTGGCAATAATGCGTAGCAATGTAGATTTCCCTTTTCCATTCGCACCGATAAGTGCAATTTTATCTCCGCGTTCAATGGTAGCACTTGTTTTTGTCAAGATATCGAGTGGCCCGTAGGCCTTCGAAACATCTTTCATAATGATCACGTTTCTGCCCGATGTTTGTTTAAACGTAAATCGAAAATTCACTTCAGCGGTGTCGTTTACCACCTCACTGATCATGTCCATACGATCCAAAGCCTTTACCCGCGACTGCACTTGCTTTGATTTTGTTGCCTTCGCGCGAAAGCGCTCTATGAATCTCTCTGTTTGCCTAATTTTTGCTTGTTGGTTTTCAAAAGCGCCCTGTTGAATCTCTTCGCGCATGGCCTTTTCCTCTAGGTAATAGGAATAATTCCCTTCGTAGGTGATTAGTTGTTCTTGGGTCACATCTACCGTTTTGGAAATGACGTTGTCTAGGAAGGTTCTGTCATGGGAGACGATGATTACTGCACCTTCATAGTTGCGCAAATAATTCTCCACCCACTCAATGGAAGGTAAGTCCAAGTGATTGGTAGGCTCATCCAACATTAGGCAAGAGGGTTTTTCCAAAAGTAGTTTTGCCAACATCACCCGCATGCGCCAGCCACCTGAAAATTCCCGCAGAGGGCGGTGGAGGTCTTTAGTCGTGAATCCAATGCCTTCCAATACTTCCTCTGCCTTGGATTGCATGGTGTAGCCATCCAACTGCTCAAATTTTTCTTGCAGTTTGGTGAGTCTTTCTACCAAATCGTCTGAATATTCTGTCTCTAGTTGATGAAGTGTTTTCTCTAGTTGCCGTTGGGTCTCCACCGCCTCTTTGAAGGCACCCATAGCAACGGTGAGGATGGCATCGTCTGTTTGGTAGGAGAGGAGGTCTTGATTAAGAAAGCCGATGGTGCAGTCTTTTGCTTTGCTGATCGAACCTTCATCAATGGTCAGTTCGCCATCAATTATTTTTAGCAGTGTAGATTTACCTCGCCCGTTCAGCCCAATCAGGCCAATTTTGTCATCAGGTTTAATAAACATGGACGCATTTTGATACAAAGCCCGGCCGCCAATAAAGTACGATATGTTTGAAATGGAGATCATTTGATTGAAAATTGCGACAAATGTAACTAGTAAATGGCCAGAAAATAAGTTTTGAGTTATTGACCTACACTTATTACCTTCCTAGATATTATTCAACGATGAATTTTTTTCCGTTTACTTGGCAAGAGGTTAAGCAGCAAGAAAAGAAGCCAGTGGTTATTTTTTTGGTGAGCATCGGCTGTTTAGTCGCTATTCGGTTTTTGGCATCGTCTTCGTTCCTGCTGTCAACGGGGCTATTTTTTCGAAAATTTGGTTGGGGTCAATTTTATGAGACCATTGAACATTATTTATCGCAGGGTGCGCATCAACATTTTTGGCAGCTAATTTATTGGGCTTCCGTCACGATCTTTTTTTATTGTGTTATACCAGCTTTGTTTATCGTGGTTGTTTGGAAACAGCGGCTAGCAGATTTTGGATTAAAAGCCAAGAATAAATTCGGATACTGGCTCACTTACTTGTTGGCTTTTGCATGTCTTTTTCCAATTGTCTTGGTAGCGTCCTACTCCTCCGAATTTCAAATTACCTATCCCTTTTATCTTCCTTTGGATGCCAAAGATTTGATTCCCTATTTTATTGTGTGGGAGTGTTTCTACCTTTTACAATTTTTTCGTTGGAGTTTTTCTTTCGAGGCTTTATGGTTCATGGTTTGAAGCGATACATCGGAGCCTACTCCATTTTGGTAATGATGATCCCTTACTGTATGATCCATTTCAATAAACCACTTCCCGAGTGCGTAGGATCCATCTTTGCTGGAATTTTCCTCGGTATGATGAGTTACAAAACGGGTTCGGTTTGGATGGGCGCCTTTACCCACATGGCGGTGGCCATTAGCATGGATGTTTTAAGTCTATGGCACCGCGGGGTTATTTTTAATTTTCCCTAGGCTGAGCTGTTTATAAGGATGATAGTGTGCCTAGAAAAATAGCCGTGTGTTCTTTAGTTATTTTATTTTAAATTTCGTTTAAATTACTTCTTATGTTAAAATCGAAATTTGTATTTTCTGTTTTCGCAGCCGTTGCAATGCTTTGCTGCAACAATTCTTCAAAAGAAACAACGTCTTCGGTTGCAGCAGAAGACAATTCGATGCCGGCCATCACGGAGGCAAGTGCGAAACTTCCGTTGGAATTGATAAAAATGCCCGCTGGATTTTCTATTTCGGTTTATGCGGAAGTTGAAGATGCCCGCTCGATGGCTCTTTCCCCCAGCGGAACATTGTTTGTTGGTAATCGCAGTGAAGATAAAGTGTATGCTGTCAAAGACACGGATGGTGATTTTAAAGCTGATAAGAAGTGGGTATTGGCCAAGGGCTTAAATATGCCAAACGGGGTAGCTTTTAAAGAGGGCGATTTATATGTGGCCGAAGTAAACCGAATTCACAAGTTTGCCGGGATTGAAGCCAAGTTGGCAAATCCAGGAGTATCTCAAATTGTTTATGATAAATTTCCAACCGAAAAGCATCATGGATGGAAGTACATCGCTTTTGGACCCGATGGCAAACTATATGTGCCAGTAGGCGCACCTTGCAATATCTGTGAATTGAAGGATCCAATATTCGCCTCTATCACTCGAATGAACGCAGACGGCAGTGGTCTGGAAGTATTTGCAAGTGGTGTACGCAATACTGTTGGTTTTACGTGGCATCCGGAAACAAAAAATATTTGGTTTACCGACAATGGACGTGACATGTTGGGAGATGATATTCCTCCCTGCGAACTAAACTCAGCATCAAAAGCAGGAATGCACTTTGGTTATCCTTATTGTCATGGAGGTACGATCAAAGACCCCGAATTTGGAGATAAAAAGAAATGTGGTGAATTTACGAAGCCCGTGCAAAACTTAGGCGCGCATGTCGCTCCGCTGGGTTTGAAATTCTACACGGGCAAAATGTTTCCATCTGAGTATACTAACCAAATTATTTTAGCAGAGCATGGATCATGGAACAGATCGAAAAAAAGTGGGTACAATTTGAGTTTGGTAAAAGTTGATAAAGCAGGAAAGGCAATCGGCTATTCAAAATTTGCAAGTGGATGGATGGACGATGCCACACAGAAGGCATGGGGCAGGCCAGTTGATGTATTATTGATGCCAGATGGCTCAATGTTAGTTTCAGATGATCAGGCTGGGGTGATTTACAGGATTACCTACAAAGGATGAGACAACTTAGTGGATGAATGCTAAAAGTCATCCGCCATTTCTTCCAGCTTCTTCTTTTTATCAGAATACATACTCCTTCGAACCGGAAAGCTTCTATAAGTAAGATCAATTTTTTTAGCGTCTCCTTTGATTGATAATCGAAGGGTGTCCGTTGCTAGCCAGAAAAAATGTTCGTCCCTCAGGCTGTATTTTGCTTTGCCATACGATTTTTCTAAAGCAATCATCACCTGAGGATCTTTCGCTGTTATGACGTTAATTTCATAGATATAGTTCTTATAGGTTTTCAGCTCAACACGTTTCACTTCTACGTTACCAATTTTTTCATAGTCCTTATACGTCACTTTGTAAATCTGACAAGGAAATTCCTTCGCGTGAACAAAGTCTTTTACAAATGCCACGCCTTTCACACTGTCAACTAAACTCCCCAGTTTGATATCTTTAAAACCATTTCGTTTGGCCAGTTCGCTTTGAGCAAGCAGACCCGAGGAGCTTAGGAATAAGATCGACAGAAGCGACCTTGTTAGAATAGCATTGTAGCAGGTGATTTTTGCCAGTGATTTTGACATTACTTGAGGGAGTTCGGTTTTTTTATTTGCGCTTTATGGTTGAAAGATAGGAATTTGCTCTTTTTTTCAAAACCACTGCTCAATGGGATATTTTAAAAGCCCTCGTTTTGTTGGTACTTTTGTTATCCATTCAAAAATAAAAAATGTCCCCTCGCCCTGCTTTTGACGATATTTACATGGAACTAGCTGTTAACTTAGCAAAGCGCTCCCATTGTGTCAAGCGACATGTAGGTGCAGTGCTCACCAAAGACACTCGCATTATTTCGATTGGATATAATGGGCCACCATCAGGAACACACAACTGCGATGAAGAGTGGGCCGAGGTGGGTTGCCCTCGCGATTCCAAAGGAAGTTGTTCGCTAGCCATCCATGCAGAGCAGAATGCTATCTTGTATGCAGTGAAAAACAAGACCTCAGTAGAAGGGGCCACTTTGTATGTCACACTTTCTCCTTGCTTGGCTTGCTCGCGCATTATTTTTAGCATGGGCATTCAGCAAGTGATCTATCTTAACTCCTATGCGCAGTTCAAGAATCTTCCTTCCGATGAGGGGGTGGATTTCCTAAACAAGTTTGGGGTGACATGCACTCGCTATCAGGGCATGCTCAGCAATGTAACCCATATGATTTGAGGCTTCCGCCAAAAAAAGCAAAAGGATGTCCTGGTCTTGGTTGGACAACCTTCAAAAATCATCACTAAAGACTTTTCTTACGCTATTGCCTTTTCAATGTCGGCAATCAATTTAGCAGTAACGCCTTTTGTCTTTTGAGCTAGTTCAGTTTTGAACAAGCCAATCGCAGTATTCGCTGCTTGCACTAGCCCGACTGGATTTTTGTCGTGGCGGTAGCTTCCTAGACACCATTCAATTTCAGACTGAAGCGTTTGATCGAGGTCGAGAGCTTTCAGCTTTGTTAAAATCGTTTTGGAAATGCTTTCTATATCTGTTGATGTTGCTTTTGCAGGAGCTTTCGCTGCTACTTTCTTGGGGGATGCCTTAGCGGTTGTTGGTTTGGCGATCATTTTGGCCATAGTTTGAATGTTTTGGTACAAAGTTAAAGGCATTAAATATTCGTAAGCAAGAAGGAAGGCGTTAATATTTACGCAACCGTTACTGAAAAATGCGCTTCGGTACTGATTGCATTACGATTTTCTCAGGAACGACAAGAATTTAGTTGATGATGCTAAGATGATAGTTTTTGGATTTGCTCCTTTAGTAAGTCCATGAGCTCAGCAATATACGGCAGGATGAATAGATGGAAAGGCAATTATCTAAAAAGAAAAAGGGAAGTGATCTAAGATCACTTCCCTTGTGAAGCATCAAGCTAAGCTTGACTACTTTTTCTTCTTAGCAGCTTTCTTTGCTTTTTTTGCTGCTTTCTTAGCGGGTTTTTTTGCCATAGCGTTTTATATTTTGGTTTAAAACTTACGAAATGTATAACAAATAATTAATCTTCAAAAATATTTCGTGAAATATTTTTTTATCATCTAAGAAATTCATGTTGATGATTTCTGAGTTCGTCATCATAACTGCTCTTTATTTTTTATGTGATGATGTTTACTTCTGGTGTTAGTAGAATCGAAAATTTCTCTTTCACACTCGCAGAAATTTTCATTGCGAGGTCAAAAATTTCTTCCCCTTTTCCGTTTCCATAATTCACTAACACCAATGCTTGTTGTGCATGCACACCCACATCATTTATTTTTTTTCCTCTCCATCCACATTGTTCAATCAACCAACCCGCTGGTACTTTAACTTCTTGATTAACAGAAGGGTAAGAGGGTATTGTTGAATAAATTTTTTGTAGTGAAGTGAATTGCTCAATGGTGATAGAAGGGTTCTTGAAGAAGCTTCCTGCATTGCCAATCACGCGTGGATCTGGTAATTTTTTTTGTCGAATTGAAATCACTGCATCGCTAATCGATTGTATCGTTGGTGTGGTGATATTCATGCTCTTCAATGTATCATCAATGGCTCCATAGCCGATATTAACTTGATGATTTTTTGTGGTGAGAGTTAAAGTAATACTTGAAATAAAATATTTTTCTTTCCACTCATGTTTGAAAGCACTTTCGCGGTATCCGAACCGACATTCTTCACTTTTGAATATTCGACATTGACCTGTTGTTAGGTCAATCGCATCTACTTCTTCAATCACATTTTTCATTTCAACACCGTAGGCTCCGATGTTTTGAATAGGCGCAGCACCGACTAACCCGGGTATCAAGGATAGATTTTCTATTCCTCCCCAATCATTTTGAACGCAATGCATCACTAATTCATGCCAACCTTCACCCGATGCAACCTTGAGCGTTACTTCATTTTCCGTTTGGTGAATGATTTCCTTTCCCTTCAACTCTACTTTGATAACTAGCCCATTGAAATCTCGTGTGAAGAGCATATTGCTACCGCCACCGAGTATTAAATGCCTTTGATTTCGATACAAATCGGTTTGTAGCAGCTCTTGTAATTGGGTTAGCGAAGTAATAGTGGTGAAGTAAGAGGCTCTGACATCCATTCCAAAGGTGTTGAGGGCTTTCAAATTTTTGTTTTCTTCTATCTGGATCATAAATCTAGAACGAAGGAAGAAAAAACCAGCGAGATTATAAACTCAAGTTACGCAGAACGTTAAATGTTGTCAGTTTGAGCTTGTCGAAAAAGGATTATTGGAGTTTCCGAATAGGCTTCGACTGACTCAGCCTGACAGGAACTTAGTCAATTTGCGTAACTCCTGTTAAAACTTGCAGCGTGAGATTTTCAGTAGCTGGGCGTGGGGGTTAGAAATTGAAAGATAGATGTTAGACTATTCGCCACGTCTAGCTTCCAACTTTCCATTTCTTCTACTTAACCGTCTACTTAAACGATTTCCCCAATTCTTCTTTCGAGATTTTAAAGAGGCAAATGCGCGGAAACCTTCCGGCAACGAAGGTAGTGCCGCAAACAGCAAGTCCGCCATCGAGCGTAGACGAGATGGAGGCAATCTCAAACGGATTTGAAAATCCTAAGTAACGACTGCCTAGAAATTTACCCGTGGCTTTGTCATAGGCTAGCAATGCGATTTGCTTGCTTCGCGTGTTACTTCCATATAGCACCATGTCTTTTCCGTTGGTGGAAACCGAAACAATTTTAACAACAGCGTTGGTTGTCAATTCGGGAAGGTTGTTGCCCTCTAGGTCTTTTCTGTTTACGATCGAACTTATCCCAGTCGGACTAATCGTAACACTTGGTATCAAATAGTTGTCACCAAAATTGAAACGCGCAGTTGCAAATCGATTTCCATCTAGAGGGAGAATGCCACTGAAGCCTCCATCCGCCTGTTGGCCTTGCACCACCCCGATGGGTGTTGTAGCAGTTAGATCAGTGAATACCAAAGAGAACGTGTAATTGTAGAATCCATTGAAAAAATATTGACCACCAGTTGTTTTGCCTACCTGAAATGGAAATTGGCGACCCGTGCGAAGGAAGTGAGTAATGAATTTTTCTTCTACGCCATCTCCCGCTCCAATGGTGTAGCCAATCGACTTGGATACGCTACCTGCCGGGTTTACTATCGACACAATACTTTGCTGAGAAAAATTATCGTAGCGCAAAAGCAAAAAGTTTCCGTTGTCGTTGAACGCTGCCGATGGATAAGAACCGCCAACAAGCGTTGTCTTGCTTAAAGCCCCTGTCGCATCTACTTCGCTTAGCTGCGTTTGATAATTATTGGTGGGTGTCATGCTAAAAAAGTAGTATTTGCCGCCCGTCTCCAGCAATGGACCAATAGGGGCCACAATGCTCGAGGGCAACTCCAATTCAGAAACAAAAGCGCCCAGCTCGTCTGTTTTCAATAAATAGGCACCATTGAAGTTCGATGCAGCCAATCTTCTTCCTGCTAGAATTAAGTACCCACCATCGGGGGTTTGTTTGGCATCAATAGGATAATAAGAGCCATCAAACTTATTGTTGTCGTAAATCCGAGTGAAGTTAGCTTTGTCGGTGGCAGGATCCGATTCTTCTGCGCAAGAGAACACAAGGGCCAGGAGGAATATAGAAAATAACTTGTTCATAAGATTAGCGATCATTGGATTTGAAACTGCTGCTGAGGTAACGCATTGGAAACAGCACGCCAGCTGAAACCATAATGTTTTTTAGGTTCAAGTCATCTTGTGCATCGCCAATTCCCGACAGGCGATCGTTGCTAAAGCGATTTTGTGGATTGGCGATATTGCTGAGGCTTTGCCGATAGGTCGCATCTAACACTAAACGCACATTGCCCAGTTGATAGCTAACCCCCACACCAGCTATCACGCCCCAGTAGTTACTGAACAAATCCTTCGATCCAACGATGAGCGGTGGGCTGTTGATTGTATTAGTTCCACCAGAAGCAACATCCAAACTGGATACGTCTACTGTTTTAACGGCATTGAGTAAGATTGAGTAAAATACACCCACCTGCACAAACGGACGTAGCTTGCTTCCGGTGATATCATACTTTATTAGAAACGGAAGATCGGCATATTCGATTTTTTGATTTTGCTTATAGGTTTGAGTAAGCGTTTCGCTGATGTTCGTGGAATTGACCCACTCCAATTGATTGGAGTAGGTGAAGTTAGAACTGATGTAGCTTGGCTGCACGCTAAAGTAAAATCCCTTATAGTAATAGGTGATTTCGATGGTAGTTTGTAACCCCAGTTCTTTGAAAGCATCGTATTGCTTGTCGGTAACGGAAGAAGAATAATTGGTAGGAGTTAAAATCGAGTAACGTTTAGAAGGGTCTACTTGTGCAACATTCACTCCCGCCTTGAACCCTAGCCACCACTGCTGTTGTAAAAATTGATTCGGATTTGTTTTTGCTGTATTAAAGCTACCGTTTCTTTTTTTTTCCTGTGCTAAGGCGCCCAACGAAAGAGAAAGCAGGATAACAATCAGGTATAACTTTCTCATACGCTTTTATTGGGTGACAATGAGTTTCTTCGTTTCATTTAAAAATCCGGTTTTCAAGTGGTAAAGATAAATTCCAGCTGGCAAATCGTTAAGCAGCACTTGCACAGAATGTTCACCTTCGTCTTGTTGGCCATTTACGAGCGACTTAACATTTCGTCCGTTGGCGTCCAATAGATTCAGTTGAACATGATTTGTGTTATTTATTTTGTAGCGAATGGTGGTGCTTTCCTTCGCGGGATTGGGAAAGCAGTCCATCAATTCAAATCGCTCGGCCACGAAATCATCTTGCACTCCCGAGATCACTTGGCTAGCAAGCGTCAAATTTTCATAATTGCCCGTACCTTCTTCCTTAGGGCCGTTCAAGAAATTCTTAAAGAAGATATCAGTATTGATTTTAGTGTCACTAACGAGCATCCAATCCCTCAATAAACTAGCATATACTTGACGATAGTCGTACTGCATATCCACGTTGTCTTTGGTAAGATCGGGTACTTTGCCCGTAACGCCTGGTTGTGCACCTTTTCCAAAAATATACATCGGGCCACCCGTGCCGTGGTCTGTACCGTAACTTCCGTTGGATGCTACTCTTCGCCCAAATTCAGAAGTAGTCACCGTTAGCACACGATCTTCCAAGCCGCGTGCTCTTAAATCATTTTGAAAAGCCTGCATGGCCGAGGAGATGTGGTACATCAGTGCAGCATGTGTGCCCATGGTCGGGTCAAAACTTTCTACTTGACCAGCGTGCGTGTCGAAGCCGCCAATTTTTACCATGAAAACTTTCGTCTTGGCACCTCCTTCCAAGAGCCTCGCTACCAATTTTAATTGCTGAGAGAGTCCATTTGACTTACTTCCCGTTGGTGCATTGAAAGGATAAATCTCAGGATATGCTACGGTCGGTGTTTTCGATTTTTGAAATACCTCGTACAAGCGTTGGGCATAATCTTTTGATTTCTGTTCCAATCCTAAGATCCAAGTAATTTCTTTTCCGTACGGAGAATTGACAAGTGCTGCTGGTGGATAGCCCCGTGGGTCAACGCCATCATCTTTAAATCCTTGAAGCCCGCCAACTAGTTCGGCAAAGCCTTTGGGATCATTGATGGAAATCGAAGTGGGAATATTGCCCGCTTGATGAAAAATCAACGAAACATCGCTTCCCATTTCAATGGCGAGCGGATCGAGCATTTCTGGGTTAGGGAAATCTGCAGGGTAACTCTTTGGGGCAAATTCTTGTCGAAGATAACGACCGATCCATCCGGACGAAAGATAATCGTCAAAGCTTCCACCCATGAAAGAGATGTCTCGTCCCCTGAAGTGAGATCCATTATTATTTTTATAAGACACTCCCTGAACGATTGCCATCCGGCCACGGTCGTACAAATCTTTCATCCCCAGCATATCGGGGTGAAGGCCTACTTGCGCATTGGTAGGTAATGTAGAATCGAGATTGATTACTTTACGAACGCTGTTCTTTAATGGGATAGCAATATTGGGTCTGCGAAAGTAATATTGATCGTAGTCAGTAACCGGGATCACCGCATTCAAACCATCATTTCCTCCGTGCATTTGCAAAATCACTAATACGCGATCGTTGGTGCTTTGGCTAGCCATCCGCGTAAGCGAGTTGTCGGCCATCAGCTTCATCGGAATCCCACCGAGGGTAATGGGTAAGGCTGCCATTGACAGCTTTTGTATAAAGTCTCTGCGTTTCATGAGTTGGCTAATAAAGTTGATACTCGGGCGATTGCATCATCGCATTAAATAAACTTTTCAATTGATTTTGTACAGTGTCCGGATCGAGGTTGTTATTCCAACGATTAGTCCAGGCAGCTTCTGGGTCGGCATCAATCTGTGGTGACTTGATGAATGCCGTCAGGAAATAATTCATCCGCGCAGCCGTTAGACCTGAGTTGGTGTCTGCCCCAGTTGTATAAGTTAGATTTTCATTTACAGGCAATAGATATTTCGCTAATTCAACAATCAAGTTTCTTGCATTAGAAGCAGTGCCCGGGCTGAATTTTGTTTTCACAAAATTAATGACATCAATTTGCAATGCTCCCGGTGTAGTAGAGCCCATCACCAGTTTGCTGATAAAGTCATATCGCTGTGTGAGATAGTTAGTCGAAATCCAACTGCGATGGTAGATAGGGAATTGGTGATAGGCATCATGACCTGCCACGTCAAATGGATCGTAGAAGTTCATTCCCATCAAACTCAGCTCGCGAAGGAGATCGCCACTCTTAACATAAAAATCTGCTGGAGCCGTTGGATACAGCGGTAGTTGAATAGTAAACATTCGCAGCGTACCCATTATGAGATCCAAAGGCGACTTGATGATTCCTCCAAAGTTGTCATCGTTTACTCCCGCCATGGCATCGTAAAAATGCTGGCTTTGGAAAAGTTCTTCCAACACTGGTTGAAGTTTGAATCCACTTGCTGTGAAGGTGCTGGCCATACCGGCAATAATGGTATCATCGAGTGTTTGATCAATTGCGTGATAGACATAAAACCGATAAATCCTCCGGCAGATATTGCGAGCCGTTTCGGGCTGCGCGTAAATCTGATCTACTAATTTGCTGATCTCGTCATAGGCACTCGCCTCGGTTGCATTGCTGCCATTTAGCAAAAGTGGATCGGGCTGGATTGTTTGATTTGCAAAACGGTCACTAAACTGTTTTATGCTGTTGTCATGGGCAGACGCATTGGTGGTGCTTCCTTTTACTTTTCCTCTGGGCAGCAGGGTATCAGGATCTGTAAACGTGAATTGAGTGTCAAAAACGGTACTGCCATTCATGCTCATTTCCCATCCCGAAAGAACTTTCGCTGCCGCCTGCACATCTGTCTCTTTATAAACAAAGTAGTCGCCAATGCCAGTCACTGGTTTTGCGATTCCTTCCAATCCTCTACCAATGGTAAACAGCTCATGTAGTTCGCGCGCATAATTTTCTTGCGTATTTCCTTTTACGTTGAGGTTTCCGTCCAAAACTTTTAACATAGCGTTGTCAACGCTTGCCTTTTTTGCCAGTTCCTTAAAGTTGAATTTCACCCCTGCATTTTTATCAAAAGCAAAAAGACGAAAGAGTTGATTTTGAAAATAAACCATCCTACTATCATCGACTTTGGAAATGATGGTAGTCAGCACTGTATGAATGAAAAAGACAATTTTCTCTCGTGTAGAATAGGATAGTGATTGTGCGGGGCTTATACCTTGACTCAGCATTTGTGCCAAGAACCAGCCTTTGAAATAATCCTGTAATTCTAGGTCCCCACTATTGACTTTATCTATAACCCCGGATAGAAACCAT
The DNA here is from genome assembly GCA_038250265.1 of Cytophagales bacterium. Classification (GTDB taxonomy): domain Bacteria; phylum Bacteroidota; class Bacteroidia; order Cytophagales; family Cyclobacteriaceae; genus ELB16-189. The sequence continues at coordinate 5,343 of JBBSCN010000011.1, read as the reverse complement.
TCTTTATTTGTTTTCGGATCTAAAGGCAAAACGGGATCTGGCAATGGCTGTTCAAAGAGTTGGGCAACTGCTTGCGCGGCCGTTAGGTTGGCAAACGAATCAATCAATTCTTTGGTTGGGCCAAATGAAGCTCTATGCAATAAATGGGCAGCCCTCTTTGGTCCGAGTGTTCCAGCAAATAAAGGTAACGGCATGTAATAGCTATTTTCGTGAAAATTAATCCAAATATCTGATAGAAGTAACTGCAACAATAGATAAGCCGTCTTTTTTGCCGTTGATTGCGCTACATTTTCCTTTGACCAATAATTATTCAATTTTGTTTAACGATTAGATAATATGAAGATCATCGAATGCCCACGGGATGCCATGCAGGGATTGGCCGACTTTATTCCGACCAAGAAAAAGATACTCTATATAAATAGGCTCCTAGAGGTGGGGTTCGATACGATTGACTTTGGAAGCTTTGTTTCACCGAAGGCCATACCCCAACTGCGCGATACCGCAGAGGTACTTTCTCAATTGAATGTAACCTCATCGAAATCGAAGTTGCTGGCCATTGTTGCCAACACAAGGGGAGCACAACAAGCAAGCGAGTATGAAACGATTTCGTATTTGGGATTTCCCCTTTCCATCTCCGAAACCTTTCAGCAGAGAAATACCAATAAATCTATTTCCAAAGCACTGAATTCGATTCAAGAAATTCAGTTGATCTGCGAACGAAAGAACAAGATTTTAGTGACCTACATCAGCATGGGTTTTGGAAATCCGTATGGCGATCTGTATGATGTGGAGGTGGTTGAAAAGTTCACCGATGTTTTGAATTCACTTGGCATAAAAATTATTTCGTTGGCCGATACCATTGGCGTATCAAAGCCGGAGCAAATCACTTACTTGTTTAAAAAGCTCACAAAAAATTTTCCTTCCGTTGAATTTGGCGTTCATCTTCACTCCACTCCTTCCACAGCGCTGGAGAAAATTGAAGCGGCCTACAATTCGGGCTGCCAACGCTTTGATGGGGCTATCAAAGGTTTTGGTGGTTGCCCTATGGCAGAAGATGAATTGGTTGGAAATTTAGCAACTGAAACGGTCTTAATGTTTCTCGATTCAAAAGGCAGTACTCCCCAAATAGATCGGAACGCTTTTACCGAAGCACTTTTATTGGCGGACTCGATTTTCCCTCACTAATTACTAAACTGGCCTTTCGCAAATAAACTAAGTTACTGTCAGGCTGCGCTAGTCAAAGCCTCTTTGGAAACTCTGACAAGGGCATCTCAAAAAACACAATACCCTTCTCTCCCGATAACTATCGGGATGCAGAAGGGGAAAGGGGTTGAGGTATTAAAAGAAATTTTTTTAAAGATGTCTATAATCCGTTTTCGACAAGCTCAAACTGACAACATTTAACGTTTTGTGTAACTTCAATTGCTAAGAGAAAACTCTTAACGATGTTCCTGTCAAAGTAGTTTTGTACTGAATTAACGGCCGACTGGCGGGGCCGTTCGTGACTTGCCCGGTCGCACTAAAAATAGAACCATGGTTGGGACAAAGAAAGTCGTTATCAGCACCACGGTATTGCACGTTTGTTCCTTGATGGGTGCAGGCAGCGGATACCGCTAAGAAACTTCCCGCGATAGTTCGGGCTACAATTATTCCATTAGTCACAAGAAAACCTCCATTGGTGGATAGCGGACCGGTAGACACATCAACAGCGAAATCTATATTAGTGGGTGGAGTTACTTTACCGCCCATAGGCGATACATCGTTGGAGGAACAACTTGCCAGAGAACCCAAACAAGCAGGTAATAAAAGAGCTGCCGCCCCAAAACCCACTTGCGCTAAAAATTCTTTCCTGTCCATAGGGTTTTGTGTTTAGTTTACGGGAGATTAACAAGTGGTGAGTCCTAAAAGTTATTGAGCCCAAACATTTTTCCGGGCAGCGACTTTACTACATTCTTGAATTCCAGACCCAACAATAGCGAGGCAAGTATACTTGGGGAAAGTGCCGTTTTAACGGTTAGCTCATCGATCATCATTGGAGTGCTTTTTTCCAAAAGTATTTGAAGGACAATCTGCTCATCGGCTTCGTACTCACTCACATCGATATTTTTTGTTTTACTTTTAGTTGATTTATTAGGGGTAAGTGTCCAATTCATGATGTATTCCAAATCTTTTGCTGATGTATAGAGATGGGCTTTGTTTATTTTGATCAGTTTGTTGCATCCCTCCGAATACGTTTCACCGATACTGCCAGGCACCGCAAATACATCTTTATTGTAGGTGTTGGCGATTTCTGCTGTGATCAGCGCCCCGCCCTTTTCTGCTGCTTCCACCACAATCAGGGCATCGCACAAACCGGCAATGATTCGGTTGCGAGCGGGAAAGTTGTGCGCGTCTGGCTTAGTGCCGAAACTGTTTTCAGTAAGCAAGCCACCGTGTTCAACCATTTTTTTGGCCGTTTCCTTGTGCGCGAATGGGTAGATCACATCCATTCCGCTACCCATTACGCCAAGCGTTGCTAAATTTTCTTTTAGCGATTGTTTGTGCGCGTGTATGTCAATTCCATAAGCTAAACCGCTAACGATTAATGGTTGATGAGGCGCAAGTTCTTTGATTATTTTTTCCACCAACTCCTTTCCATACGAAGTGGCTTGGCGGGTGCCGACAATGCCCACCGTCTTGTCAGCGTTTAGGTTTGCATTTCCTTGAAAATAAAGTAGGGTAGGAGCGTCTTCAATTGCTTTTAGTCTCTTTGGATATTTTTTATCCATGTAAAAGAGCAACTCGGTATTCGTTTTCTCAGCCCTCAAAATTTCCTTTTCTGCTTTTTCAAATGATTTACCGGTTCGGATGGCATCAGCGGTTACTTTGCCCACACCGGGAATTTTCAAAAGCTTTCCGGCAGGTGTTTTAAAAACTTGTTCAGCAGAACCACAATAGCTGATGAGTTGCTTTAAAAGGTAATCACCTATACCATTCAGGCTATGAAGCGCTAAGAAGGAGAGGCGTTCTTGATCCATATTTTAATTTGCTGATTCGTTGATTCAATAATTCTGAAATTATTTGCAGTTCGAAAATTAGCACATTACCGAATCGACAAATCAACGAATTAACTAGGAGAGTTTCTCTCTCACTTCCACGAGGAAGGAGCGTACTTTTTTTAGTGAATCCAAAAGATCAATTTTATCACGAACGGACTGCGTATCGTTTCTCAACATCTCTTTGGCACCCTGTAGGGTAAAGCCTTTCTCTTTTACTAAATGGTAAATGGTTTTTACGTTGTCAATATCTTCTTTGGTGAATTGGCGATTGCCTTTTCGATTCTTTTTTGGTTGGATTAACTCAAACTCGGATTCCCAAAAGCGAATAAGTGAGGGGGCTACATTAAACTGTTCGGCTACTTCACCGATCGAGTAATACAGTTTTTCGATTTCTTTTTCTTTGTACGCCATGAAGTAGTAGAGAGCCTGATTTTGTCCGATTTTTTAAAACGAACATTATGCAAAGTAACAATTCTTTAAACTGTAAGCAATGTTGGGTCGTTTTTTTATCGACAAGCTATTCACATTAGTTTGTGGATTTCCAAACCCAGCCAAGATCGTCAATTTTGATCTTACTTTCAGGGAAATCAGTTTTCGTTAGCTGCTGAATGCGCTTCAGCACTTGTTTTTGATCATCAATAGTTACTGGACCATACACTGTTTGCTTGGTAGATACAATCTGCGCCTTAAAAAAATTGCCCGATGAATCGGTATACACTTTTACAATCGGAGCTAAACCATTTATTCCGTTCACGTTTATTCCGCCATAAGTGCAAAAATTTCCTAAACTATATGCGATGAACTTGTTTTTGTAAATTTCTACGGCACGTGTTACATGAGGGCCATGCCCAAATATTATATCTGCTCCCGCATCGATTAGTTGATGCGCAAACTGATAAACATTTCCTCTATTTTCACCGTGGAAAATTTCATTTTTACGGGGCACGTGCTCGTGCTGCGGCCCTTCCGCTCCACCGTGAAATGACACAATTACAATATCAACCATAGAATCCAACTTGGAAATTATCTTTCTCGCCTCAGTTGTGTCGTTGATGCTGGGGCATCCGTTGTTGGGCGCAAATGCAGCCATTCCAAATTTTACTCCACTTCTTTCAAAAATCACAAATGGTTTATTGATCTGTCCAGCTTGTTCAATGCCTGCTTTCGCTAATGTTTCAATGCTTTTTCTTTTTCCCATCTCACCAAAATCGGCAGAATGATTATTGGCAAGGCTTATCACGTCAAAACCACCGTTCACCAGATTTTGAACATACTTTTCCGGACTTCGAAATACGTAGCATACTTTTGGGTCGCGACAGGTTTTTGGTGTTCCTCCTTGATTTAACAAAACGCCCTCTAGGTTTCCAAAAGTCACATCTGCATTTCTTAGCACTGGCTCTACTTCTCTCATAAGAAGTAATCCATCGTTGGCGGGAAGCCTTGATTGATCTGGATAGTTGCTGCCCATCATGATATCACCCACACCGATGACGGTTATGGTATCTTTTTTTTGGGCTACTAATTGGCTGCTTGTTAGAACAACGAAAAAAAATGCTCGCGTAAATAGAATTTTCATTAATCTTAAGACTTAGTTTTCTTCAAAATCCAAAAACGATAAAAGCTAAGCCCGATAATCATTAGACAACAAAGGATGACAAACAATTTCTCTGCATCAAACCAATCTATAGGACGATCTTCTAATTTGGGGTCGGTGATGATACTGTGCAAGATCAAAGGAATTACAGCGAAATAAGAAATGTAATGAAGCGTGCGCCATACTGGTAATTTTATTTGTTCTTTAAAATAGGAACTGATTATCACGACACCAATTAAATAAAAGGCTACCGATCCAAATGTGTTTGCAAGCGGTTGGTGTTGCGTCCAAGCAGGTAAAAGTAAGTCTGTCCAGGTAAAGCCAGATTTTGGATCCAACGGAATTAAAACGATGTGAAGTAGAATGGCAACCGCGGCAGAGTATCCAGTCAGCTTGTGCAATTGAAGAAAGCTAACATTGAAAGGCAGTTTATATTCTGCATGCGACCAAATACAAATGCCCACCAAAAAATTTGCGGCCAAAGCCGCCAGCCCAATCATGCCAATAATCCCTGATGCTTCGATGGTTTCCATTATGATGTTGAGGTGTTGATGCTCTGTCGTGTTGACGAAATATTCTAAATTCTCTATTGTATGTTCTGATTTCTATTTCTTAAAACTCTGCACTTTTCGGGAAACGAGGGAAAGGAATTACATCCCGAATATTGGTCATGCCGGTCACAAACAAAATCAAACGTTCAAAGCCGAGGCC
>JBBSCN010000010.1:0-34767 GCA_038250265.1 Cytophagales bacterium | reverse complement strand
GACTTAAATGGAAACTTCCCTACGGTGGCAGTGGGTTCTACCAGCACAGCTTTATCAGGTTGGACATTGAGTACTATCGACTTATCGGCTTACAACGGGCAAAGTGTGTACGTTGCATTTGTTTATACGTCAACATCTACTTCAGCAGCGCGGTGGACAGTAGATGAGATTAATTTTAATAATGCTACTGCAACTTACATGCAAATAACCCCATCCGCTTTGCAGTTTATTACTGGAAGTTCAGTAAAATCGTACGCACTCAAAGGAGTTAATCTTACCAATAATGTAACAGTCATCGCTCCTGCTAATTTTGAAGTATCCAAAGACAACGTAGGTTTTTCAAGCAGTCTTTCTTATACAGCGGCTGAGGCCAATGCTCAAAGGATTATTTATGCCCGCTTCAATTTGGCCACCCCTAGCGCGGCAACATTTAGTGGAGTCATCGCGCACGAGTCGCCCGGGGTTGCGTCACGAAACGTTTCTGTAACCGGAACTGATAAAAGCCTGACGCTAGATGTAGTAACTTATAACGTAGAGTTTTTTGGAACGGATGTGAAAAATACAGGCGGCACCGAATTCGGTCCTATTGACGATGCCCTGCAAATCAGCAACGTAACTACAGTAATGCAAACCATTGGCGCAGATATTTACGGTTTGCAAGAAGTGGCTGATGACAATGCCTTGAATACACTGGTGACAAACCTTCCGGGATATGACAAAATTGTTGCTAATCGTTGGTCCCGTTCGTTTGATGCGCCCGATCCAAATTTTCCGCCACAAAAAATAGGGTTTATCTATAATACTGCTACCGTTCAAGTGATTAACTCACGGGTGATGTTCTCTCAATTATATGATGCGATACGTGCGGGCAACACTTCTCTTTTGCCCGGTTACCCCACTACAGGAGGCAACACACCGGCAAACTTTTGGTCATCCGGGCGATTGCCCTTTATGGTTACGTTTGATGTTACCATTAATAATGTTAAAAAACGGATTCGCGTGATTGACATACATGCCAAATCAGGTTCAGCGCAAGCGGATTATGATAGAAGAAAATATGATGTGAAAGTGCTGCACGATTCGTTGGTCGCGAATTATGCCAATGACAATATCATTTTGGTGGGAGATTATAACGATGATGTAGATGTTTCCATTGGTGCACCAACTAATCCGGAATCTACGTACAAGGTATTTGTAGACAATACAGCTAATTTCAATACCCTTACCTACCCGCTAAGCCAAACAGCGGGAATCAGTACTTTCCCAAATTCGAGCAGCTTTTTAGATCACATCATCACCTCTAATGAACTAACGAATGATTATGTTAGCAACTCTATCAAGGTTGAAGATCCTAGGACCTACATTACTAACTACATCAATACAACGTCAGATCACTTGCCCGTATCAGCCCGATTCTTACTGACTAAAGCAAATCAAACAATCACATTTGCTTCAATAACAGACAAGTCGTTGACGGATGTCGCATTTTCTCTATCTGCTTCTGCCAACTCTGGACTTCCAATAACATTTTCAACGACCTCGACTAAAATTAATTTGGTTGGAACTCAAGTTACTATCGTGAGTGCGGGGCGTGTGGTGATCAATGCAAATCAACTGGGCAATGCTAGTTTCAATGCTGCGCCAGTGGCAAGTAGAGATTTTTGTATTAACCCTGCCAAGCCAAGTATTACGTTATCGCTTACAACTTCCTTAACTTCAAGTGGCTCTACTGGCAATCAATGGTTTTTGAATGATGCTGCTATAACTGGCGCAACAAACAACACCTACACTGCAACCATAGCTGGAAATTATAAAGTGCAAGTAAAAGTGGATGACTGTGTCAGCGATTTCTCTTCTGTTATGCCCGTTGTTATTACCGGTGATTTAACATTTGCGAGGGCCGGAATAGCCGCTTATCCAAATCCTGCCAGCGAGAGCCTACAACTAATTGGACTACAACCCGAAACAAAAGATTGCCAAGTAGTGGATATACTGGGACGATCGGTTTCGATGAACTTAGATAAGATAGCGGAAGGCCATCGTTTGGAAATAGGAAACTTGATTGCGGGCTTTTACCTATTGAGAATCAATCAAGGTAATTCCTTTCATCAACTAAAATTTATAAAGAAAAACTGATTTGCTGAGTTAATTGGGGTAAACGGTACTCGGCAGGCAGTGATTAGTAGTTAGAAGTATTCTAACTACTAACTACTGTCCCCTATATTTTCTATATTTTATTCTCCAGCATTTTCACTACGGTGAGAGCAGCTTCTTCGCCTTTGTTGCCGAGCTTTCCGCCAGCGCGATCCATGGCTTGCTTTTTATTGAGTGTGGTAAGAACGCCAAATGCCAAAGGCTTGTTGGTTTTGAGATTTACTTTCATAATGCCGTATGCCACTGCTTGGCACACGTAATCAAAATGCGGTGTGTCTCCCTGGATAACACAACCAAGGCAAATGACTGCGTCTATATCTTTTTTCTCTGCCATCCATTGAGCCGCGAGTGGGAGTTCAAAACTCCCGGGCACGTTTTTGCGAAGGATGTTTACTTTCTTCACGCCCAACTCAACCAGTGCGTTGTAAGCTCCTTCAAATAAAGGCTCGGTGATATCTTCGTTCCATTCGGCCACCACAATGGCGAATTTCTTTTTGGAAAGGTTGAGTTTACTTTTCTGCGATACTGATTTAAGAGTGCCTGGCATACTATTTAAGATTACAACTGTTACTTATAATGTCACAAACTTAAGAAAGTATTTACCTGTAAAATATCACTGCAGCTGATTCAAAGATTAATTCAAACAATTTTGTGTGTGGACTTTGAGGACACAGTTTATGGAGAGTGTCAGATGCCGATAGGTAAAACACCAAGGTTGCCTAAGCTAAGTCGTTCTACTGCAACAACTGGAAGCATAAAGCGCTGGCACGACTCGCGGGAAGGATAGAAGCGAAAAGCCCGAAGTGTGAAGGATTTGAGCGTGGCCGGCCTTGCAGCGGATAGCCTGACCCGAACCCGCGCCCCGCGGATCGGGGGCCGCCCTCCTTTGCTGAAGCTTCGGGGGTCAAGCCCAACATCTATTGATTGAAAGCCAGTTTTACCTATTGAGGTGCTTGGGGATCATAGCCCCTCTGCCATTGTGGCACAAATCTCTTCAAAATCTCCATTGGCATAGTGGTTGATAACATGGGTTCAGTAACAAAAACGTAATCAAAATATGGGAAAGATAATAGGTATAGACTTGGGCACTACCAACAGTTGTGTGGCCGTAATGGAGGGCAATGAGCCGGTGGTAATTGCCAACAGCGAGGGCCGCAGAACCACGCCTTCAATTGTGGGTTTTTTGGATAACGGTAAAGGCGAACGCAAAGTGGGAGACCCCGCTAAGCGCCAGGCTATCACCAATCCTAAAAATACGGTTTCGTCTATCAAACGCTTCATGGGCAAAAAATTCAATGAAGTGACGGGCGAGAAGAAAATGGTTAGCTACCAAGTAGAAAGTGGTAATAACGATACCGTACGGGTGCGCATTGGCGACAGGTTGTATACTCCACAAGAAATCTCTGCGATGATTCTTCAAAAAATGAAGAGCACGGCTGAAGATTATTTGGGCACGACCGTGACGGAAGCGATCATCACGGTGCCTGCTTACTTCAACGATGCTGAGCGTCAAGCAACGAAAGAAGCGGGGCAAATTGCTGGCTTGGATGTGAAGCGTATTATCAATGAGCCTACTGCTGCCGCCCTTGCTTACGGCATGGACAAGAAAAATAAAGACATGAAAATTGCTGTCTATGATTTAGGCGGTGGTACATTCGATGTTTCTATTTTAGAATTAGGTGATGGTGTGTTTGAAGTAAAATCTACCAATGGCGATGTGCACCTTGGCGGTGATGACTTTGACATGCGCATTATGAATTGGTTGGCCGATGAGTTCAAGGCTGATAAAAATATTGATTTGCGCAAAGACCCGATGGCTTTGCAACGCTTGAAAGAAGCTTCTGAAAAAGCAAAGATCGAACTTTCCAGTGGTAACGAAACGGAGATCAATTTGCCTTATATCACTTCTGTGGATGGCGTGCCGGAACACTTAGTGAAAAAATTGAGCCGCGCAAAGTTTGAGCAATTGTGCGATGATTTAATAAAAAGAACATTAGATCCTTGTAAAAAGGCTATGGCCGATTCAGGTTATTCTGTATCTCAAATTGACGAAGTGATTTTAGTAGGAGGTTCTACTCGTATTCCAAGAATACAAGAAGAGGTTGAAAAATTCTTCGGCAAGAAACCTTCGAAAGGTGTAAACCCTGATGAAGTGGTTGCTGTCGGTGCTGCTATCCAAGGCGGTGTGTTGACCGGTGAAGTGAAAGATGTGTTGTTGTTAGATGTTACTCCGCTTTCATTAGGTATTGAAACCATGGGCGGTGTGATGACGAAGTTGATTGAATCAAACACTACGATCCCTTCTAAAAAATCGGAAACGTTTTCAACTGCATCTGATAGCCAACCTTCTGTAGAAATACACGTGCTGCAAGGCGAGCGCCCGATGGCAAAAGATAATCGTACGATTGGCCGCTTCCATTTAGATGGAATTCCACCTGCACCGCGTGGTGTGCCGCAGATCGAAGTAATCTTTGATATTGACGCCAATGGAATTCTTCATGTTGCTGCCAAAGATAAAGGCACTGGCAAAGAGCAGAAGATTCGCATTGAAGCTTCCAGCGGGTTGACAGATGCTGAAATCCAAAAGATGAAGCAAGAAGCACAAGCCAATGCCGAATCCGATAAGAAAGAAAAAGAGAAGGTTGAGAAAATCAATCAGGCAGACTCCATGATCTTCCAAACTGAAAAGCAGTTGAAAGAATTTGGCGACAAACTTTCTGAAGGAAATAAAACAGCCATCAATGGTACATTGGAAAAACTGAAACAGGCACACCAGAGCCAGGATTTAGCAGCCATTGAAAACGCACTGAATGCATTGAATACTGCATGGACTGCTGCGTCACAAGAGATGTATGCACAAGGTGGACCACAACCGGGTGCTGATGCAGGCACTGCCGGGGCGGACGCAAACGCTGGAGGCAACAACACTGCCGGAAGTAATGATGCACAAGATGTGGAATACGAAGAGGTGAAAAAGTAACTGATAAACACCACTGAAAGAGCCCCGCAAAACGGGGCTTTTTTTTGCCTTACAACTGTTCTCTCTACCCATTGCGATAGGTAAAGAGATAAACATTTCGCTTCACAATACTCTATTATTCAAATGGAGTTTTAACTTTGCCCTCCGCAAAAATAAAATTATGTTAGTTGTAAAATTTGGTGGCACATCCGTAGGGAAGCCTGAGCGAATGAAAAAAATTGCTGAGTTGGTTTTATCTATGCCAGGCAAAAAGGTGGTTGTGCTTTCCGCGCTAAGCGGAACTACCAATACACTCGTTAAGATTGGCGAACACCTGATGGCACAACGCCAAACCGATGCACAACAAGAAATTGCCGAACTCGAGAAGCACTATCTTCAATTCATTAAAGAGTTGTATACATCGACTGCTTATCTGGCGATAGGCCAAGAAATTGTGAGTAGGTATTTCAGTCTCTTTCGCTTATTGGCTGCCGAAAAATTTGACGATCGCGGCTATCGCGAACTATTGGCACAAGGTGAATTGATCTCGACTGAACTTTTTTATCATCACCTGCAAGAGCGAGAAATCAGCTCGCGCCTATTGCCCGCTTTGCATTTCATGTCGATTGATGAAAATAACGAGCCGGAACTCGAAAAGATCGAGGAACGCCTCATGCCTATTTTGGAGACGATGCAGGCTGATATTATTGTGACACAAGGATACATTTGCCGCAATCATAAAAATGAAATTGATAATTTAAAAAGAGGTGGTAGCGACTACACTGCTTCATTGATCGGAGCCGCCATCCGGGCACAAGAAATTCAAATTTGGACTGACATTGATGGCATGCACAACAACGATCCGCGTATCGTTAAGAAGACCATGCCCATAGCCGAACTAACATTCGATGAGGCATCGGAGCTGGCTTATTTTGGCGCCAAGATTTTACATCCCTCTACCATTGTGCCGGCTCAAAAATATTCCATTCCCGTGCGGTTAAAAAATACGATGGACGAAAAAGCACCCGGCACCATTATCAGCGATAAGGGCTCGCGCGGACAGTTCAAAGCCATCGCTGCCAAAGATGGCATCACCGCGATCAACATTAAGTCGTCACGCATGCTGTTGGCGTATGGTTTTTTGCGCAAAGTGTTTGAGGTATTTGAAAAAAATAAAACCTCCATTGATATGATTTCCACTTCTGAAGTGGCCGTGTCGGTAACAATCGATGAAAGCCACCGCTTGAGCGAGATTGTAGCCGAGCTAAAAAGTTTTGGAACAATAGAAGTAGATAAAGATCAGACCATTATCTGCATCGTTGGCAACGCACTAGCAGAAAAAGAAGCCGTGCTAAAGGATGTCTTTGATGCCTTGGCATCCATCAAAATCAGAATGGTTTCGTTTGGGGGAAGTCATAACAATATTTCCATATTGGTAGATACGACCCAAAAAGACAAAGCCCTGAACTTGCTGAACGAAGGTCTTTTTCATTTATAAGCCAACTGCAAAAAAATTTGCAACCATCGTACCACCGCGCTCACGGTGGTATTACCGCAAATTGAATTTTTCAATGCACTCGTTTGAGTTTTGATTTTTCCGCCTATATTTACCATAGACCAAACCTAGGGCTATGGAAATTTACGTGATTATTATTTTCGTGGTGGGCTATATCGCCATCGCGATGGAGCATCCGATTAAGATTAATAAGACTGCTTCCGCCCTACTCACGGGGGTTTTATGTTGGACTCTCTACGCACTCTCGGCTCACGAGCCGGCCAAAGTAGGTAGCGAACTTTCCCATCACTTGAGTAGCGTTTCAGAAATTCTTTTCTTTCTGATGGGCGCCATGACGATTGTAGAATTGGTAGATGCCTACCAAGGCTTTCGAATCATTACCGATCGCATCAATACCAAAAACCCGAAAATTCTTTTGTGGTTGATTTGTTTTGTCTCTTTCTTTCTCTCCGCGATCCTAGATAACCTCACCACTTCCATCGTAATGATTTCGTTGATCCGGAAGTTGATTCCTAACAAAGACATGCGATTGTTTTTTGCTGGCATGATCGTCATCGCGGCAAACGCGGGCGGTGCATGGACGCCCATTGGAGATGTGACCACTACTATGTTGTGGATTGGCGGGCAGATCTCTACTGTTAATATAATAAAAGTACTTTTTATTCCAAGTGTTATATGCTTGGTGGTGCCTCTCATTTATTTAAGCTTTACCTTAAAAGGCGAATTGGGCGAGCGACACAACACGGATCACATGCATACCGATCATTCGGGTGAACGACCTAAGGGAAGTACTGCTATGTTAATATTAGGTGTTGGTGCATTGGTTTTCGTTCCAATATTTAAAACAGTTACCCACTTGCCACCCTACATAGGTATGTTATTGGGGCTAGGTGTGCTATGGGTAGTTTCAGAATTGATCAACCCGCATGCAGACGAAGCGGCAAGAAAACCTTTTACAGCAGCCGGGGCGCTTTCGCGAATCGATTCTTCAAGTGTCTTATTTTTCCTTGGAATCCTATTGGCTGTAGGTGCGCTAGAGTCTATGGAGATTCTACATCGTTTCGCGCAAATCTTGGATCAATCCCTAGGCGACAACCGGATTATTGTGACCTGTATTGGTGTACTCTCCGCGATCGTTGATAACGTCCCATTAGTTGCGGCTAGCATGGGTATGTATAGCCTCGAAATGTACCCAATGGATCATTTGATTTGGGAATACCTCGCCTATTGTGCTGGTACAGGGGGAAGCATATTGATCATTGGTTCTGCAGCGGGTGTAGCTGTAATGGGTATGGAAAAAATTGACTTCATCTGGTACTTGAAAAAAATAAGCTTGTTGGCCATGCTCGGATACTTTGCAGGGGCTGCGGCTTACTTGGCAATTGAGCATTTCTTCATTGGTGCTGGATAAATCCAGAATAAAATTATTTCACCAATTCCCTCAACGCAATCTCAAAAGATGCTTGCGCGATTCTTGTTCTTGCAGGATTAACTTTGTTAGTCTTCTCCATCGCGAAGCGGATGGTTTTTGATATATCAGCAAAAATAGAAGCATCGTCCATCGGCACTTCGCTTTGCATAAAGTAGGCAAACACTCGAGCCATGCCACAGTTGGCAATGAAGTCAGGAATAATTGAAAACTTTTCATCCGCATACAAACCAGTTTGGCCGAAGAAGATTTCCGGGTCGGCAAATGGCACATTCGCCCCACAGGAAAACACTTCCACTTTCGAGGCAATCATTCGATCCACCTGATCTTTCGTTACCAACCGTGAAGCCGCAGCCGGAATGAACACTTCAAACTCCAAATCCCATATTTTTTCGTTCACTGTCTCAAAAGACAAAAGCTCCTGTGTCATTAATCTGTTTCCTTGCCGATTGACCACTAATTCACAAACCTCGTCATGTGTAAACCCTTTTTGATTGATCAAGCCACCTTCGCGGGTGAGGATGCCGACAATTTTTGCCCCCTGCTGGGAAAGATAAAATCCGGCAGCAGCGCCCACATTGCCCCAGCCCTGCACCACTACGCGCTTGCCTTTTAAAGTACCACTCCCGCTCTCCATAGCTTCAGCGGAGGAGAGCCTGCCCTCTGTAGCATAGCCAAAGGAGGGCCACAAGTCATAAAAATGTTTTACTGCTTCCGCCACACCAAACCCGGTGCACATATCAGCAATCGTATATTTTTTTAAGAGGCTAGGGGTGAATTTTTCATCCTCTATAACCTTGACCACACCCTGTCTTAATTGGCCGATGCGATTTACTTTTTGCGGCTCTGAAGGCTTAAAGTGCCCTGTAAAAACTCCTTCCTGAGGATGCCATATTCCTACATCTTCCGTATGTGGAATCACTTCATGAATTTCGTCCACATTCATGTCGCCACCTGTTCCGTAGTAGTATTTCAACAAAGGCATTACGGCAGTGTACCAACGATGCAAGACACCTGCTTTGCGCGGATCGTTCGGGTCGAAATTGATCCCCGATTTAGCCCCTCCAATGGGAGGGCCACTCACGGTAAATTTTACTTCCATGGTTTTGGCCAATGATTCCACCTCCCGCTTGTCCAACCCCGACCGCATGCGCGTTCCGCCACCAGCCGCACCACCGCGCAAGGAATTAATTACCACCCATCCTTCAGCCTCCGTTTCAACATCTTTCCACTCAAAAACTATTTCCGGTCGTTTATTTTCAAACTTTTGTAGGAGATCTTTCATCGTAGACTAAATTACAGGTTCAAGATTACAAATAAATAAATAGTCGTATGAACTTGGTCTTAGATTTAGGAAACTCACAAGGAAAAGCAGCACTGTTTCACGCCAATGATCTCACCAAAAAATTCACTTTCCAAACCGTTCTAGAATTGAAAAACGAGTTGGCCAATGAAGAAATCGAAAATGCAATTGTCAGCTGCGTTACCCAATCGGACGAAATTTTTTTTTCTGAAGTCAGCGTGAAGAGAAAGAAACTCAAACTTTCCTATCAGCTACCGCTTCCCGTTCAAATCAATTACGGCACTCCCCAAACGTTAGGTGTTGATCGCATCGCAGGGGCTTGTGGGGCACGGGCATTATTCCCTACTAGAAATTGCCTGATCATAGATGCTGGCACTTGTATCAACTATGAGTTTCTTACCAACGAAGGAGTTTATATGGGTGGCGCAATTTCGCCTGGCGTGGAAATGCGATTTAAAGCAATGCACACTTTTACCTCTCGGTTGCCGTTAGCAATGGCAAAAGCAGAAGCCAAATTAACAGGTGAGACCACCGATGGCTGTTTACAAAGTGGGGTCATGAACGGGATACGATTTGAAATGGAGGGTGCCATTCTTCAATACCAAGAAAAATACGCAGACCTAACAGTACTTCTTTGTGGCGGAGACGCGCCTTTGTTTGAAAACAAGTTGAAACCCACCATATTTGCAGCCCCTGATTTGGTTTTGACGGGTTTGAACAGCATTCTAAGCTATAATGCAGCATTGTAAACGGATTTTTCTTACATTTTTATTGGTAATAACGGCCTTTTCGACCTTTTCGCAAATTGCCAAAAGCCCTTTTTCATCATTGGGTTTGGGCGATATTTATGGAAAAAGTCTTACTCAAAATCAGGGAATGGGCGGCCTAGGTATTAGTAATCCCAACCCCTGGTACATCAACAACCAAAACCCAGCTTTATTGATTGCCAATTACGTCACCACTTTTCAAGCAGGCATGATTTTGGAAAACAGAACGGTGAACGATGGCACATCTTCTATAAAAAATACCAACGGCAATTTGAATTTCTTAGCAATGGCATTTCCTATAAAGCCCGGCAAATGGACCACTTCTATCGGCCTGATGCCGTACTCTACGGTTAATTATAAGCTAAACGCCATCCAAAGTGTTTCAGGCAGCGCGAATAGCACGGTTCTTTCGCAAGAGGAAGGATCTGGAGGGCTTAATCAATTTTATTGGTCAAACGGGGTAAAAGTTCATAAGAATATAGCCGTTGGGGTAACAGCCAATTATCTGTTTGGCTCCATCATTACACAAAACACAAATCTACTCAGGCAGGTTGATAACCGCCCAATCATTTATTTCCCCTCCATTTACGAACGGAACTTTATGAAAGGCGTAAGTTTTTCTACAGGGTTGTACCTCCATAAGGATTCTCTATTTAAAAAAAATTACCGGGTGAACGCTGGTTTCGTTTATGATTTTAATTCTAACCTTAATAATCTTAGAACCCTGCGAATTGAGCAGCGCTCTGTAAGAGGCTCCATCGTAGATTCAACAACTCTTGTCAATAATGAGCCAGGGAGCGTTACACTGCCCCAATCATACGGAGTGGGTATCTCTTTTGGTCGAGTAAACAAGTGGACAGCTGGCGCGGATATTACGCTAACTGACTACCAGCAATTCAGAGGGTTTGTAGGCAATGCACCCTCAACTACAACGAGCCTTCACAGCGCGGTGGGGTTTGAAATATTACCTGACCCAACCGGGGTTGGAAACTACCTGAAACGAATGACCTATCGCACAGGGTTAAGTTATGACCGGTATCCTTATTTGACAGCGGGTAATGAAGTTAAGGATTTTGGGGTTAATTTTGGGGTTTCGTTGCCCGTGGGAAGGCTTTCAACGATTGACATGTCGTTAAAATTGGGTAAGAGAGGCAATTTGTCAGATAATAGTATTGAAGAAGATTATTTTAAGTTTTACTTTGGCATGACTTTTAATGATCAATGGTTTATTAAAAGGAAATTTGATTAAAAAATGAAAACAACTACGAACATGAATTTTGGAAAAAGATTATTTGGCGTGGCCTTGATTGCATTTGTTTCAACCAGTGCATGGTCGCAATGCAAAGAACTGAAGTGGCCTGAAAACAAACAAAAAGCAGAAGAATCCGTGGCTATTTTTGGCGATGCGGTGAAACAACAAAATTTCCGCGCGGCCACGTCTTCGATTCAGTGGATGCTAACAAATGCTCCTAATTGGAACACCAAGTTGTATGTGGACGCTGCCACGGCTTATGATGGCCTAGCCGGCAAAGAAACTGATGCCGCCAGCAAAAAGGTATTGGTAGATTCATTGATGATCATCTACGACATGCGCATTGCAAATTGCGGAGATGAAGTAAACGTGCTCAACCGAAAGGCGGGTTCTAATGCCAAGTATAACATCAATAACAAAGAGAAAGCGACAGAACTTCTGGCACTTTTTGATAAGGTTTATGAAATCAGTGGAAACAATGTTAACGATAACAATTTAGAGGCTTACATGTCGGTGATCTTCGCTAACTTCATTGTGCAGAAAAGTTTTCCTGAAGTTCAGAGAACTTTAAATGAAGAATATATTTTGAGCCGTTACGACAAATTATCAGCTGTGATTGATGCTAAAACTAAAAAAGCGGAGTCTGAAAATAAGGCTGGCGATGTCGAGAAATACAAAAAAATAAAAGCCAATGTAGATGACAAACTATCTAAAATGGTAACGATTAACTGCGCTTTTGTAAAGAAAAACTATGAGCCTCGGTTCAAGCAAAATCCTACAGATATTGTGTTGGCAAAAAAGATTTTCCAATATATGCTAAATGACAAGTGTACCGATGATCCGCTTTGGTTGGAGGCTACAGAAGTTGTTCACAAAGCAAGCCCTGAATTCACGTTGGCAAAAGTAATGGGCGCAAAATACCTCACTCTAAAAAATTTCGATAAGGCATTGCCCCTGCTAAATGAAGCCCTGACGTTGGCTAGTACTCCAGCAGAAAAAGCGGATATCGATATGTTGTTGGGCGATAATGAAAACCAAAAAGGCAACAAAACAAGCGCCCGCGATTATTACCGCAAAGCCATCGCTGCAGATCCTTCCAATAAAGAAGGATATGAAAAAATTGGAGATTTGTATTATTTTTCATTCTCAGAATGTTCAAAAAAGCAAAGTCTTGCAGAAGATCGATTAGTCTACATCGCGGCTTATGATATGTATGCCAAATCAGGCGATCAGGAGAAAATGCGATCTGCTCGTGGCCAATTCCCTTCTGTAACAGAACTTTTCGAACTGAACTGGAAGGAAGGCGAGAGCAGAAAGATTACTTGCTGGGTAGGTGAAACAGTTACCTTGCGCACGCGGGGCAAAGAATAATTCTAAGGCATAAATATTGCAAGAAGGCTGACTTTACAAAGTCAGCCTTCTTTATTTAAAACCAAAACCCTTGAAGCTTTTCCACTCGTCCCTTTTTTCGCCATTTGTGATGGTCGCTTTTTGCGTGGGGATGTTTTTGTTTTCTTCCTGCAAAACAAAGGAAACAGCTAAAGTGGTGGTGTATGAAGGGCCCTTGCGAGAAGCTGAAGATATCTTAATGCATTACACCGAAAATGACCGGGTAAAGGCCATTCTAAAGGCAAAAAAAATATTTGATTTCCAAAATGGTGACCAAGAATTTCCGGAAGGAATTTATTTGGAGTTCTTTGACAAGACCGGAAAATTGACGTCCACGCTTCGCGCTAATACTGCTTTTTACTTTAAAAGTGAAAACAAGTGGCGCGGCCGAGGCGATGTGGTAGTAAAAAATATGGAAAAGGGTCAACAACTCAATACGGAAGAATTATTCTGGAAACCGCGTACAAAAACTATTTCTACTGAAAAATTTGTCACCATCACCGATGCGAGTGATGTGTTGTATGGAACTGGACTGGATGCCGCGGAAGACATGAGCAACTATACTATAAAAAACCCAACCGGCACGATGGACGTGAAAGACTAAAAAAGAAAAACGATGAGTTGCTAGGCAAAAGCAAGCATCTTATGATTCCTACCTAGCAATTCGAAAAATTCTACCACTATTTTCAATTTCTTATCTTTGCCTCGAAATGAAGTTGTTAGATATCGCCCTACTGTCGCTCGCTGCGGGTTTTATAATCATCGGAATTTATGAGGTAATGACGCTGGGCATTGGCCATGCTTATTGGGCCATTATGCTCGCTTTTGGATTATTTTTTATTTACACCTATCGTAAAAAGAAATAACCATGGAATCGAGCGAATATGTAATGATCGGCATCACACTTGTTTTCTCTTTTTTCTTTTCAGGGATTGAGATTGCTTTTCTTTCGGCCAACAAATTACAAATTGAATTGCAAGGCAAACAAGGTGTGCTGTGGGGGCGTATTATGTCTTACTTTTTGAAAAGACAATCGTGGTTTATTGGGACTACGTTGATAGGAAATACCTTAGCACTCGTGCTGTTTGGCATCTACATGGCTCAATTGATCGAGCCGTTATTAGCAGCAAACTTGCCAGAAAGCATCAACGATGAAGTATTCATTCTTGTCTTTCAAACGCTGATCTCTACGCTACTGATTTTGTTCACGGCAGAGTTTCTACCCAAGAGTTTATTTTTGATTAACCCCACACTGATGCTGGCAGCGCTGGCTGTTCCATTTCGTATCATTTATTTTATTCTTGCTCCGTTCACGTTTTCAATTGTGTACCTGTCGAAAATAGTAATTATCCACGTGCTTCGGATCGAATATTCCGAAGAGAAACCGGTTTTTGCGCTTACGGATTTGAATAACTATTTAAAAAGTATGCTGAAAGTTCGGCATGACGATGAAGACATTAATCTTGACAAAAAAATTTTTCACAATGCGTTGGAATTTAAAACCGTTCGCATTC
Organism: Cytophagales bacterium; assembly: GCA_038250265.1. Lineage (GTDB taxonomy): Bacteria > Bacteroidota > Bacteroidia > Cytophagales > Cyclobacteriaceae > ELB16-189. Next base: position 20,484 of record JBBSCN010000010.1, on the reverse strand, counting down.
GCGATTGCATGATTCCACGAACAGAAGTGACGTCCATCAATGTGGAAGAAGGCATTGAAAGACTACGCGAAACATTTATACAAAGCGGCCATTCAAAAATTCTCATTTATAAAGACACGATTGACAATGTGATCGGCTATTGTCATTCTTCTGCCCTCTTCAAAGGCCCCAAACGAATTGAGGATATTCTTACCCCCATCAATATTGTTCAGGAAACCATGATGGCCAATACGTTGATGGTACAACTCATCAAAGACAGAAAGAGCTTGGCCTTGGTGGTAGATGAATTTGGAGGTACGTCTGGCATTGTTAGTATGGAAGATGTAATAGAGGAAATCTTTGGCGAGATTGAAGACGAGCATGACAATGATGATTTGATCGAACAAAAACTTGATGATCACACCTACTTGCTCAGTGCCCGGCTGGAGGTTGACTATGTTAATGATCACTTTAAATGGCAGCTTCCCACAGGCGACTATGAAACGCTAGGAGGCCTGATTTTATCCTACACGGAGGACTTTCCGAAAGAAGGTGAGACCATCTCCATTCCACCCTACTCATTTACCATCCAGAAGACCGAAAACAAACTCATTAACACAGTAAAAGTGGTGGTGGAAGCCGATACCGATCAAGACTAAGTACGCTTTCTCGTTTTTCATCCAAATTCTAAGAATCAGGCCTCCTAAACCACTGAAAATCAGCACCATTATTTACAGTCACATCTTTGCTGAATAAATATAACGAGCTAAATTTGCCGTTCTTTAAAATGGCGTGGTTGACCTTACCAACCAGACACTCAAACTAAACTTTTATTATGGCATTGATTGGAACGTTGAGGGATAAAATGACCAAGTGGGTAGTTGGATTCATCACAGTAGCTATTTTAGCTTTCATCTTAAACGATTTTTTTGGAAATGGCGCACAATCACTCTTTGGCGGTTCAGACGAGGAAGTGGCTGAGATTGCCGGCAAGTCTATTAGTCGAGAACAATATCAGGCGTTCGTTCAGGAACGCGAAAACAATTACATAATGAGCTTTGGCCGCCAGCCAGGCGAGCGTGAAAGACCTACCTTGCAAAATCAGGCGTGGGAGCTATTAGTCGTTGAAAATGCGATCAAACCACAGTTCGAAAAAGCGGGCGTAAAAGTAACGGCCGATGAAATCTGGGACATGGTGCAAGGAAAAAATGTAGATGAAAACGTGAAACAATCCTTCACCGATTCGGCTGGAAATTTTGATCGCCAACGCGTAGTTCAATACATCAACAATTTCAATTCGCCCGCTCCTGTTGGCAATCAACAAATGCTGGCGCAATGGCAAGAGGGAAAATACCGTTGGAGTTTGTTTCAAAAAGAATTAGGCCTTGGTCGTGAACGGATCAAGTATGAAAACTTGCTCATCAAAACTAACTATGTTACCGAAGCAGAATCAGAGCGTGATTACCATACACAAAACGATGTAGCCGAAGTAAAATATCTGTACGTGCCCTTTTATGCCATCAGCGATTCATTGGTAAACCCTACGGATAGTCAATTGAGAGATTTTTTTAATCAGAACAAAGAGAAATATAAAGCAAAAGAAACACGCAATATGAATTACGTGACTTTTCCAGTAGTTCCTTCTCCTGCGGATTCAGCAGCACTGAAAGACGAAGCCACAAAAATTGCTTCTGACTTTAAGACGGTAACCGAAGATTCTGTTTTTGCTGCAACCAACACTGAAGGTGGCAGTCCTTATACAAAGTATACGGTAGCAACGCTTCCAGCCTTTTTAGGTGACGATCAAGCAAAACTCCAACTAGGAAATGTAATCGGGCCGTTCTTGGACGGTGAAAATTACAAAATTGTAAAAGTGGTGAAGATTGGTTCTGATACTACCTATGCTGCAAAGGCTAGCCATATTTTGATCAAGTGGGACAATGAAACGCCCGAAGGAAAAAAAGCCGCCAAAGACAAGGCCAAGAAAATTTTAGGAGAGATAAAGTCGGGGGCGAAATTCGCAGATAAAGCCCGCGAATTTGGAACAGATGGAACTGCTTCTCGCGGTGGAGACTTAGGTTGGTTTACTTCAGGTCAAATGGTAAAACCGTTTCAAAACGCAGTGTTCGAAGCAAAGAAGACGGGTCTGTTGGCCGATGTGGTGGAAACTCAATTCGGTTACCACATTATTGAAGTGACCAATGTAAAAGATAACACTACTTACTCGGTAGCAACTGTTGAATTAACGGTCACGCCAAGTGACGACACACAAAATTCGGCTTTTTTGAAAGCACAAACTTTTGCATCTGGCATCTCCAGTATCGAAGAATTTAAAGAGAAAGCCAAACAAGAAATATTAAACGTAGTAGAGGCAAACGACCTTGGCAACGCTGAAAGAAGAATTGGAAATTTAGGCGAAGCACGTCAAATGGTAACATGGCTTTACCGAGATGGTAAGGTCGGGAAAGTATCCGATGTATTTGATTTGGAAAATGACTACGTAGTGGCCGTCATGACAAGTGAGACAAAAGAGGGCTTCAAGTCATTCGATAAGATGAAAGATGAAATTACTCCAGCCGTTAAAAATGAATTAAAAGGTGAAAAAATCATTGAAAAATTGAACGCTCAAAAAGGAACATTAGAGGAAATCGCAAAAGCTTTTGGCAATGATGCTGCTGTCAATTCTTCGAGCGATTTAAAGCTAAATTCTAATTCGTTGCCTTCCGTAGGATTGGACGCGAAAGCGGTGGGTGTTGCTTTCTCATTGGAGAATGGAAAGAGGACTAAGCCTTTTGCAGGAGAGAACGGAGTAATGATCATTGAGCTTCAAAACAAAACCATCGCTGCCTCCATCGGTGACTATACGATGTTTAAAAATCAATTGTTACAAGGCTTGAATGGCAAATCGAATTCTGGTATTACTGCCGCGATCAAGGAAGTTTCAAAAATCGAAGACAAGCGCTATAAATTCTTTTAGTCATTAAATTCAATCATAAGTCGGCTTTCTGAAAGGAGGGCCGACTTTCTTTTTTATGGACTGGACTTCTCTACAAGAAAAATTGGACAAGCATTACGCCTGGCCAGCTCTTTATACCTTTAAGTTCATCGTTCCCAAAGGCAAAGAGATCGAGGTAACTAGTCTATTCCCAAATCATATCGCCACCGAGCGCGTTTCAAAAAACGGCAATTACACCAGCATTACCTTTCAAATGATGATGCCTTCGAGCGAAGCGGTGGTGGCTGTCTATATCTCGACTTCAAAGATTGAGGGCATAATTGCTCTCTAAAAGTTACTTAACAGCCTGTCCTTCTTAGCGAACCTTTGTTCACCCTGCGGTTTGTGAATTTTATTTAGGATATTTAGAGTCACTTAAACATTTGAATTATGTGGAAAGAAGAAAACAACTGCCTAAAAAGAGATTTTCAATTCAATGATTTCGTTGAAGCCTTTGGGTTTATGACACAAGTTGCCATTTTAGCTGAAAAGCAAAATCACCATCCGTTTTGGACAAATGTGTACAACAAAGTAAGTATTGAGCTCTCTACTCACGATGCGGGAGACATTGTAACGGAAAAAGATCACGCCCTTGCAAAAGCTATCGACAAGCTAATTTGAGGACAATCATTTTCAAATTACCGAATCAACAAATTTTCAAATTAGTAGAGTGATTAAAACCAGTCTCTTTCTCGTCCCCACCCCCATTGGCAACTTAGGCGATATTACGATTCGTGGATTGGAGATTTTGAAAACGGTAGATACTATTTTAGCGGAAGATACACGCACGTCTAGCAAGCTTTTAAATCATTATGAGATTAAGAAGCCTCTACAGAGCTTTCATATTTTTAATGAGCATAAAACACTTGATGGATTGATCAAGCGAATGCAAGATGGCGAAGTAATGGCGTTGATCACCGATGCAGGTACACCGGGGATTTCCGATCCCGGATTTTTGTTGGTACGGGAATGTTTAAAATCAGGAGTCAAAATTGATAGTCTACCGGGCGCAACTGCCTTTGTCCCCGCGCTGGTAAAGTCGGGTTTCCCAACCGATCGATTTGTGTTTGAAGGTTTCCTTCCCCACAAAAAAGGAAAACAAACAGCTTTAAAAAAATTAGGGGAAGAAGAGCGTACCATCATATTGTATGAATCGCCACACCGATTGGTGAAAACATTGGAGCAAATGGCGGAGTTTTTTGGAACAGATCGACAAGTTTCTGTTTCGAGAGAGTTGACAAAGCTATATGAAGAAACATTTACCGGAAGCCTAGCAGAAGTAACACAGCATTTCAAAAGCAAAGAAGTGAAGGGAGAAATTGTACTGGTGATCGATGGCAAAAAAGAATAGCGGATCTCTACAGCCGTGGATGCTGTTTCTCATCAGTGCCATTCTGCTAACTGCGGGATGGTTGATGAAGCCTTTCCCAATTCTGATATTTTTTGGTTTTGCTCCTCTCTTCGCCATTGCCGACCAAGCAAAAGAAAATGACGACTTCTGGATTCATACCGAATTCATTTTGTTAACCTTATTCACCGCATTCTTTGCTGCCTATGCTTTTGATTCGCACCATCTGATTTCGGCCATCGTGCATTCAATCATCTTTGCATTGGCTTTCCTAGCTTACTCATTCTCCTACCAAAGCCTTGGCAGCAGACTGGGAAAATTTACCATCATCTTTTTTTGGTTGGGCATCGAGTACGTTCTTCTCAAATTACCTTCGCGAGCTGAAACGATTTTTTTAGCAGATGCTGTTGCCCTAAAAACAGATTGGTTACACTGGACTAACCAGACGGGCTATTTGGGCAGCAGCCTGTGGATATTGACCACTAGTTTGCTTTTATACCTTGCCATTCTAAAAGGCCCGCTCAATTGGGTATATCTGTCGTTAACGGTGGTCGCACTGGCGGTGCCCGTCATTACATCCTATTTTATTTCAGCTCCGCCTATCAACCGAGACCAAATGATTACGTTATATACGCAAGGCAGCTCCACGCTTAACAGTTATTTAAAACAAGGAGAGCTTGTTACGCGCACGTCCGCTTGGATTTCTGTATTAATTTTACTGTTGGCTTTTGTAAAAAATAAAACCAAGAAAAAATGAATCTCGCTCAAGTAGAAAAACAGGTGATTGAACTTTGCGTGGAGGTGGGCAATTTCATCCGAAAAGAGAATGAAAACTTTGACCGATCAAAAATTGAGCAGAAAGGTAGCTTTAGCAATTTGGTTTCTTATGTAGATAAAGAAGCGGAAAGGAGACTGGTAGGTACGCTGGAAAAAATTCTCCCCGGCTCGGGTTTTATTGGTGAGGAAGGGACAGAAACAAAAGGCACAAACGAGTATCAGTGGATTATCGACCCATTGGATGGAACAACCAATTTTTTGCATGGCCTTCCCATCTTTGCCATTAGTATTGGATTGTTGAGAAAGGATAAGACCGTTTTGGGTATTGTCTATGAAGTGAGCCGCCAAGAATGTTTTCACGCAATTGAAGGAGGAAAAGCCTATTGTAACGATAAAGTAATTTCAATTTCACCCATCAAAACATTAAATGAAAGTTTGTTGGCCACAGGCTTTCCTTACTACCACACCGAAAAAAAAGAAATCTACTTAGAGATTATCAGAATATTTTTAGAGCAAACGCATGGCATTCGTAGGCTTGGCAGTGCTGCCATCGACTTAGCGTATGTTGCCTGCGGACGAATGGAAGGCTTTTTTGAATACAACCTCAAACCGTGGGATGTGGCCGGTGGCGCATTTATTCTCCAGCAAGCTGGCGGTATAGTAACGGACTTCTCAGGGGGCGATAACTATTTATTTGGTGGAGAACTGTGTGCTGCTGGTCATGTGCATGCGGAGATGTTAAAAGTGATTAAAGAAAAATGGTAGCGAACCGGTTGCGTTATGTTGTTTAATCTGTTTAAAATCCTCTATAACGTTTATGCCTTTGACATTGTGGATTGCCATGGCGAAGGGGCGATTTTACCATCCCGGTAGTTATCGGGATTCATGTGGAGAACTAAATTTTTGATTAACCACAGTGCCGATAGCTATCTGGATGTCTGCGGAGAACTGAACCGCTACTTTTGCCAAACCGCTGCTGGCAATAGAATTATTTCATCATTTTGGTTTTTAATTCCCCTGCTCTTTGTCGTCCTGCCTTGTAATTAGGGTCTAATGCAATCGCTTTGTCAAGATACGAAATTGCTTCATTTCTAAATTTCTTTCCTTGATGTTGGTTTGCCCACGCCCAATATGTAAAACTCATTATTTTCCAATTGGCGTATTTGCTATTTTTGTTTTGTTTACTAATAATAGATTGAATATCAATTTTCGCAAATTTTCTTCTCGAAAAGAAAAACCACGGCAAATTTTCAGATACACTACCTCTTAAAAATTCTGGTGAATAACTTATATCTCCATATTTTTGAATACTCTCTTCGAAAAGTTTAAAAGCATCTCCAACCAAGCTAAGTTTCATCGTTTCCCCTCCAACCAAAGAGAGAGCAGATGCTCTATAGGAAGTTATAAAAGGCAACAATTCTATAGTCGTCCTAGCATCATCGTACAATTCAGTTAAGACATCGTAGCTTTTTTGGGAATATCCTTTAAATGCCGTTTCTGATAAAAACCCAAGACTTAAAGCGGTCTCGTGGTAGATTATACCAAGTCTAACTTTGTTTATTTCGTTAGGTTCTTCCTGGAATTGTTTTTCTACTTCTTTGAGTTTTATCTTTAATTCGGTGGTATCAATAATTTCCATAATATCATCTAATTGATGTTCATATGTTTTGACTTTTAAAAAGTCTAATTGCTGAGCGGTTAAGCTAGTTGTAATTGACATTGCCGTAATGATTAAAGTGAATAATTTGTATTTCATTTTTTAATTGTTTTAATGAGATACAAAGGTGCGCTGACAGTGAGCCTGAAAACGATGACTTAAGTTAAGACTTTTGCTTGCGCAAAATTCTGTTTCTGATTCGGCTCAAACTTTCTGGACTTACGCCTAGAAAATTAGCGATATATTTCTGAGGAACTCTTTGGAATAAGTCGGGTTGTTTTGCAATCAAATTTCGAAATCTTTCTTCTGGTTTTTCTGAAGAAAGAGACATTGCAATTTCGGTAGCTCTTTGTGCAACTTGTTCAGCCATGAGTCGTCCAAAAGTTTCATACTTACTGCATTCTTTGTATAATGAATATAAGTTCTCTTTTCTTATAATAAATACGTTGGTATCCTCCATAGCCTGCAAATTCATAATGCAATTAGTGTTTTGATTGAAGCTTTGGAAGTCAGTTACCCATGAGTTTTCGAATGAAATGTCGCAAGTTTTTTCTACGCCATCTTTAAGATGAAAATGTCTAATTGTCCCATCTGCGATAAATCCAATAAAATTGCAAACTTGACCGTCTTTCAATAAAAACTCTTTTTTCTTTAAAAATAGCACTTCAAAATAGTTGTCAATAATATTAAGTTCCTCGCTTGTTAAGGGAACTTTTGTCTTACAATATGTTTTGAGTTTATCAATCATTATCGAGTCTTCAAAAATTACAGCTAATCGAGTCACGCAAAGGAATTTCACCCTACGTCCTCACAGAACTGTAGGTGAAAGTCTCCCTTCATACAGCTCTTTTTGTTCAGTCACGAATGTAGTAATGTGCTACGGATGAACCAATGCCCAATGCGGAAAAAGAGTTGGATTTGTCTTGTACTTTTTCGTTAGCCATTTTACGCTTGCCATTTTGTAAAGCCGCTTTTCCCATTTCACCCATTTCAGAATTCGCTTGTTGAGATTGATTGGTAAGCTCGTTGCGAATCTCGATACTCGTTAGCCGTTGGTTAATCCAGTTTTCGGAATAGCCTAAGTTTAGGTATTGTTGTAATGCCCGATCGATAGAAAATTCCGGGTCTTGCATTTCGTCTAACTGCTCAGAGGCTACTTGCGCCAGCCAACGTTTAAAGAGTTCTGCTTTTAGGGACGGAATAGACTGGATAAGACGGAAGAGCTGCTCGGTGTCGGCAACATCGGTGAGATAGAATTTTCCATCAGAAGATTTCATTTTCAGTTGTCCCACACTTTGGGACAAACGACTTCCCTCAGCTTTAAGCTTTGTTTTCAAAGCATTCCAATATTTTCTTAGTCTTGGGCTGCCTGCAAGAATCTTGATCACATCAATGATAGAGAAATACCATTTTTCTTTCTTTTCATCCGAAACAAACCTTACCTGCTTATCTTCAAAGACTTTAATTTCATTTGGATTTCCATTTGTTCACATCCTTAAGGAGTTTCTATTCCAAATAGAAAAAAACGAAAAATTTGGATTTCTCTGTCCTCCGATTGGTAACTCGATAGAACGGCAATAGATACACTCACTAAATGTTGAGCAAAAAGACTTCGTGCGGGTTTCGGCCAGGGATGGAAGCGGATACCCCGCAGTGGCGTGGGTTGTGCGCGGGCGCGAGGAGTAGGAGCGGACAGCCCGGTGCAACGCGCTTCGCGTGGCAGGACGCCTACTTTCGTTTGAGCTTGAGAAGGCAAGCAAAAAATTATAAAATACTTTACTCACTCCTCAAAGAATCTACCGGATAAACAGTAGCGGCCCGCAACGAACGATAGCCTACTGCTATAATAGCGACCAAAAATGTAATACTTAAGCCAACTAAAAAAATAGAAGGCCCAATCTCTATCTTGTAAGCAAAATCGTTGAGCCAGAGATTCATCACATACCAAGCCAGCGGAGAAGCCACTACAAACCCAATCAAAATTAATTTTATGTACTCTTTAGAAAACAAGAATACAATACTTTCAACGGATGCACCTAACAATTTGCGTACACCAATTTCTTTTGTCTTTTGATTGGCCATAAACCTAGCGAGTCCAAACAATCCCAAACATCCAATAAAAATGGCAATGCCCGTAAATATGGTAACGAGGGTTGACATTCTTTTTTCACTTTCATAAAATTCTCTCATCTCTTCATTTAAAAATTTAGTCGAGAATATGTGATTGGGATAAGTAGCTTCCCATTTTTGTTGGATTTGCTTCACTCTGTTTTGAAATTCCTTTACGTCTACTTTTAATGAAATAGTTGAATAGTTGCAAATGTGGTTGTACAACACCGTAGCTTCAATGGGTTTGTGCAACGACATGGTGTGGGTTTTAAGTTGTTCTCAGTTGCCGATTACCGAAACTTGCAACTGGAAATCGGATGCTACGATTTCAATTCTCCAATCCCTATCCAACATCAATGCCATTAGATAAAAGGCTGTATACGCTTCAATTTGAAATACAACAATGCACTTTGACGTTCAAAATTGATCGAACACGTCCATATTCGGACGGCTGATATCAACAAATTAGATAAGTTTCCGAATGCCTGTTATCTTTGCAACATGATTCAATCCATTCTCATCGGATTAGTTTTTCTAGGGGCTGCATTTTATTTGGGCAGAATGGCATATCGTTCGTTTCAATCCAAAGAAGGTTGCGCGACAGGCTGCGCTAAATGCGGGGCAGCGGAGTCTACAAAAAAATTACAACAAAATTAATCAAGCCCACACTTTCGTTCCCTCGGTGCAGTTTTTGCACATTTCTATTTCGCTACGCGATCTCAAAAGCGAGGCTCTGAAATCTTGATACTTCTCCCCTTGCCAAATTTCCTTAAAGGTATTTTTGTTCAAGTCACCTAGCACATAGTGCGCATCTTTGTCAAAGCAGCAGGGGACTACCTTTCCATCCCAGGTGATAACACAACTATGCCACATTTTCCAGCAATGATCCAGCAATTCATTTTTGATTTCGTAGGTGCCGTCTTGTTTTTTTCGGTAGCGCGAATATTGATCGATACTAGGAATTAAATCTGAGCCACTTTTGTAATCGTAAATTTGCGCAGTCTTTAGCGCAACTTCATCTACGCCAAGTTCGGCTGCAAGGTTCTTTACTTCCTCCACCTGATGTTCATTTGGCTTCACCACCAAAAATTGAAAGATTACATGTGGTGTTTTTGATTTGAGTGCGCGCTTCCATTTGATGACATTCTTTGTCCCCTCAATTACTTTATCCAATTTGCCACCGATACGATAGGAAGCATAGGTTTCTTGAGAGGTTCCGTCAATCGAAATAATCAATCTATCCAAACCAGATTGAACGGTTTTTTTTGCTGCTTCGTCATTCAAGTAATGGGCGTTGGTAGAAGTAGCGGTGTATATCTTTTTAGAAGAGGCGAAGCGGACCATATCTAATAACGAAGGATGCAAGTAAGGCTCACCTTGAAAATAAAATATCAAACAAGAAAGCGAAGGAGCTAGTTGATCGATCACCGATTCAAACAATTCCTGTTTCAACATACCCGTAGGGCGCGTAAACGAACGCAACCCACTAGGGCACTCGGGGCAGCGAAGATTGCAAGAGGTGGTTGGTTCTACGGAAATACTCAGTGGCATTCCCGCATGTGCAGGTCGCCCGGAAACGCGCGAAGCATAATAACTCGACAACAATTTTGAGGCATTCCAAGCCCTGCCGGGTGTCACCTTTGAGATAAAATTCAACCCGTCTTTAAAATTGCGATTCATTATAGAATGTCAAAATTACCTTTTCGCAGACGATTGTTTACCTTTCCGCAGAAAAAATACAAAAAGTAAATGCTAGTCTCAAAATTATGACGGTATGAATAAAGTCCTATTTATTGCACTGCTGCTGTTTTCAAAACTCGTCCATACCCAAACCCTGCTTTCCCCCCAGGCGGAATTATCAATTATTACCTGCGGCCCCTATCAGGGCGAACTTTATTCAGCTTTTGGCCATAGCGCTATTCGCGTAGTTGACCCTATTCTTGGATTTGATATCGCTTATAACTATGGTGTATTTGATTTTAATCAGCCTAATTTCTATCTCAACTTCACTCGCGGATATTTATACTACAAATTGGGTGTTTACTCGTATCCAGACTTTCGTGATTTCTATATTTCTTACAACCGCTACGTGCATGAACAAATCTTAGACATTGATTCGGTGCAGAAGCAAAAAATATTCAGCTACCTAGAAAACAACGCGCTTCCACAGAACCAAACCTACCGCTACGACTATTTCTATAATAACTGCGCCAGCAAAGTCCGAGACGTATTTGCAGAAGTGTTCAAGGATCAAATCAAGTTCGATGGTTCGTTCATTAAAACAGATTACACCATCCGCGATTTGACTCACAACTATTTAACCCAACAACCCTGGGGAAGTTTAGGGATTGATATTTGTCTAGGGTTACCGATGGATAAAAAAGCCTCCCCTTATGAATACATGTTTTTGCCCGATTACATAGAATCTTCATTTGATCACACTACTTTAAATGGAAATCCAATGGTAAAACAAAAAGTTGCCGTTTATGAAAGTGTGCCTGAAAAAACGCCCTTTCATTGGTATCATCCTTGGATTGTTTTTGGATTGCTTCTTATGTCGGTCAGCTTTCTTTCTTACCGAGACTGGAAAAGAAAGGCGACAACCAAGTGGTTTGATGTCACCCTTTTCAGCGTTCTGGGACTTTTGGGTTTGTTGTTGTTTATTTTGTGGATTGCCACCGACCACAAAGCCGCAGCCAATAATTTTAATTTGCTTTGGGCATTCCCTCTCCACTTGATCGGAGCGATTGGTTTATTGAAAAAAAATGCCGGCAAGTGGGTTCTTAACTATTTCACTTTCACTACAATCATGACTGCATCACTGATTGGATTTTGGCCGCTGCTTCCACAGCAAATGAACCTTTATCTTCTTCCCTTGGTTTTTGTAATCTTAATTAGAGCTTTGGTTATTAGGAAAAGTGTAAGGAGCTAAGATATTCAAAAAAAAAAATCGGCTACCCGAAACAGGGCAGCCGACTCAAAAAAACTCTCTTATTTTTACTTCTGTGTCTTCAATTTGTTTCTCAACAAGAATTCTTCGTAGGCTTCTTTATACGTTGGAACATCTGGTGCCAATTTGATGGCTTGCTCGTATGCTGTAATTGCATCTATCAAAAGCTTATTCTCTTCATAAAATCCAGCCATAATGAATTTATTCAAGGCTGTCTCTTCGTTGATCTCGTTGCCAAACTCACTCATTTGCTTCTTAATTCCCTCTTGACGTGCAATTGAAAGTTTTTTAATCAATTTCTGCTCAGATTTACTCTTACTATCTGACTTAGATCTCACCTCAATCAACAATGATTCGTCATTGGCTAACTTTGGATCATTACGATCAATTTGCACAGTGTTTTCAGGGGTTTCAATTTTCTTCAACTCCTCGTCAAACATATTTTTTACAACTACTATGTAGGGGCCACCTTTGGAGGACTCCCAATTAATGATAACAGTGTTGTTGTAGACATCCGCGTTTTGATTTTCGGGCAGCATGACCTTGATATCATCAAGCCCTCTGTGCACAGCTCCTGTAGCGCTTAATCGGTTTTTTTTCTCTTCAGCAGAATTCTTGCTCAAGATAAAGTCAGTGTACTTATTTAGAACACTTGACCCCGGCCCTACTTTTGAGGCCAAATCAGACACCTTGTAGCTGCCTGACTGTCTTAGTTCTACCGGCTTACCCGTGGAGTGAACCAGAGCAACATACGAATTCTCGGTGATCTTCAGCTCATCCCCAGTCTTCAGGCGATCCCCGGTCTTAATTGTTTGCCAAGCATCCCCAGACTTTACTTCGTTTGATCCTTTATTGGCCATCACTTTAAACATGTATTCCTGCGAATAGGCCAAATGCAGTGTAAAAATGCTTATTAGAACTAAAATTGTACTCTTTTTCATTTTTTTGTTTTGTTTATATTATAATGTAAGTTAATAAAAATTATGCCAACTCTGATTTTTGAGTTAATACCCGCGCCCGCCTTTTGGTAAGTTGCTTTTTAAGCTCATTTTGAACGGATTTGAAGATATCATAACACGGCCCAACCAGAGCTGTAGTGGCAATTGTCAAATCAAGTTGCAGCTTGACATTGTAATTGGCAAACATGTAAACAATTACCAACATTAGAACTGCGATTAAAAGCAGCTGGATAATCACCGATAGTGCATCATACCAGATCGGGAGTTTTTCGTCAATAGTTATAAACAGTGCTACCGTTAAAAAACAAACCAGAATTGCAAATAGTATTTTTTGCCAGTTGGACCACACATCAATGTAATCTTCGTTCAATATCATCGCCACCACATTAGAGTGTACCACGGGACCAAACATGTCGGGGTTTGCACGCCCACCTAACTTCTTATTTAGGGGAGTAAAAAATTTATCTTCCCAAGCCTCATCCCCCAAATAATCGCCCAAATAGCCCATTACAACAATTTTATCTCTGAATAACTCGGGAGAAACATTCTCCGTCAAGACATCTTCGGCATCTACCACAAAAAACATTGTTCCGAAATTTGTGGTGGACGTTTCTTCATTCTTTAGACTATTGATGCGCAACTGCCGAACCTCAATATTGCCTCTGAAATTAATGAATTCTTCGGCTATATTACGGGCTAAAAACTTCTTTGTTTTGACAGAGTCATACAACATTGCCATTCGTACGGAAAAAGCCAGCTCTTGTTTGCCCTTGATGACTCTGCTAGGAAAGATGGTTCGACTTATTTTTACGTCCTCCTGGTAGGTAGCATCTGTTGGAATGGTAACAAATCCCACATGCGCATAATCGCTAAACATAGGATCAGAAATCTCTAAAGAATCCGGTTCTTCGGTGTCAAACCTACTTAGCGAGTCTGTTTGCATTAGCTTAATACCTAACACAACATTGCCCGCCTCTTGTATCGCACTGCTGAGCAAAAGGTTGCCAAGGGTGTCTAAAAGTTGTGGACAATTGATGGAGTCCCGCAATCCGCCCTCGCAATTATAAAGTGCATCCATTCCAATAACACGCGGCTTAAAGCCACTTATGATTTGTAATTGCTGTGCCACCTCGCGCCTCGAAAGTGTCCCAAAATTGACGAGTACAATACGTTCGTCAACTACAGGATCGGGTCTAAGTTGATTGAATGCATAATCGGTAAGTTCTGTATCCTTAAGAGCCTGTGAAATGGTATCAAAAGCGCTAAAAAGCTTTAGATCACCAATCTTAGAAACCGCCCATAGCATACCAAACACAAAAAAAGTAACACTGGTACTTTGTATCAAAACCTTTTTCATAGACAGGTTAGGGTTATTAAAGTAAATTTAGAAAATTAGCAGAAAGTTTTACAACTGCTTTTGAAAAAGAATACTCGAAAAAGGCTTGCCTTTAAAGATTACTTCCAAGGTATCATCAATGGAGATAAAGTTATTCTGGCGCAAGCAATCACCTTGGCTGAAAGTCGATTGAAAAGCGATGCCGTCCTTGCAGAAAAACTAGTTGCAAAGCTGATCCCTCTAAAAAATGTCTCTATTCGGCTCGGAATCACTGGCTCTCCGGGTGTGGGGAAAAGTACATTTATAGAAGCCTTTGGAAAATACTTAACCGAATTGGGTAAAAAGGTGGCCGTTTTAGCTATTGACCCAAGCAGCACCAAAACGAAGGGAAGCATATTGGGTGATAAGACCCGAATGGAAGAATTGTCGAAAGATCCGTTGGCTTTTATCCGCCCTACGTCAACGGGAAACGCCTTGGGTGGGGTAGCAAACCGAACGCGGGAGGCTGTTTTGCTTTGCGAAGCAGCAGGATTTGATGTGATTATTATTGAAACCGTGGGGGTGGGGCAATCAGAAACTGCCGTGCGAAATATGGTCGATTTTTTCCTGTTGCTGATGTTAGCAGGCTCAGGTGACGAACTTCAAGGAATTAAAAAGGGAATCATGGAAATGGCCGATGGCATTGTTGTTACCAAAGCAGACGGGGAAAATTTAAAAAAAGCAACACAGGCACAAGCTGATTTTACCCACGCCTTGCATTTATTTCAGCTACCCGAATCGAATTGGCAGGCTCGTGTGCTCACTGCTTCTGCCATCGAGAAAAAGGGCATTGCTAAAACCTGGGAAATGATCAATGACTATCTCGCATTTACCCAATCAAATAAATTTCTTCAACGAAACAGGCAACTACAGCAATTGACATGGTTTCAAGAAAATTTTGAATTGGCCTTAAAGGAATCTCTCCGCAAAAATGTTTCCATCCAAAAAGAAAAGGAAAAATTGGAAAGAAAGATTTTAGCCAATGAAATTACACCTTTGCATGCCAGTAAAGCACTTTTTAAAAAGTTCCTTTCTGCTGGAAACCGAGGCTAGTTTTTGACAGCGGGTTGAATCGCTCTATCATAGGCCTCCTCATAATACTTGATCAAATTCTCCCAATCAAACACAGCCGAATAATTCTCCACCTGATTGCGCTGCTGAATGCGGTTGCGTCTGTCTTGCATCAAAAACTTGTAAAGAAATGCCGAGAGTTGCTTCGCGCTCCAATCAAACGTGCGCTTGCCTCTTTCCACCACAAACATTCCACCTTTCTCATGGTCAGGCATGTTGCGCAATAGATAATCGCCAAAGCCGCTGAGGTCGCTTGTTACCGCAGGCACGCCACTCGCCATACACTCCAGTGGCGTGTAACCCCATGGCTCATAGTAGCTGGGGAAAATTCCCAAATGGCAACCGCGCACAAAATGGCTGTAATCCATCCCGAAAAGAGGATTGGCAGAATTGATAAAATCGGGGTGATAGACAATTTTCACTTTATCTTCTTCTCGGTTTAATAAATTTCTGCGCAGTAAAAATTGAATGATCTCATCTTCTTCTTCATTTACTAATTTATGAGTAACGGGAAGTGGCAATTTGTTTCCGCCTTTCCACGATTGAATAGTTCTGCGGTACCGCAACTTCCAATACTCATCCACAAAATCATTGAGCTGCGGAAGGCGATGATCTTGTCGCATGGTACTCTCGAAAAATAAACGCTTGCCCACTTGCCGCTCGATGGCTTCGCAGGTTTGTCTAATTTCCTCCATCACGGCACGCGATTGAAGCACTTCGGGTTTGATGCTATAAAATTCACGCTTTGTAACAAAGAACATAACCACAGTATATTCAGACTTCTCCCGTTTCAATTGTTCATTCAAATGTACAAGGGCTTCCAAGGTCAAATCAAAACCCTTGTTCTTATATTCGTAACGGCCGGAAGTAAAAAAATAAATAGTCTTGTCGAGGTTAAAAGAATACGAGTGGAAAAAGTGACCCATCACAAATTCATGAATCTGATCTTTGTAGCGGGAATGCAGATTTTGAAACTCATGAAGTGCTTCAAAGCGCTGAATATTTAATCCATTCGGTAAAATGACATCGGGTTTTCTTCGCAGCAAATGCTTGCACTCGCGTGCCGTAACATCGCTTACCGTGGTCATCACATCGCAACTCTGTGCGCAGCCATATTCGATAGCTGCTTCGGTAGCCACGCCAAACTTATGGGCCTCGTCTTCCCACTTAAAAAAAGGAAGGTGCGCATAAAAGAGAGGCGAGTTGATGGCCAAGTGCCTGCCCAACTGTGTGGCGTGAGTGGTAAAAACCGTTTTGATTGGTATGCCATCACGCTTGATATCCAAAATGGGCAAGCCCGCCATCCATTCATGAAAATGTCCGATCAACTTTTGACTGTCACCGACCAACAAAGCCACCTCATCGAAAAATAATTTTGTCAAATACGCAAAGCCGATGACTTGGTCCATCAACTTGTTGCCCTCAAGTATTTCTATCTGATGGTTCTTCCAAAGCAAGTATTTGATAACTGTCATTGTTTTATCTTCGATGGCATTTGGGTTCAAAAGCACCACACGCGGCTTACCTGTTATCAGCCATTCGGCATACACTACATCAAATCCCTTTTTGCTTAAATTGGCTGCAGCCATCCCAAAAATATCGGCTGCATCTTCAATGGGTTCCAATTCAGCTTGAATATTTTTACTGAGATACGGCCCCACCATACAGTAGTGGCCTGCATGATTTTCCATCATCGCAGGGGCTTTCGAACGAATCACCGTGTAGATTCCCCCGACTTGATTACATACCTCCCAAGCTACCTCAATTAAGAGAGTAGGCTCTTGGGTAGCAGATTTTTTTACTACTTGTTTTGGCATACCCTAAGTCATTATGACTGAACCCGAACTAATAAGTGTCAATTTAATGTCAATTTTTCTTAAAAACACGAACTAATTTTGATGGATAGTAATTTGAGGAATAATATGGTAAAAAGAACGTTGCCACTAATACACGAATAAATGTTAAGCTTCAATAGAATCTGCGTCAAACGCAAATTCATGCACCCGCCAGCGGCAGGTTGGCTCGTGGCAAAAAAAATAAACCAACTGAATTATGAACTTCGATAAATTCACCATCAAATCACAAGAGGCTTTGCATAAGGCCGCTGAGATTGCCTCTGGCTTACAACAACAAGCCATTGAACCGGGGCATATTTTGAAGGCAATTTTGGAGACGGACGAAAACGTTTCGAATTACGTTTTCAAAAAACTCAACATCAGCGAAAAAATTCTGGAGACTAAATTGGAGGAGATTGTCAATTCATATCCAAAAGTTTCGGGACAACAAGCGTATCTATCCAACACGTCCAATACAGTTTTGCAAAATGCAGAAAAAGAACTGCGCGAATTTAAAGATGAATACGTGGCGGTCGAGCATTTGCTGTTGGCGTTACTGGCCACAAAAGACAAAGTAAGTACCCTCATGAAAGACGCAGGCTTCGATCGCAATAGTTTGATCAAAGCCATTCAAGAGTTGCGGGGAGGCACAAGCGTGAAAGACCAAAATGCCGAAACGAAATACAAATCGCTAGAGCGATATTCAAAAAATTTAAACGACCTAGCCAAGAAAGGAAAAATCGATCCCGTAATCGGCCGTGATGAAGAAATCAGGCGCGTGTTACAAATCTTGGCAAGGCGTACTAAGAACAACCCGATTTTATTGGGCGAACCCGGGGTGGGAAAAACTGCGATTGTCGAAGGACTTGCACAACGCATTGTAGATGGCGATGTACCCGAAAATCTAAAAACTAAATTATTGATCTCGCTGGATATGGGCTTGCTAGTAGCAGGCGCAAAATACAAAGGTGAATTTGAAGAGCGCTTGAAATCCGTGATCAAAGAAGTGACTGATTCCGATGGTGAGATTATTTTATTCATTGATGAAATTCATACACTCATTGGCGCTGGCGGTGGCGAAGGTGCGATGGATGCTGCGAACTTATTAAAACCAGCATTGGCGCGTGGAGAACTTCATGCCATCGGTGCGACTACGTTAAAAGAGTATCAAAAATATATTGAGAAAGACAAAGCATTGGAGCGTAGGTTTCAAGCGGTGATGGTGGATGAACCTTCCGTGGAAGATTCCATTTCCATCCTTCGCGGGATCAAAGACAAATATGAATTACATCATGGTGTGCGAATTAAAGACGATGCCGTGATTTCTTCCGTAGAATTGTCGAGCCGTTACATTTCAGATCGCTTCCTTCCCGACAAGGCCATTGACTTAATGGACGAAGCGGCTTCCAAACTAAGGCTGGAGATGGATTCGCTGCCAGTAGAGTTAGATGAACTCAATCGCAAAATCATGCAACTCGAAATTGAGCGCGAAGCGATCCGCAGAGAAAAAAATAAAGACCGAGAAGCAATATTGAGCAAGGACATCGCAGAGCTTTCTGAAACACGCAATTCGCTAAAAGCGAAATGGGAAAGTGAGAAGGAAGTAATCCAAGGCATTCGCTGGGAAAAGGAAGCAATGGACAAATTAAAATTTGAAGCAGAGCAAGCCGAGAAAGCGGGCGACTATGGAAAAGTGGCGGAGATACGCTACGGTAAAGTGACCGAAGCAGAAAAACGTCTTGCCAATCTAGAAGCGAAAATGAAAGCGATGCAGGGAGAGCATTCGCTAATGAAAGAAGAAGTAGATAGCGAAGACATAGCCGAGATTGTAGCCAAGTGGACGGGCATACCTGTTTCTAGAATGCTGCAAAGCGAACGAGAAAAATTATTGAATCTGGAAGAAGAATTGGGCAAGCGCGTAGCGGGACAAGAAGAAGCCATTAAAGCACTGAGCGATGCCGTGCGCAGAAGTCGCGCAGGGTTGCAAGATCCAAAGCGCCCGATTGGTTCGTTTATATTCATGGGAACTACCGGTGTGGGTAAAACAGAATTGTCGAAAGCGTTAGCCGATTATCTTTTTAATGATGATAATGCGATGGTGCGAATTGACATGAGCGAATATCAAGAGAAGCACAGCGTGAGTAGATTGATCGGTGCGCCTCCAGGTTATATAGGGTATGATGAAGGTGGACAACTAACAGAAGCGGTGCGCAGAAAACCATACTCAGTAATTTTGCTTGACGAAATTGAAAAAGCGCATCCCGATGTATTTAATATTCTTCTGCAAGTACTGGATGATGGCCGCCTGACCGACAATAAGGGTAGAACGGCCAACTTTAAGAACACTATTATTATCATGACAACTAATATTGGGTCGGCTATCATTCAAGAAAATTTTGAAAAAATAACAGACTTAAACTTTTTTGAAGTCATCGAAGAAACGAAAGATCAGGTGTTAACTATTTTGAGACAATCTGTGCGACCAGAATTTTTGAACCGTATTGATGAGATCATCATGTTTAGGCCTCTCAGCACTAAAGACATCAGAAAAATTACAGAAATACAATTTAAGCAAATTCAAAATCGTTTAACCGCAACTGGCATAAAACTCGAAATTTCTGAGGAAGCGTTAGACAGAATGGCGAAACTTGGCTTTGATCCTCAATTTGGGGCACGACCTTTGAAGCGCGTGATGCAGCGAGAAATACTAAATGAGCTGTCGAAGCAAATTTTATCGGGTAAAGTGAACAAGGACTCAATCATTTTTGTTAAAATGAAAAACGAGGTAGAGTTTGAGTTTGTGAACGAATCGCAATCGGATGTTGTAAAATAAATGTAATAAGATAGTTTAGGTAAGTCTCCGGATAAGAACCGGGGATGTTTGTGGGGTTCATCCCGATAAGGGGATGGTTTTGGGGTAAAGGCGGGCTGAGGAGCCCGCCTTTTTTTTTCAAAACCGGTGTGGCATCTTAAACTTATCTAACCTTCAGTAGTGCAAGCGACATCAATTCTTGTCTATGATTTTTAGAAGAGCATTTATCAAAGCTGGCGGCCTCGCTCTATTTGGTGTGGGTAAACTCTGATGACGATAATGAACATGCAACTACCACGACCGTTATCGGTGCCCTTGCGGAAACCTAGAAGCGGAAGACGGACCCTATCAAGCATTTGTAGGAGATTGCTCAAAAACAAACCGGTTAGCGCTAAATATCTATCCCAATCCGGCCACAAGTTCGTTAACAATTGAACTCATCGATAGTCTCGCGCAAGATAGGCGTGACCCGAAATTGGACTGGCCGTTTCAGGTAGTTATCTTGGATCGGTTTTCTAAAAAAGTATACACAGGCGAGTTCCTTGAGCAAAAAATACAAGTGCCCACAGAAAACCTTGCACCTGATATCTACTACTTAAATGTTATCTATAAAGACG
>JBBSCN010000009.1:0-35429 GCA_038250265.1 Cytophagales bacterium | reverse complement strand
TTTGCGTCTTTCATCGTAATGCCCACTCTGCCAAGTGGCGGATCTACAAACAAGCCGTAGGTTAAAATTCGATCCGAAACTTTTCGCTATGATAATAATCGCGCCCAAATCATCTACGATTGCCGATGCCTTCAAAAAAACTTTTAAAGACGAAACCACCCGACTCCCTAAAAGTGATAAAATGCCAATCGAGAAAGCTATATCGGTAGACATTGGAACCCCCAACCTGCACGTGTAGCCGTATCATAATTAAACAACAAAAATATGCAAGCCGGGATAGTCATTTCACCTACGGCACCAAAAACTGGAGGCATAGCACTTTTTACATCTGATAGCTTTCCGTTATACAATTCATGCTCTAACTCCAAACCAATCTGGATAAAAAAGACTGTCATTAACCAATTGTTGATCCAACGGACGATACTTACACCACCCAACTCGATTTGCCAGAAATTTATTTAGCCGGTCTGCCAGGGTGAATTCGCAAGCGCTAGCGATAATATAGTCGTGAAAACTAAGATCAACCCACCAGACTTTTCGCTATCAACTAATTTTCTAATATTTTCAGTGAGCGTCATATCTCACGAAAATTATTGACTAATGGCGTCAATACTTTTAAGGAAAAAACCCCGATTTTTAGATACGTTTAGAAATTACTCTACCTACAGGAGTATCTACTTCTATGCTGATCAATTTTCCATCCTTGTAAGAGTAAAGAGAATTTTTGTTGTCTGGCGCAATCAATTGGTAGTGTCCTTTATCCATTCTCTTCAATTTCAGCCTTTGCGCATGCATGTTTGAAAAAACACGAGTAACACCTAATGGCTCTTTAAAGTAAAGATCGACTACACAAAACGTAATGCGCTGATTTTTGATTATATCCTTAACGCCATTTCGCTCTCTTTGATAACGCTTTGATCCAATTTTTGTGACCGTGGCAATAACATCATTGGATCCGCGAGTTGCATCTCGGTAAGCAGTTCCTTTTATCAAAATACCATTTTCATGACTCGTGGTTACCTCTGACTCCATATGGATAGGGATAAATAGAAAACTGGTTTTCGTCTCAATGGTCAGCAACTTGACAGATTTCGATTCTGTCTTTGTCTCCTTCGCATGTAAGACCCCTATCTTGTCATCTTTGTAAATCACGTCAAAGAAAACCTCTTGGTTTTGAGCACGGGTGAGCATTCCTGCCAGAAGGAAGCTCAGAAGAAGAAATAAATTCTTTCTCATAAAAGGTACGATTTTTTTTGGTAAGTAGTTTCAATATTCAAATAGAAGTCGATTATTCATCCGTTTCATTTTGCTATTCAATTTTCCATCTCGGAAAGATTTCAAACTATTTATGGTTAGTCTCACCTTCTGCGCCTACCTCTCAGAAAAACGACTGCAACAAGAATAACAACCACTGGGATAAACCACATCCCCCAACTCATTCCCCAACCCCAAGAATCATGCATCATACTATTTTGTATTTAGTGAACATCTTTTTTTTACTTCTTCTTCTTGTTCTTCTTCTTAAAATATCCTCTTAAGAAAATACTATGTTGTGCTGCCTCTAGGCCCACGTCTAGCTTAAGCATGGCACTGTCTAGGGTCTTAATCGTTTGTTTTACGTGTGTGCCTGCCTCCTCATCATGCAAAAGAATACCAATAGTAGTTTTCGGATTACTCCCTGCGACTTTGAGGTCGTTCACAAAAACAGTGGCCGTATCAGCCATTTTTTTAAATTGAAGCACTGATAATTTTATAGAAGAGAAAACAACAGTGTCATTTGTAAGTTCGTGAGCCAGTGTTCCTTTTTTGTTGAGCCCTTGGCTGAAGGTATTTAGTGAACCTAGCAACTGCTCTGCTTTTGCCGATGCCTTTTGCAAAGAAAGACTGGCCGCATTTAGCTGGGTATACATGGCATCGTCCGTTAATAGTTTACCAATCGCACCATTGCCATTCAAAAGATTTGCGCTGATGTTCTTAAAATCACTAGAAATAGCCAATACATTTTTATTGCTTTCTTGCAAGGTGTTAATCATATCTTCAGAAGTAAATGTCTTTTCCACACTCAATGTATCGTCTTCCATCATGAACCGAGCTTCTTTTGTACCTCCGTAAATCACTAATATTTTATTACCAATCAGCCCGTCCGTACTCAACCTCACAAAAGCATCTTTTCGAATATTGGACAAAACTTTGTCTTGCACTTTGAGTACAACTTCTACTTGTCTCCTTCCGTAAAATTTAATTCCGCTAACGATACCCACCTTTACACCCGAAAACCAAATATTGCTACCCACTTGCAGGCCGTTGACATTGTCAAAGCGGGCCATCAATCTAGATTTTTTCTTAAAGGTCTCGTGGAGGTTGCCAATCATAAGTATGCCCCCAATTAGGAACAACAAACCAAGAAAGACAAACACTCCAACTACTACTGCTCGTTGATTTTGGGACTCATTCATAACTTATTTTGTATAAAATTGTATTGATAAAAATTCTTGATCTGTTCGTCATTGCTTTTAAATACTTCTTCAAATTTCCCGACACTACTAAATTTCCCATCCAACAGCATGGCTACGCGGTTTCCGGTTTCGCGTGCACAGGTAAGGTCGTGAGTGATAATGATGGAAGCGGTGTTATAGTTTTTCTGCACTTCATTGATAAGTTCATTGATTTCGCTACACGTAATTGGATCAAGGCCTGCCGTAGGCTCATCATACAGCATAATCTCGGGACGAAGAATGAGCGTGCGCGCGATGCCAATTCGCTTGCGCTGCCCACCCGATAGATCGCCTGGCATTCGATTCATCTTGTCCTTTAGGCCAACGGCATCCAACACTTCATCCACCGCTTGGGTAACTTCTTTTTTACTTTGATTTTTTTTGTTCATAACGAGTGGAAATTGGATGTTCTGCCGAACAGTCATGCTATCGTATAAAGCACTGCTTTGAAACGAAAATCCAATGCGCAATCGCAATTCGTTGAGTTCTTTTTCTTTTAACTCACCAACATTTTGTCCAAGCACTATTACCTCTCCTTTGTCTGGCTTTAACAAGCCCACCAATATTTTGATTAAAACCGATTTGCCACTTCCCGATTTGCCCAGAACGGCCACATTTTCTCCTTTATTAACTGTGAGGGTAATGCCCTTTAAAACCTCCAGCTCTCCAAATGATTTATGTAGGTCATTGATTACAATGACGGGTTCATTGCTAATGATGGGATTCTCTCCGTTTTTATGTTCCATCTTAGTAGTATCTTATCCAGTTAGAGACTTGTACAATCAGGATTTCTTCCACAAAAATCAAGAACATGGTCACTACTACAGCTTGGTTTGCCGCCTTACCTACACCCCGAGTTCCTTGTGTGGCATTAAACCCTTTGTAACAGCCAACCAAGCCAATAGTAAATCCAAAAAAAATGGACTTGGTCATGGAAGTAAAAAGATCTAAAAAGTGAATGCCTGAAAAAGCATTTTTAAAGTAGGCAAGGAAACTCGTTGACTCTTCGGCATTTACGTTCACGTAAGAGCCTAACAAACCTATCACAATGCAGTAGTAAGAAAGAATAGGAATACTGATAAGCGTAGCCAGCACACGTGTAACTACCAAATACTTAAAAGGATTAATGGCAGAGACCTCCATAGCGTCAATCTGCTCGGTCACTTTCATTGATCCTAGTTCGGCACCAATGCCTGAACCAACTTTGCCCGCGCAAATAAGGCCTGTCACCAACGGGCCCAATGCTTTAACAATGGCGATACCCATCAACGAAGGCAGCCATGAGGTAGCGCCAAAATCTTCTAACGATGGTCGCGATTGCTTGGTGAAAACCACCCCAATAATGAAACCTGTGAGCGTAATCAATAGCAACGATTTCAACCCTATTTCGAAGCATTGATTGATAACTTCCCGAAAATGATAAGGAGGCTTTATAGCTTGCTTGAAAAATTGAGTTACAAATTGGTAGGCCTTGTCAAAACTCTCAAAGAATCCATCGACTCCTTTTGAAATGAGGTATTTTTTTCGGGGTGCACTGTTCACAGTTACATGGTGTTAAATTGATCTAATTAAAATGCAATTCACAAAAAAATGATCTTATGAACACATTTTGGGGTATAGACTAAATTACAAAGGTGGATTTCGCAGGCAAAAAAAGTGTTATATAGAAATGGAAATTGGTTACATATTTCACGCATTCAATTCTTTGAATAAGCTTTATATGGTATGTTTATTTCACTGATTTATTGATCACAAAATAAAGCTGTGCCTTGGCTACTTGCTCATTCGCAGGATTACAGTTGATAACGATCAGATAATGAGCTAATGCCGACACCTTCCAATCGGCAATTAATTCTTTGCCGTTAAAACGATAGACTCTTCTAAAATTACGGCTAAGTGGAATTTGCAATATGTGGCAAGCCTCAAAAGTTCGCTTGAGCGCCAGCGAAATTTCATCGGCATCTTGAATGTTTAATGTTTCCATTATCTCATTGGCGAAATAGGGAAGACGAGCTTCAAAAAACCATCGCCCCTGCTGGTCTTCTACCAAAGTTTGTAAATGATCAAATCGTTTCAGCATGAGATTCTTTTTTAAGGGTTGACAATTCTTTGAACAATTCAATTTCTTTTGGTGAGAGTTTAGTAGGAAGCGTAACGTGCACTTTGGCATATAAATCTCCAAACTCGTTTTCCTTACCATACCTCGGCATTCCCATTCCCTTTAAACGCACTACTTTTCCATTATCCGTTTCAGCGTTTACATTCATTTTAATCGGGTTACGCAATGTGTTTATTACTGTTTGGCCGCCCAGAATGGCGGTGTATAAATCAACGTTTACATTGCAATACAAATCATCTTCTTTTCTTTTAAATAATGGATGTTCTGAAATATGCACTGTTATGTAGATGTCCCCGTCTTCTCCCCCACTTGAGCCCTTGCCACCTTTGCCCCTCAATCGTAGTATCTGAGCTTCTTTTACACCTAGTTTGATCTTTATTTGCAATTTTTGAGTTTCTAATTGCAATTGACGTGTTGTGCCAGCGTACGATTCCTCCAGCGATATTGTCACAGCAGTGTTATAATCTTGCCCTTTCGCTTTTCTTGGTTCTCGCTGCCCGCGTCCTCCAAAAATGTTTTCAAAGAAATCAGAAAAACTGCCTTCATTGAATTCAGTACCCGAAGAATAACCGCGATTTGGATTTCCATATCTCTCATCGGGCTGGGCTTGCTGGCGGTTCCAATTTTCGCCTAGTTCATCGTACTTTTTCCGTTTGTCAACATCGCTAAGCACTTCATTGGCTTCATTGGCTTCTTTAAACTTTTCTTCCGCCTGCTTATTATTCAGATTTTTATCAGGATGATATTTAACGGCCAACTTTCGATAGGCCTTTTTTATCTCATCCGCTGTGGCCGTTTTGGCGACTCCCAATATTTTATAATAATCCGTGTAGTCCATTGCCAACTAGGGTGTTTGCTTATTGTCTTCCTTCTTCACCTCTTTCAATCTGATTTCTCCAATATCTGCGTCCATCTTTTCACGCTTCATCCCTACTCGCATCAACCCGAACAAACCCATGTAACTGTTGGCAATCCACACTAATGCAAATCCACCAATGAGGTAGCCCCGCCAATCGTCAAATAGTAAATGATAGTTGGTGATCAACAGAAAGAAAAGCGTAGCGTAATGGCTAAAGCAATATTCACAGGTAAAGAGGTAAAAGAATTTACGCTTTAAAAGGGTGTTGCTTTTTTTTGATTTTTCTATGCAGAAATCTCTTGGCTCTTTAAATATCTCCTCGTGCGTTACCGTCCATGCAATACATGCGATGGGAATGGCAAGTAAAAATAAATGGGCTACCTGTTCTGCTAAGGGCATCGGTTTGTGTATTATATGTTTCTATTGCTTTTCTCACTTCTCCATTTTCGCCAAGCCCCCGTACTCCATAATGCCCATGCAATCAAAAGTGGCTGAAACGGCAACCTTATCCACCGAAGCAAATCGGAGTTTAGCCCAAACGCATCTTTATCACCAATTAGCTGAGCTATATTGCCGGGAAAAACCGCCACGAAAAAGAGGGCAACAACCCAACCTACTGCGATACGTTGTTGAGTTAAGATGACCAACGAAGCACCCAATACTATCTCTACAACTCCTGATAAAACAACAATAAGGTCCGGCTGCATGGGCACCCAATCTGGTACTTGTGCTAAAAACTCCTTTCGTTGAAAAGTAAGATGACTAGTACCAGCTAAAATAAGAAAGATCGCCAGTAGTATGCGTGCTACCGTTTGGGCTTTAGTTGATTTGCTGACTTCTTGACCCATAGGACTTATTACTTGTTCATCTGCAACCATTTTATAGATAATTCTTTCCGATAAATTGATGTCACTTATTGGTTTACGTTCTCGATTTTTCACTTCTCCCTTTTTTTGGGTCATGAAGAATCTTTATTTAAATCCAGTTCTTGCTGAGCTTGCGGTGAAGAAACCTGTGGAGATTTCTCCAAAAAATACTGTACATTATTTTTCACGTAATTTGGCGCCTTCACTTTTTTTCGGATGTAAAGTGGTATCCCTATTTAAGTCCATTTCCTTTTGTTTTTCGGGAGAAGAGTTTTCTGGAGTTATACCAAATCGCAGCATCCACGAACGAATTCCTGTTTTAGCCTCCTTCCATAAGTTGGTGGGTGGTGTATAATCATAGGCTCTCCATTTTCCGGGTACTACTTTGCCTTTCTTTGCAACAAATATTTCAAAATCACTTACCCATTTATTAAACGTTTGCATAAAAGCATCATCGTTTACAACATCCTCCGACTGGTTATCGCTGTATTTTTTACCCTTGCCCGATGTGGCATGTGCCCATAGTTGTTCGGGTACTTCAATGCCTCCATATCGGCACTGCCAAATTAAAGGAGCATAAGCGTTTTTATCATCTTCAAAGATTTCAGATTCACCATCAAAATAATTTTTATGTTTTAGTATTTTCGGAATATTATTTTCATCCATCTCATCTCCACCTTCATCACCATAACAAAAAAAGCCTGCAGTTCTGCCTTCCAAATGGTTAACACTAATTTCCTCCCACAAGGCAGTATGTTCTAACGCCATGGCTTTTTCGGGGTCTTTATGGTCTATCAGCTTTTCATCCGGATTTCCACCGTTCATACATACAAGCCGGTCAAACATCAGTTTCAAATTAGAAGAAGGAGCGTACCAGTTGATGGGGCCAATAATTGCCCAAGCGTCAGCCATATCCAGCCTTGCATACAAATCCATATCCCACATTAAATCAGGCTCCCGCGAACTACTCTTTTCATAGCAGTTGCATGGCCATACACACAGAGCCATTGAGGTAGAAACGCAGGCATTGCAACTTTGAATTTTCGACCTGCCATATGCATTAGCTAAGTCTTCATAATCAATTTCCCAATCTTTTGGCAACATCTCGGCCATCTTTAGCATAAGCATCCGGCTCTTTCCATCTACACCCGGGCAATTATATTGTCGTCTCCCCGACCCTGAAATAATAAGTATTCTAAAGGGTCTTTGATCAGTTGGCAACTTTGCATTTTCATCGTTGAGTTTCATCGCTCACTTTTTTTATTTTCTTACTAGTAGAATAAATTCCATAACCAACCATTAGGCCGATGAAAACATACACCCATATGGGAATATTTTTTACCAACTATAATCAGGTAGAGGTATGCCGATACAAAAAAGAAGGAGGTCAATAAAACAGGAAGTAGTACTGATTGCTTATTTTTAATTTTCTTTATCATCCAAAAAAATGAAATAAAGAAAAAAGGAATTGCACCTATGTAGATCCCTCCAAAGACGTAAGGATTTACATTGTGTTTTTCACCAAGGCTCAAAAACCATTCCTTCAAAATTTCCCACCATCCCATCAGCTAAATATTTTATAAGCGAACTGCAATATTTTTTTTACCTTAGGAGAAAGGCGCTTCTGCTTATGCATTACAATTAAATGTTGGTTAACCCTCGAAGCAACAGGATAAGGGCCCGCTACAACGTCAATTCCACTTTCACGCAAGTCTTTTGCGTTCTCGTGTTTTCGGATTATTTCCTGTTTTTCGTACACATAAACAATTGCTTTTTTAAAGTCAGGGAATCCGGTAACACTCAATCCAAACGCCCTTGCTTTTTTTGCGGTCTTTACAATTCTCGAAACGCGAATTAACGCCTTGCTGGGTATGCAACCATCATTTAGACATTCTCCACCAATTTCACTTTCAGTTTTTGATATCATTAAAACTTTGAATCCGATTTTGTTCATAGTTAGACCAACGCTTAACCCAGCAGAACCAGCACCAATAACTATGATATCGTACATCTTTTCGACCATCGTTTTTTGTTTTTGACGGTTACAGTTTATGGTTTTTGATCAGTTTCCTGTGAAGGTGTGATAATTTTTCCTGCGAATAACCGAGATAATAGAGACCCCATATTCTATAAAATATCCCTTGCATCCTGTAAACCCCGT
Source organism: Cytophagales bacterium (assembly GCA_038250265.1). GTDB lineage: Bacteria > Bacteroidota > Bacteroidia > Cytophagales > Cyclobacteriaceae > ELB16-189. The sequence goes on along the minus strand of JBBSCN010000009.1, from coordinate 26,929 downwards.
TATCCAGATACTTTCGCGCTGATGTATGGATAACGTCTTTCAATACTTTGAACTTTCCGAACTTTTTTATGCGATGAATGATTTCCTGATCTTCCATCATCACCAGATCTTCCCGGAAACCGCCTGACTTCTGAAAAACGTCTTTGGTAACAAATAAACTCTGGTCACCGAATCGAACTGCGTTTACGTTAAACCGCGAGAACCAGGCATTCATTTTCAAAAACCAGTGGTCGAAATCAAAGGCAAGCCGAAAGCAGCCACTTTTTGCCCCTAGTTTATAAGCGCGTAGAATTTGTGTTGTAAAATTATTTGGTGGAATGCTGTCTGCATGAAGAAAATACAGTATTTCATACTTGGCCAATGATGCACCTATATTCATCTGTGTTGCTCTACCTTTGCGCGCACTCTTTACAACAGTTGCTCCGCATTGATCAGCGATTCTGACGGTCTCATCACTACTTCCGCCATCCACAATAATGATTTCTGCTTCATGATTGCTATCCGCAGTATATGTTCGTTTGATTGTTTTTGCAATTCCATCAGCTTCGTTGTACGTAGGTATAATAATGCTGATCATTATTCTCAGGTTTGAAATCCACTAAATTCTCTTCGTGTTGTGTAACGGCATCTCTAAAAACACTTATTCTAAAAACCTTGACCCTTTCCCTTCTCCAAAAGCGAAGGGCGAATGGAGTTTTTAGAAATGCCCTTAATTCTATCGTGTCGAACTTATTTGTTAAACTTAGAACGTCATTTAATACAAAAAAATTTATACTTTACTTTCCTCTAGATCATTGTGGTTGTCGCCACCAATGCTATAGTATTTGTTCTCCTCGTCTTCGCTCCCAATTTTCTCCTGCGCATCGTCTAACCCGGAGCCCGGCACGTCCAAGTCGCTGCCCATTACATTTTCGCCAATATTGTTTTGGTTCAGTTTACTTGTTTGCTAAACGCTATTTTTCTTTAAAGCTATTCTTTCCGGGTCTATGTCTTCTTCCTCAACCTGATTGTTGTAGATATCTTCGCTTGGTGGATACAACGGATAACTAGGAAAAGACTTCGCCCCATTTTTACCTACTTTTCTAGGAGAACCTTTTTTTAGAAAAATAGGTGGTACAGGACTGATGACGTTGTGTCTAGTTGTTTTCATTTTTGTGAATGGATAAAATAACGATGTAAGTAATCGGCTTTTTTGTTAGTCAAATATGACTATACGCAGCGCAAAAAACGTTACACGAGGGTAAGGATTAGTTACATGATTCACGTATTTTTTAGCAAACCAGTTTTTTAGATGCGTATCACTCACTGCTCAAGATAATCGACATTAGACAGTTTTAAGTCAGTGGTAAGCTGATACACTCGCGGAACGCCTGTAGCAATATTTACCTAAGCGATTTCAGCAGTACTAATATCCTCCAAATGCATCATCAACGCCCGTAAGCTGATGCCATGTGCCACAATCAATATGTTCTCATCATCTTTTAGTTTGGGTTCAATTTCTTGTTGATAATATAGTATCACTCTTTCAAAGGTAGCGCCCAGGCTTTCTCGATTCGGTGGCGCGGTGGCGTAACTGCGCCTCGATATCAAAACCTGCGCGACTCCGTATTTATCTTCTGTGTCCTTTTTATTCAACCCTTGTAAGGCACCATAGTTTCGTTCATTCAAAGCAAGGGTGTCTTTATCGTTAAAACATCTACCCCCATTTCTTTCAACACAATTTCAAGAGTGTGGATAGATCTTATTAAAAAGGAGGTGTAAGCTTTTGAGATTATAAATTTTTTTGAAGAATACCCGCGTGCTTAGCCTCCTCTTCGCCTATCCGAGAAAGGTCAACGTCTACCTCACCTGTAAACCTACTTTCAAGATTTCAAACAGATTGGCCATGGCGCAATAGTATCAGGACAGGCAAATGATCAAATCGAGAATTAGGTTAGAAGCTCTATCTGCATTGGCTAATGATGTTGATTCCTACCAAAATAATTTAAAAAATAAAGCCTCAACAAATTGTGAGGCTCTATTTAAAAATTTGATTCAAATTAGTCCTTTGGCAATAGCACTTTGTCAATAACATGTATTACTCCGTTGGTTGCTGATAGGTCAGTTGCTGTAACAATTGCCTCACCGCCATTTTCGTCTGTCAATACAACTTTCCCTTTTACAACCGTTGCAGTTAACTTTCCTCCTGCTACTGTAGTTAAAACTGCCTTGCCATTATCTTTCTTGATAGCCGCCATCACAGCTTTAGCATCCAAGTTTCCTGCAACTACATGGTAAGTTAATATTCCTGCAAGTTTTGATTTATTCTCTGGCTTCAATAAATTATCAAGCGTGCCAGAAGGCAGTTTTGCAAAAGCATCATTGGTGGGTGCGAATACAGTAAAAGGACCGGTGCTCTTCAATGTTGCTACTAAGTCTGCTTCTTTTATCGCCTCAACAAGTGTGGAGTGTGCTTTGGAGCTTGCGGCCACATCAACGATATCTTTTGTCGTTTGTGCCATTGTATTAATTGACAGTAATATTGCTGCAACGAAAAGAGTAGTATTTTTGATTGATTTCATAATTTTTTTTATTTAATTTATTAAGAATAATAATTAGAAAACAAAACCTCGTATTTAACGAGGCTTTATTCAAATCATTGGATTGATTTAATCTTTGGGCAATAGTACTTTGTCAATAACATGGATTACTCCGTTGGAAGCAGCAATGTCCGCGGACGTAACGTGCGCGCCACCCACTGTTACCTTTCCATCTTTTACTGTTACTTTTAACTTACCGCCTTGTACTGTAGTCAGTTCCTGTCCGTCTTTCAAATCAGCTGCTTTTGTTTTGCCGCTTACAACATGGTAAGTCAAAATTTTAGAAAGTGCCGCTTTGCTTTCAGGTTTCAATAATTTATCCACCTCTGATTGAATAGCAGCAAAGGCCGCATCTGTTGGTGCAAAAACTGTAAATGGCCCTTCGCCCTGAAGAGTTTCTACCAAGCCCGCAGCTTTTACCGCGGCCGCAAGTGTTTTGGCATCTGTAGCAGCTATTGCCACAACGTCTTTTGTCATCGTCATTTCCTTTTCCATTTTGTATTTGGTTTATACAGTGAAAGAATATTCTCTGCTTACAAAGGTGACGTTAATCGATGCCACAGTTTTACATAATTTCGGTAATTCATTACACTATTACACTCTTTCAGTAATTGCAATCGCTTCAAAAAGGCCGATAAACGGGAATTGAAATAAATTTCAATTCCCGTCCTGCAATCCCCACAATTCGTAAGGAGCGAAACAGTCTCTTATCGGTTAATAACTGCCAGTATTTTTAATTATTCTGTTTGGTTTGCTCTTGTTTTACTAGTTTGTTGTACACTCCCAAAATTAAAATCGAGGCTACCCACTGCCCTACAAACGACCCTTTTCTATCGTTGCCCAGGTATTTTAATATTAGTCAAACTGCTGCCGTGCCCGTGGCAGTAAATAGAAGTCTGTCGAATGGCGATTTGATTATTTATTCTTCAATTGCCTTCGTTATTGTGTCCTTTTTGTTGTTGAATTTTTCATTTTAGCTTAGCCTACTTTATTTTTTGCAGAAACTAGCTCAAAGGCGTCTCTAAAAAATCCGCTTACCCTTCTCTCTTGAAGAAGGGAAAGGGTTGGGTGAAGAAAATAACGGTTTTTATAGATGCCCTTGATTTGTTGTGTGTTTGTTTTTTAAAGGCAGCATAAGAAATTAACCTTTCAAAATTTTTACGCCAATACTTTATTGTTTAAAATGCTGCTATGAACAGCCAACGCTTCAACAAACGCTTTTAAAAACTCCTTCGTTTTTTCATCGATCAGATTCCCTGACTCGTCAAATTTTGTGTTTACCTGTGTTATCACCACTTCGGGTACATTCATGACCATGGCATTTACCGCTACCATTATCTGCCGCAGGTGATACTGTGCCCTCACACCGCCTAGCAAACTGGGGCTAGCGCTAATGATACCCACCGCTTTTTTGTCAAATGGTTTCGCTGGATGCTTGGAGAGGAAATCAATCACATTTTTGAGTACGCCCGGAATAGAATAGTTATATTCTGGTGTAACTATAATGAGTGCATCCGCAGTTTTGATAGAACTGCATAATTTTTCAATTGATTCAGGATAATTTTTTTCATTCAAATCAAAATTGTACAGAGGGACATCAGCCATAGATATTTGTTCAACAACGGTATGAACTGGTGAAAGCTTTTGCAGCGCTTTCAATACCAGCGTGTTGTACGACTTTTTTCTCAGGCTTCCCGAAATGGCAACAAAGTGATAATTATCTTTCATGGTATGATATCAGATTATGTTAAAACTAAATTATTGGGCAGCCATTCCCCCATCAATTACCTGTGTCGTACCAGTAATGTATTGGCTATCATCGCTGGCAAGAAACAAAACTAGTTTTGCAATTTCGATGGGTTCTGCATATCGTCCAAATAAAATTCTATCCTCCAAATGTTTTTTCACTTCTTCCGCATGGCCGCTTGCCTCACCTTCTTCAATTGATCGCATCATTCTATTATTTACAGGCCCTGGATTAACAGAGTTCACTCGAATTTTTCGCTGAGCGGCTTCAATAGCTGTGGCTCGCATAATACCCATGACAGCGTGTTTGCTTATTATATAGGCACTTAAATTAGCAGAACCTAAAATGCCGGATACAGACGAAGTCATGATTATACTGCCGCCTTCTTTTATTTGGGGTAATGCATACTTATTCCCCAACCATGCACCCTTTACGTTTACGGAAATTACTTTATCAAATATCTCCTCTGGGTAATCTATAATTGGTTTTATTGCTCCTTCAATACCTGCATTGTTGAAAAAAACATCAATTTGTCCGAATAATTTTACGGTTTCGGTTACATAACGTTCCACGTCAACCGCTTTTGAAACATCGGCAACGCAATACTTTACGTGTTCACTATTTAACTCCTGAATGGCTGTTTTTAATGAGTCTTCGGTAAGGTCAACTAACATTACTTTCGCGCCTTCTTCTAAAAATAATTTAGCGGTAATTTTTCCAATACTACCAACGGCACCGGTAATAATTACAACTCTATTTTCTAATCTTTTCATGTTCTTATTTCTATAATCAATTGATTTTAAAAATTAATTTTTCCGTGCTCGCCTTGTTCAAATTCCTTTCCGGTAGCTATTGCTTTTAGCATGTTGAAGAGAACCACCATTTTGCTCGAGCTACCATCCCAATAATTTACTTCGTTGGGTGTTACTTTGATAAGTACCATATCGGGATCTTCCAAGCCAAGGGGAAACCATGCTTTTAACAGGGAACTCCACAACTCTTTCATTTTGGTTTTGTCCTTTACCAACGTTGCTGAGCCGTGAATCATCAGATAATTATTACTACTTACGTTGGTAATGGCAATAGATACTTTTTTGCTTTCTTCTATTTCGTCAACTTTATAGGAAGATTCTTTTGTAAAAAACCAAATTGTTCCATCGCCATCAATTTTGCTTATGCTCATTGGCCTACCTGATAAATTTTCGGCATTTTTTTCGATTGTAATAAGCATACAAACGCGGGCATCTTTTACCATTTCAATTAGCTTTTCAATATTTTGATTCTGTTCCTGTTTCATAAAATTTTATTAATTTTTGCTATCTGTGTCGACAAATTAGATTCAATACTATTGCGTAAAGTTGGTTCGTAGAAGAGTCAAAATGTTACACATTCAAATAAATTCTTTATATAATTCGATATTTATCGAACCAAATTTCAAATCCGCTTTATCTATGGCTCGGTATTGTAAATATCAACCGGGCCTACTTAGTGTTAGTGCTGAAACTTGGTTTTCATTTTATCAATTTCTCTTTCGAACGCGTCAATTGCTTTAGCGACAGCATCTTTAAAGGTGTAGCTGTGCTTTTTTACGAATAAATCGTTGCCCGGTAAGGCAAGGCGTATTTCGAAAACTTTATTATCTGATGCCTTTGCCTTTTCAATTCTCAAGAAAAATACTCTTGCGGTTTCAATCCTGTCGTAGAAATGAGACAACTTACCAACTTTGGCGTTTATGAAAGCTGTTAGCTCTTGTGTTGGTGTTACATGGGGATTATTAACTGCATAAAATCTAATTTAGTTTAATTTATCTACGTTCACGGCATTTTAGGTCGGAATCCTATTCAAATCTCTAGCGGAGAGATGAATTTCTAAGCCCTTTACTTTGTTAGCACCATCTTTACATCTTACTTACCCATGTTCTTTTGATTCCAATAGATACTCACAATCATTTCATTTCTTCTTCCCCAAAATTGATACGGAGCGTTGTAACCCAAAAAGCGAAAATTTCCGTAATATCCAATTCCATTTGCCTTCAATGCACCTTCTAATTTTGCGGCAAACCTTTCAATTTCATCGTCATCGGCATAACCCCCAAATCGAATAGCTGCAACGTACTCTTCGGTAGTGGTTTTAATGGTAATAGCAGAGTCCTTCGGCTTTGGTAGATTGTCTTTGGTGTAGTTGGCAGGCATCACAAAACTCATGGACGACAAGGAATCATTTATATCCATGTGCACAGGAGAAGTCATAGCAATTGTCTTATCCGATTTATTTCCTCCAAAAATGTAGGAAGCCAGTTTTCTAAATCCTGAAGAAGATAATTCTTTGTACGTTTTTGCGGTCATCGCAATAGTAGCCATGGTGGCCGCGGGGTAATAGCGTACTTCATATTCTTTTTCCGCTTTGACTACTTGATACGGTTGTTTTTCTGTGGTTGCCATATTAAAGTAAGCTTGGGTAGAGATTAATGCGGTGATTAAAAGGCCAATTATGATCAATGTTGTTTTCATGTTCCATTACTTGATTCATGCCATCACAGTTACAAATTCATTCAACGGCCTTCTCACTTTTTTGAGCTTTACCAGCCAATCGGATTCCGAATTTCTGTATCCCAATACAAGAATAGCAGTACTTCTTAATCCTTTCCTTTTTAATTCCAGCAATTCGTCAAGCGCATCCGGATTGAAACCTTCCATCGGAGTTGAATCTACTTTTTCGTTTGCCGCTGCCATTAATGCAAAACCTAATCCAATATACGCTTGCTTTGCTGCGTGGTTGAAATGCTGTTCGGGGGTTTGCTTTTTGAATAATGCCAACGTCATATTTGTGAAATGGTCTGTGGTCGAATCTGGCAGATCTCTTTGTTTGTTCAAGTAGGCGAAATGATGGTTGATTCTTTCTTCGGTATAGTTATCCCACGCGGCAAAAATCATCAGGTGCGATGATTGTTCGATAACAGGATGATTCATCGCAATCGGTGATATTTTTTTCTTTAATTCTCTATCGCTTATCAAAATAATGTGGAATGGCTGCAGGCCCGATGAGGTAGGAGACAGCAACGTTGCACTGAGAATTGTATCAATATTTTCTTTTGACACTACCTTGGTTGTCATTTGCTTAGTGGCATAGCGCCAATTCAAAATTTCTGTTAAATTAATATCTGTTGTTTTCCTATTTATTAAATGTGATAGTTAGAAGCTTCAGCAATTCCTCTGCTGCTTCTTGGGACGAGGCAGGATTCTGGCCAGTGATTAATACACCGTCTGTAACTACGTAGGACGCCCAATCTTCTTTCTTAGAATACAATCCTCCTTGATTTTTTAATTCATCTTCCAATAAAAACGGGACAACAGTAGCCAATTGTACGGCCTCCTCTTCCGAATTCGTAAAGCCGGTTACATTTTTTCCTTTTACCAAGGGAGTTCCTGTTTCATCCACCACATTTAATAAAACAGATGGAGCATGGCACACAGCCACAACTGGCTTTTTACTTTTCCAGAATGCCGCGATCAGTTTAATAGAGTCCTGGTCACTTGTCAGATCCCAGAGAGGCCCATGCCCACCGGGATAGAAAACAGCATCAAAATCATCGGCTGATACTTCGCTAAGTTTCATGGTGTGTGAAAGAATTTTTTTTAATTCCTCGTCTCTTTCAAAGCGATGCGTAGACTCGGTTTGGTTGGCCGTTTCAGAACTCTTTGGATCTATGGGCGGCTGCCCTCCTTTGGGCGAAGCAAGCGTAATCACTACCCCGGCATCTTTGAGCGTATAGTAGGGTGAGGCAAATTCCTCAATCCAGAACCCGGTTTTGTGTCCGGTATTTCCTAACTCACTATGCGAAGTTAAAACGATTAAGACTTTCATATTTAAATTTTAGATTATTGTCAATAGTTGCCTGTTCAAATTTCCAAGGTATGAGTGCCTTAGTAGTCGTTAGGACAAGTATTTTTCTTTCATTTTGACCGCGTGAGTATTAAATCGAATTGTACGGTAATCTCATCTCCCACTTTGATTGTACCCAAAAACATAACAGGAGGTTTCATTTCAAACTCTGTCATCTTCAGTTGCTTGGAAAAAGAAACTTGCAAATCACCATTACCAAGCACTTTCCCAATGGCACTAATGGAAACCACCTTAATTTTCCCAGCCATAGAAAGATTTCCAGTTGCTGTAATTGATACCGAGCGATTCAGCCCCTCTTCGACCCGAGCGGTGCTAAGAGTATAGGTGATGAAAGGATTGCTCTTTGATTTTAAAGATTCATAGGTCTTATTGTCCATTTTTTTCCCATGTGTGCTTTTTATGCTTTCCACACGAATCTTTACTTCAACGTTCCTTATTGCCTTCAACGTATTACCTTCTTCATCGAAGTCGCCTCTGAAATCTATTTTCGTAATCTCCGACTGCCAGTCATGTAATGTAGACGTTCCTTTTATTGAACCACTCATAGTCTTTACGGAAAAATTATTTTGCGCTTGTACGATCACAGTTCCAGAGATGATAATGAGAACAAAAAAAGCTAGACGGACAGTCATGATAGATATTTTTAGATTGAAATAAAACCTAAAGAAAAGATGGAAATATAGAGCCATAAAGTTGAGAACCTACTAAACTAAACCGTTACACGCTTTATCAAATAAATTACATAAATCATTCATATTGAGATCTGAAATTGACAATTACGGTTTGCTAACAGATCCTAGCTTCCTGAAGTACTGTGGCTATTCTTCCACAGATGTGTATAATTCCTTCCCGATTCAAACGCTAGCATTGGCCAGAACCGATACCAATCGGTACTCTTGACGCGCTTTAAGATGGCTTGATTATTACTTATTTTTAGTAAGTTAAATCTGAAGTAAATGAACCTCAAAATAGGTAAAACGCGTTTTGGAATAATCGCAATAGGGTATCGTTTGACATTACTTCGAACAATGCGGTTGGTAAATAGTCTTATAATGTGCGAGAAAAGGAATTTTTTGAAATAGAAGAACGCTTTAATGAAATGGCTGTTTCTAATCTTAATTTTCCTTTCGTCATTGCCTTTCGTCTGTTTAGGGCAGCAACCAAGGAAGAGTAAATTATCGGTGGCTAAAGGTAAATTGGTGCTTTTGAGAGATACCAGCTTTATCACTCGCAATGACACCGTTATCTACTTGCCAAACAAAGAATTACGAAGTGTGCGCATAGAAGAAAACCCGACTATTGAGGCCAATCGATTTTACGATAGCATGCGCAGTAAGGCTTCCAAAAGCAAGGTAACGGCAGGGCTGGTAGATTTCCTTGTTAAAAGACCAACTAACCAACTTATCATTAACACTACCATTCAAAAAAGTGAAGATGTGTTTGCGCTATATGAAGGCTACACGATAGGCACTATCTCTTTCAAGAGCGTAGATATGCTGGAAGGATCAGTAATCGATACCCTGCAAAAGGCCGCGTCAAAGTTTGCGATCTTCGTAAATCGTATTCATAAAGATACCCGTGCATCAATCATTGAGAAAAATCTTCTTTTCAACTCGGGCGATCGGGTAGACGCATTTAGAATGGCAGATAACGAACGTGTTTTAAGGTTATTTAGAACACTTCGTGACGCAAGAATCATGCTTGTTGTAAGCGATACGAAGAATAAAATTGTCGATGTTGTGGTGGTAACCCAAGACGTGAGCTCGATCGGCTTTTCTGGCGACTTTAGTTCGGCCAGCAAATTTCAATTCGATGTCTTTGATATAAATATTTTAGGGTATGCTAAGCAACTTCAAATTTCTTATTTTAGAAATGACCTTCAAAAGCCAGTAAACGGTTACTCCATTACTCTGCGTGATCCGAACATCAACGGAAGTTTTATTCAGGGCGAAGTTCAGTATACCAATAACTATCAACGCAACCAGCAGCGGATTTCATTGGGTAGGGATTTTTTTACTCCCGAAATAAAATACGCTGGCGGTGTTGAACTATTTACCACAAATGAAAAATATTATTTTGAAGACACGGATACACTTGAGGCTTCTTATCGCGAAAATCAATCTGACCTTTGGCTGGGGCGATCGTTTGAATTGAAAAAAAGACTAAATCTTATTACCTCCATTCGCAACATCAATAGAAATTTTTTTGACCGACCCTTCGTTTCACAAGATTCCAATTCCTTCTTCTATAATCGTAATCTACTCCTTGGCAGTGCGACATTAATCAAACGCAATTACCTAAAAAGTTCGCTTATCCGCGGCTATGGTAGAACAGAAGACGTACCTATCGGCAGTGCCATTACTATTTTGGTTGGAAGTGAAATAAATGAGTTCATCAACCGAAAATACTTTGAAATACGAGGAAATGTGGGAACTTATATTTCGCGTTATGGCTATTTTAACACCGACATTAAACTCGGAACTTTCATAAAAAATTCTGGTACCGAAGATGGCCTATTCTCTGGAGAAGCTACCTATTTCAGTAATCTCTTTAAAATAAGAAGGCTGCGCTCTAGGCAATTTATTACATTAAATTACGCAAACGGAATCAATCGTGTTCTGGACAAAACCCTAAAACTGGAAGGTGGTTGGCGACCTGAAAATTCAATAGCCCCGATCGGGTTGGAGCGCCTAGGGCTGGGTACTGAAAATGTCTATTTCATGCCTTGGTATAAGCTAGGTTTTCGCTTCGCACTCTATCATAAATTTAGCGTGAACCTTCTCTCGGCTGATAATAATCTATTTCAAGGAAAAAATCTACTTTCATCCGTAGGGGTAGGCATTCGAATAGTGAATGAGAATTTTATCTTTCCCTCCTTTTCTATCGATGTCAACTATTATATCGGCAACAAAGTCTACGCGTCCGCTTTTGCAATAAATTTAAAAACAACGCTGACCAGACTTTTTGGGAACGACCAGCAGTTTAAACCACTCGTGACGGAGTTTCAATAAAGTCGTTCATAGCTTTTTTAAAATTTTCATAAGAACTTTTTCACCTCCCGTTAAGTCTGTACCTTTTTTACATTTCCCATCCTGATCCAATTCGGTCAAGTATTTTTGTAAATTATCCTCTTGGTATAAACGGATAATGCCAGGATGCACATAATAGTTTTTACACACCGTACGCGTATTACCCAGTTGATTACTCACTTCATCTAAAGCGATTAATAAGTTTCGCTTCTTTTGTGACTCTAAATTTGCTGGGACAGCGGAACGAAGGGAATTCAAAATAGAGAGCGAACCAGCCCATGTACGAAAATCTTTAGCCGAAAAATCACCTTTTGTACCCTCTTTAATATAGTTGTTTAACATACCTGAATCAATACTGGAGATAGAGCCATCCGAATTCAAAAATTGAAACAATTGTTTGCCGGGTATATCTTTACAGGCTTTCACAATTTTAGCCAAGCGTTTGCTTTTCAGTAGGATGGAATGCTTTACGCCTTTTTTTCCTTTGAAAGAAAATTTCATTTGCGCACCTTCAATTTTCACGTGGCCGTCTTTAAAAGTGGTGAGCCCAAACGAGCCGTACAATTTTTCATACTCATCGTTACCTATTCGTATAGAGGTTTGCTCCATTACACTCATTACCATGGCCAATACCTTTTCTTTGGTTAGAATTGAACCGTTAATATCATGCTTTATTTTTTTCCTTAACAACGGCAGTACCTTTCCAAATTGTAACAACTTATGAAATTTTGTTTCACTGCGAAAACTATTCCAAGTAGCATGATACCTGTACTGCTTTCTATTTTTTGTGTCCACTCCGGTAGCTTGCAGATGCCCATTTCGAAGTTGGCAGATCCAGACGCTTTTCCAAGCAGGTGGAATAGCTAATTTGTTTATTCGACCAATTTGCTCAGAATCACAAATTTTTATCTTATTCAAGTAGTAAAAAAAGTATTTGCCTTTCTTTATCCTTGTGATACCAACCTCTTTGTCACTTACGTAACGTAATTTGGCTTCGTGTGCAACTTGCTGGGCTGCTATGCCAGAACTAACGGTGGTGTCCCTTTTTTCTAAAAAAAAAGGAGGTGGTATGATTAAACGGTGTTGTAGATTATTCATTCCTCAAGCCAACTGAGCCGACCATTGATTTAAGAGAACTGAGAATTAAGCTCCAGTCATTTTGCATATAGCCAGTCGCTAACAAGGTCGAAGAATTAATGACGTGGGTTACATCTAACCGTGAACGAGCCGAGAGGAATATATTTTTAGCAAACAACTGAAAACTCGCTAAATGCGTCACCTCTTATTGTTTTTTTGCTTTCTTATGAATGTCTTCTACTTCACGAATGAAATTGGAGATGTCAGCATCGGCATAGGCTCCATAAGCATCTACCAGCGTTCCCTTTTTGCCATCCGCTGTTTCAATCAAATAAAGGATCGAACTATCCTGTGGATCTGTTTGACCTTCGAAGCGATAAAAATTAGATATTTTGATCTGTTCTGCGGTATAGCCATCGTTCTCTCCTACTACTTTTAATCGTTTCGCTTCGATATTGAAATTTTCTGAGTATCCTTCTCCCTCTGCTTTCTTTATCTGTTCGGAGAGCGTGAGCATCACCAGTGTAGAGTCCGTCTTTTCATTCATATTGTTTTTTTTTATAATTCGATAAAAACCCTGACCATCTAAAAATAATTCAGCGTTGGCTGATTTGATTTGTAATAGAGATTTTAAACACGCCACCGTGGCAATTTATAACCTCACTTTCGCGTGTTCTCCTGCCGGGGGTTTTCCATTTGTAACAGCAGCCCACAACATCTTAATAGAAGTAATTATTTTGCTTTCATTAGCCGACCAATATTCTGCCTCGTAAGGCTGCACTACTAAAAGACAAATAGTTGGATCTTCAAGACCTTCTGGAAACCAAGCCTTCGTATAGGGACTGAACAGCTCTTTCATCTTTTCTTTGTCAGCACTCAATTGAGCGTTACCTTTTAGAGTAAAGTAGTTATTTTCGGATTCATTAGAATAAGTAAGAATTACCTGTGAATCGTTTTCCAATTCATCAACTTTAGTAGAAGTGGATGATGTGAAAAACCAAATTTTACCATCATCATCTACCAATGCGTGAGCCATCGGCCTGAAGTGAATGCCCGAATGAGTATTTGTGCCCAACATGGCCACGCGACTTTTGCCAACAATTTCCTTTAACTTCTCAAGGTTCATCTCCATTCCTAGTTTATTTTTTTGATCAAGCATTAATTAATTTATAACACCCAACTCACCCTTCTTCGCCAATTTTTTCATTTTGTTGTTTGCGTATATCGCAACTTCTACTCTTCTGTTTAGTTGCCGCTCCGCCTCATCTTGGTTGGTATTTAGTGGCTGCGTTTCTCCGTAGCCTTTAGTAGTCACTCTTTTTTTATCCACCCCTTGAGTGGCAAGGTATTCCTCCACCATCAAGGCTCTTTTCTCAGAAAGTGTTTGGTTGTAAGGCACTTCACCTGAACTATCCGTGTGGCCCTCGATCACGATAGCCGTGTCGTTATATTTGGTGAGGGTTTTGGCAAGCGCATCTAAATTTGTTTTGGTGGCCGGCAACATTGAAGCAGAGTTAAGATCAAATTGCAACCCTGAATTGAAGGTTATTAAAATCCCTTCTCCTACGCGTTGTACTTGCGCACCGTCCAAATCTTTCTTCAACTCGTCTGCTTGTTTATCCATGTGGCGGCCAATCAATGCACCTGCTGTTCCCCCCACTGCAGCCCCAATTATGGCACCCACCACAGTGTTGTTGGACCCATGGCCAATCAAGCCACCAATAGCGGCACCTGCGCCTGCGCCAATGCCACCACCTTTGGTTGTATTAGACGCCTTGCAACCCGTTAGCAAAGGTGTTGCACCTAAAAATAGTAAGGTGATTGCTAGAAATAACAAACTAATGGCATTACTTTTTTTCATGGCTGTATTATTTATTTGCATTTTTTAATGCGTTTGTAACTCGTTCGTCCATGCGCTCGCACGCAATCTTTACTTCGTTAGATGTATTTTTTGCGCCTTGCTGAATGTCGTCCCAAGTGGTTTCAGATGAATTGTCGATACCATCCAACGCCTTTTGCGCCTTTGAACGCTGTTCAATCAGCAAATCTTTTACTTCACCAAGTTCGACTTTTGCATTTCCCCTCGCTTCATCAAATTCCATTGATATTTTGTCTAGTTTATCGTTTATACCGTCACGCAAAGCCCGCAGCGTTTGAGCGGTATCATCTTTTTCTTTCTTAATATCTATTTTTATTTCATTTACAGCAGTCTCTACTTTCTTTTCTGAAGAAGGAGAACAACGGAGTAGCGCAAAACAGAAGGCCACAGCGATTATAATTATTTTGCTCATTTTAATTTTGGTTAGTTTAAATAAAAAAAGAATCGCCATAAAAAATTATGGCGCTTCGTTTTATTCATTTTAATACTTTTCAATTTCCATTCGAAGTTCTTCCTTACTCTTGCCCAATCGTTCTTGCAGGCGTCCGTAAAGTTCCTCTTCTTTGCCTTCTATAAACAGCAAATCATCGTCTGTTAGTTGGGCATACTTTTGTTTGAGCCTACCTTTCACTTCATTCCAGGTGCCATCAAATTTCAAACTGTTCATTGTCATAGTTGTAGAATTTTAGATTAAGCTTTCACTCTGTCTGAGGCATAATTGGCCGCCTCTTTTGCACCATTTGCACCACGCGCGATAGCTTCTTTTCCACGTTTAGCCGTTTCTTCAACTGCGCTTTCGAATTGATTTCTTAATGAATCAATACCGTCTTCCATTGATGTTCTTAAATCATCGACAAGGTCTTTTGAGCCTTTAACAATTTTTTTTCTCGAGTCAGTACCGCTTTGGGGTGCCAACAACATACCCACTGCAACACCAATTGCTGCGCCTGCCAATAAGCCTCCAATCAAATTCTTCGTTTCCATTTTTATAGTATTTATAATTTCTATCCCACACAGTATGAGATTTGAAAACCTTGTAAGAAAATAAAATGCCAAAAATTTAATGCGGTTAAATAACCAACAAACGAGATTTGACTATTATATGCGGAATTAATATCCACACAAAAGGAATTAATTTCCACGTTTTAGTAGGGTATTCCTACTCACCTAAACCACTATTGACCGGAGTTTCGTTTGCCTTATTGCGGACTGAAAGTCTCCCTATTGTAGTAGGTAATTCTGCCGCGAATAGCAGTCTAGAAATAATCAGAAATATGCTGAACCTGCCTCGCGGCTAGTTCGTGGTAGGGTATTTTTTTAGAAATTATAAACTGAAAGTCTTACACTTAAAGCGCGTAGTTTTAACTATCAATTCAGACCAATACATACGCTGTAGAGAATAAGCAATGCGTGTAGAGGAAATTCTACACGGCCAATGTAAAAAGTGACCTGAAACAACCGCCCTACAGCATTTTAGAATCTGGCACATATTTGTGTGAACAAGTAGAGAAGGTAAAATAATTTCTTCTATAAACAAATTTTCAATTTTTAAACCAACATTTTATGTTACGTTACGCTGTTATTTTCTTCGTTATCGCAATCGTTGCTGCCTTATTTGGGTTTGGTGGAATTGCTTCTGGTGCTGCATCCATCGCTAAAATTCTGTTCTTTATTTTTATAACGATTGCCGTGATCACCTTGTTATTTGGAGCTTTCCTTTTTAAGAAAGGTAAGGGCTGATTACTTTTACGTTATTTTAGCCATGTGGGTGAAGGAATAGCAATTAATTTTTGTAGTTAGAAAGGTATTCACTACCTTAAACATCAAAAGTAAATTTTTCAAATTGGATTCCCTCACCCACGTTGCAATCGGTGCATGCCTTGGCGAAGCCTTCGCGGGACGACAGTTGGGCAAGAAAGCAATGGCATGGGGTATACTGGCACACAGCATCCCTGACATCGACTTCTTGGTAACCCCTTGGCTTTCCACTGTAGATAATTTTTTAGTGCACCGGGGATTCACACATTCCATTTTGTTTACAATTTTAGTGTCTCTTACTCTTTCGCTTTTTGCCAGGCGTCTACACAATTCATATTCCTATTCCTTTTTACGTTGGTTCTCTTTTTTAGCTGTCTGTATGACATTGCACATAGTACTGGACGCGTTCAATAATTATGGAGTAGGGTGGTTTGAACCGTTTAGTCACTACCGAATATCTCTGAACCTAATTTACGTAGCTGATCCATTTTTTTCAATTGCGCCAGCAGTGGCATGTGTTGGGCTGATTTTACTAAAGAGCAGCAGCGCATATCGCAAACATTGCTGGGCGCTTGGCCTAGGAGTATGTGTAGCCTATTGCGGATACTGTGTTATCAACAAAACTATAGCAACCCAGAAGGCCGTAAGCCTTTTAGCTAAACGAAACATTTCTTACACAAAATTCATGTTGACCCCTGCACCTTTGCAATCGTGGCTTTGGTTTTTGGCAGCGGGAGATAATACCGGTTTCTTTACTGGGTATATTTCTGTATTCGATAGTAAGGAGACTAACGAATTAAGGTATTCTCCAAAAAACGATTTGCTGCTTCGCCAAATAGAAAATAAAGAAGAAATAGAAAAATTAGTCCGCTTCTCGCGAAATTACTATACTATTGAACAACATGCTGATACTATTTTATTCAATGATCTACGCTTTGGCCAAATTGTGGGGTGGCAAAACCCAAGCGAACGTTTTGCCTTTTACTATTATTTAAATCCACAACTTGACAACTCTTTGGCTGTTCAGCGTGGTAGGTTTGCAAAATGGGATCGGCAGTCCTTTCGTTCGTTTCTAAATCGAATTAAGGGAAATTAACATCATAGACCAAGTAAAAAAAGCGATGCCGCCTTTTATGGAAGCCGTTTATGAGATGGTCGTATAATCTAGGCTTTCCGTTAACTAATAAAAAGGAAGTCTATGATTTCTTAGAGTTTTTAAGCTGACTGAAAAAGGGAGGTAATCTTTAATCCCGCATTTATTCTAGGTACTTATCTTCGGCTATTTCTATATTTCCTAAAAAACCTTTTCTGTTGCCCTGATTCCCGTACCAAAATGTAGGATTTAATATTTGTAGGGCAACTTTTTAGTCCTAATAGTTCACGTTGTGATCGTCTTTCGGTTCCTTCAAATCGTTGGGTTCTATCCTCCTTCAGCCCTCACGTTGCTTTTTACTATTATCTTTTAAATTATTGAAATCATTTTTATCGGTTTGTTTGCTGCCGCCCTCTCTTTCTTGTTCCATCGGGTTTTCCCTGCGGTCTCCTTTAGGATGAAAGTTTTCCTCTCCTTCGTTTATATCCAAATCGACATCTTTCCAAAAAGGTTTCGTCCAGTCTTGCTGTTGACTTTGAGTTTTAGATGAATCGCCTTGTTTGTTAATAGCCCCGCCCGTCTTTGACTCTCTACTTTGATCTTTTCTGTCTTGCATTAGTTTTAAGATTTAATTTTTTTATAGTCAGTTAAAATTTGGGTGCCACAACATAAGACCACATTGTGCGATAGAAATCCATTTGCATGCCTCGACAATGAAGACTAAACACTTAGGTTAAAAAGTATTTTTTGAGTGGAGCGATTGTTCGTCTTTTCTACTTGTAGTTGTATACTCTTTCCCGATTTAAAAAAATGATCAGTTCCTCACAAATACAAATAATACAGGGTAAATTCGTTGTTTTCATACAATGGAAAAGAGCCAATTTACTTTCTCCCCCAAAACTCCACCACACTCCGTTGCGCGGCTCCCATCTTAGGATTGAACCACAGAGAAATTTTTTCCATCACTTGTCTATTTTGTTTAAGGCTTACATCTATCATTTTACTGTCATTTCCTTTGGTATAGGTTTTTGGAAGCCTAACGGTGCGCGAATCTCCGTTCACATAATCAATTGCAATTTTATTTATACTAAGCGAGCCCTCAATCACCTTTATTTTTAACATCTTGTAAACAAGCTTAGTGGTGTCCAGCTTTGCCACATCTGTATCGAGCGTATAATCTATCACGTGTGAACCTAACAAATCCCATTTCCCTTCTGATATATCTTGTGCGCTCACAACGTACTGAGAAGTATTCAAAAGAAAAACAAAAGCGAGTAATACACCTTTCATCAAATTCATAGTTTTGGTTTTAATAATTATTTTTTCGCTATTTTTTCAGCAACGCCAGTTTATACATTGTGTACATCGAAAGCAAGTAGCTATCCCATTTCTATAATCCCTTCTGTGTCACTTTATCTAAAAAAGTAATCAGGTGTTTATTAAAATCAGTTGGATTATCCAAGTTGGATAAATGAGCTGCATTTTCCAGCAGGTAAAGAGTGGAGCCCTTGATCTTGCTTTGCATAAAGGTTGCCTTTTCTGGTGGTGTAATCGTATCTTCGTTTCCGACCAATATCATTACTGGCATTTTTATTCTTTCTAAAGTGCTGCACGTCTCTGGCCGATTGGCCAATGCCATCAATGTTTCGCACACCGTCTCTATTGGTGTCCCTTCGATCATCCTGCGTACTTCTATAATCTCCTTCGATTTCTTGTTGTGCGTTTCAGCATAAAAAAACTTTGCCAAACTATCATCGGCATATAACTCCAAGCCATCGAGCCGAATGGCTTCAATAGACTTGATCCGTTTTGCTCTTCCTTCTGCCGTATCTGAATTACACTGTGTGTCGCATAATATCAGTGCCTCAAACAAATTGGGGAATTTGTCCGCTGCAGTCAACGCGATGTACCCACCCATCGAAAAACCGCAGAGAATGGCTTTGTGTACTTCCAATGATTGCAATAAATTTTCAAGATCTGCTGCAAAAAGAGACATTGACAATTGTTCGGCTCCTGCCTCCGAGTCACCAAAACCGCGGAGGTCATATGTAATTACCCGATAGTTATTTCTGAGAGCCTCGCGTTGTTTATTCCACATCGCCTTGTTTAGCGGAAATCCGTGAATAAAAACAACAGTGTTATGGCTGTGGTCTCCCTCATCAGTATAACTGATCGAGAGCCCGTTGACGATCACATTTAAATCGGTAATAGTTTCCATATTCTCAGTTCTCATATCTTTTATCAGTTAAAAATCTCCTCGTGCCTTTTACTAATTAAATAATTCTCTTTAACCATCGTGATTAAAATGCTCGACAACGCAATAGCGACACCACCGTTTTTTTACTACTACCTTTCGTAAGTCGGCTTACAAATTGTTTACTAATTAACAAAATAAGCGTTCCGATAGATGTTGATTAGATAAATTCTTTCCTACAATAGCCTCACCCAAATTCTAAATCAAAAGCAAAATAATGATGATGACGAGCAAGGCGCCAACTGAGATATAGATACCGCTGCTGTTCCTAGCCTGTGCTTTCGTTTCACGCAATTCTTTTCTCAATGCTTTCTTTTCAGCTGAATTCATTTTAGATTTATCCATCGCTCTAATCTCATCTAATCGATTTATCAATTTACTATCGTTCAACGGAGAATTAGTGAGCGTAGCACTGCGCGTAGGTACAATTTCTGCTTTCGAAATCTGAGGCAGAAATTGCAATAGCAAGATAATACCACATGCGATTAATTTTTTCATAGGTGTTTGTTTTTTAGTTGATTCATCTTATTCACAACAAATATGATTTATAAACCAATGTAAAAGTTACATTTCCTGAACCAACTTTTACATAAATTACTTATGCAGGTTTGTGTAATATAATTAAATTAAAGGTCTATTATGGGGCCCCGAATTATGCTATAGCCTGAAATTTATGTGACATTTCCAGGACGTGATGTATTCCTTTACTAACAAATTGCCTTATTTTTGCTCCAACAATTATCACTATCAATTGTCTATCTGCACTTACCAAAAAAAATCAAGTCGATATAGGAATACTGCAATTGGCTCGTTTGTAAAAGTATCTTAGGCCTTGGCTTATGATACTTTTTTACTTTAGTCTAGCATCGGTTTTTTCCTGCAAACGACTTGCAAAAAGCCCCTACCTTTTTGGAATAATAGAAATTTCGATAATCGAAATTTATCCAATCGGATTCTTTCAAAACCTATAAAAAAAGAAAGCCACGATTTCTCATGGCTTTCCAAGCTAACCAAAGGGAGGCGGCCTATATTCTACCCCAAAATTCAACCACGCTCTTGTCTTCGATTTTATCTTTCCGATCAAATTTGATCGCTATCCTGTCTATTATTTTTTCATTTCCTTTTAGTTGGATCAACTTTTGGTCAAATTCTAGTTCAAGGGGTTGGTGGTGGTTCTCTTGCCGAAAGCCGTCCTTGAAAAAAACTGTCGACTCATAAATATTAATCCTTCCTTCTTTCATTTTTATTTCTACTAATTGATAAACAGAGCTCGTACTATCCATCTCCACAGTAGCATAGTCCAGCGAATAGTCAATCTCGTAGTTAGCCATCAACGTCCAATCGCTGGCAAGGCTAATCTTGTTCTGCGACAAGGCATCAAATTGATGCACCTCTACAGAAATTACGAGTAAGATCAACGCTACTTTGCTTAACTTCATTCGTTGTTTCTAGTAAATTACCTCGTGATCATCTTTTGTCTCTTTAAGATCATTAGGTTCTGTTTTGCGGATATCCCCTTTTTCTTTCCGCCTGAAGCCCGGAGACTTGTAGTTATAATCTCCTTCGCTTTCCGCTTCAGCAGTAATTTTGATTGGCTTAGGATCATTTACCTTTCTAATTTTGCTCTCAGAGTGTTCCTTCAAAGGGTCTTCAACACCCTTTGCCGTGCTGCCGGATTTGCCCTTACCGGTGTTAGCTTTCTGCTCATGGTTTTGCTTAGAAGTTGGCAGTCCTCCCCTAATTTCATTGGGCTTTTCTTCCTTGTTATTCATATTTTTTCGATTAATGATAGTAAAACCTACTGAAAAAAATGAGCCAGCTTGAGCACCCTCAAATAAGACCCAATTACCCGTTCTTTGTTTGGTTAGTATAAATTTCTCTACAGTGCTGTAGAATCAATCGGAACAACGAATGGCAAAAGTATTATTTCTTCTCTTCCACATTGGCAGCTGAAATAGACTCAACTCCTGTGCTATTAAAATTTTGCTTTAGTAATTGATAAGCAGATTCGTAGAGATAAGCAATCTTGCCAATAATAAGAATGGGCGTTGCCAATAAGATAGGTTCTCGGCTTATCAACGTTAAAATGTCGGCATCACTCATATCAATCACGCCCTCTATGGTAGTTATCTCGATTCTATCAAGGTACGTTTTGTCGACCAAATCTTTTACACCCACCGTCATTTTATCGGCAATTTCAGCCAATTGAAGTTCGGTGATAAACTCTCTCTTTAAATCCAAGGTCTTGACTTTGTGGGTGCCAATAGTTTCCACAAAGGCCCGCATTTGCTTGTCCTTATCCTTATCAGAATGAAAGACTAGAGTTATCTCGTTGGGCTCGTTTTCAATCATTCTATATTATTTAATTTTGTACCCATCACTTACCGTAACTGTAATTTTCATAATCGTTTTTATGAGCGTATCGAAAGATCACTATTGTGCAATTTAATAGCACCGAAAATAAATTGGTCAAAATAACAGGCCAATCTGAAATTAATACGCCATAGTAAACCCACAGACCGTTACCCAGAAAAAGTAGCAATAAAGTTGGCGATGAGAATTCATGTAGTCGTTTGTGCTTGATAGCTTTGAGCAATTGCGGAATCAACGCAGCTGAAGTTAATACTCCCGCAATCACACCGATAATCGTATTATATTCGATACTCATAAACTATTGATTAGTTAGTTGAAACTGTATTGCACAAAAAAAGTAAGTGTATTTTCTGTAAGTAATGAACCGAGCTAATGTGTGTAGGTTTAGCCTGATCATATCCGTTTTTAGCAGGAAACAAGAAAATGTTTTTGTCGCTGACAAGTTGCAATAACTTGGTTTGCGACTTAAAACTCCACCGGGGAGATTTCTCTTCAACAAAATAGAATTCCATAGCGATCGTTTTAGCTTTTAACTCAATTTCTTTCCCCTTTAAAATCCCCCACCAACGTTTTGACCCATAAAACCACCCCAATAAGTGTAAGTTGGGGTAAACGCGTGCGAATTGGTTTTCGGCCAGTGATCTTTATCAAAGCCTGGCGCTTTTTCCAACACTTCTTTGCTCTGATCCAATACAAACGTTTCATTTTTTGTGTCAAGCTCTAGCAAACTAAAAGGGACAGCAAAGAATTTTTCGCCAATGCCCAAAAATCCTCCAAACTCAATGATCGCATAATCGATCTTGCCATTGGTTACATCAATCATAAAGTCTTTGATCTCTCCAAGCTTTTCGTCTTTTCTGTTGAATACTTTGTTGGCCATGAGCGAACTAGCCGTTAAGTATTGTACCGGTCTGTTTGCGTAAGGCGCTTCCTGGTTGACTCCTGTTCGGTTTTCTTCTGTTAAGGTTGACATAGTTTTTGTTTTTAAGTTGACTATAATTTAATCGTTTTTAAAAAGCGACTCACGCGGTGGCACCCACGGCTTGACCACTTCTCCTAAAATTAGATGGTGTAAAACCGGTTATTTTTTTAAACTGGTTAGAGAGATGTGCCACACTGCTGTAATCCAATTGAAAAGCTATCTCGCTCACCGTTAGCTCTTGAGAAACCAACAACGCTTTCGCTCTTTCAATTTTTTTATTGATTATAAATTGCTGGATGGACGTGCCTTCGGCCTTTAAAAAAAGATTGCTGATGTATTGGTAACTTTTGTTGATTTTTGCCGACAGGTAGTCCGAAAAATTGATTTTTATCCTTTCTTCCTGTCCGTAGTAAACCTTTAAAATCAACTGCTTGATGTGACTGATCATCATTGTATTTTTGTCATCCACTAGTTCTAAGTCATAGCGCAGTAAGGCAACTTGTAAGTTTTCTTGTTGCTTTTCGGTCAATGCTTCTGCCAATTCCACTTCACCTAGGTGTACCTCATAAGGTGTGAGACCGAGGTTTAGGAGTTGCTCTTTCACCACCGCCACGCAGCAGTTTGAAACCATATTCTTAATAAAAATTTTTTTGTGTTGTTGTGTCATAGTAGTACAAGGAATTGTCTTGTGATTAATTAGTTTAGTCATTTTAATACCTCTTTATTGCCGATATCCATTTCTATCTCGATATCGACCCCGCACCAACTCGTGCCGACCTTGTATCGAGCTGCTCCTGCCCTTGGGCAACTGCTCATAGCTGCCTCGGTTCCAAAAATAGACTCCGCTTTGATAGTGATAGGCACCGAGTACCCATGAGTATCCCGTATTGTTGTTGACCGAGATATTTTCTACTACCGGTGCGGGCGTCATTTGCATCATCGTTGGCCGTGCACAGTTCGTTAACGCAACTGTGCAGATAAGGCATCCGATGAATATTTTCAAGCTGGTGAATTTCATAACCAATGATCTAAATTACTTGCCCATATTTCCCTATCACTAATTTTTTTCTATATCTACAAAAAGTTTATACCTGCTAATTTTGCCCTTCGGATTGCATTGAGTATTTGATCAATATATTCTTTGCTTTTAGAAATCACCACGTCTTTATCCCCCTCCGCAGTTTCAATGCGCACCGCATATCGTCCTTTGACAATGAACATATAGCCAAGTCCGGCTAGCACCAAGAAACCCCCTAGCAGAACCTTTGCCGCTTGCGTTAATTCGATTGAAACAGATTGCAGCGCTTGGTTAATGATGAAAATGTTGAATGCATTTAGTATCAACGAAATGCCGGCAATAATAATCAAAAGACCTGGTAACCGCTTTGGCTTTATAATCGACATACCGAAGTCGGTAATTCCTTTCAAGCGGTATTCTATATCTTTAGTTTGAAGTGCCGATTGAGTGACCACTACATCCTTTCCATCGGTATACAAAAATTTTGTGTCTTTCATCTTTGCTTAGTTCAATTTTTTACGACCCACCAATAAAATACCTCCCCCAACCACTATCAAAACCAATCCCGTGATCGGTGACCAGTAAATAGGCGTTCTCTCTGTTTTATTTATTTCTATTGCACCAAGATCAACTACTTTTTTCTTTGTGATAAAGTTGAATCCAGTAAAGACAGTCATCAAAACCCCCAACACTACAATTACGATCCCTAAATTTTTCATGCTTTATTTGTTTGACACGCGTATTGCAATTTATTATCCGTTCTACTAATCTGTTGTTTTGGCTGTTAAAGGAAGTTTTACTAATTGTTAGTGTAGAATTCCCTCCCCATAGGGTTCAAAGAAACCCACACTTTTATCTATTTCCATTTTTCAATAATTCATCAATCAACACTTTTCTGGAAGAGGCATTACTTGCGTAATAGTGGATACGTTTCGTTTTCAAGTTCATAACCGAATTGGCATCAACAAAAGAACGGCCTGGTAATGCATGGCCAAACTCATGAAAAACGATTTCTCCAACTTTTAACCTCCCCTCACTGCTTAGCGTACGAGTGCATTTTGAGTTAAGGCTTTCAATGACGTACACAAAAAAGTAGAGAGCATTTCTGCTCTCTACTCAACCCTTAACCGTCTTGAATCTATCCGCTTAGTTGTTGATTTGAAAAGTAATGGGAATGCTAAAGGCGGAGTTCACGTTTTTACCGTTCTGGCGCCCTGCCATCCACGCTGGCATCGAGGACACTACTCTTACGGCCTCATCTTTTAGCGTTTGATCAATGTCACCCACAAAATCTGTCGCGGTTATTTCACTTACCATACCATCTTCGTTAACGATAAAATCAACGTATACAGTACCTTCGATCTCGTTATCCAATGCCTCCTGTGGATACTTAAGGTTATCGCTCAAATATTTGTTCATCGCGCTTTCACCTCCTGAATAATAAGGTTCAGTTTCTACCGTATAGTAAACAACTCTGCCAGACGCATTTTTATAGCTCGGGGTTTTTGCAGCCCTTTCTGCAGCAGCCATTTTTCTGCTCTCCTGTTTTTCAGCTTTTACCTTAACAAGCTCGGCTCGCTTGGCAGCAATTCGCTCAGCCTTTTCAGTTCGTTCTGAGTTGGCTGCCTCATTTGATGTCGATGAGGCATCGTTGGCGCTCTCATTTGTTTTAGTTGCACAGCCTTGCGATAGCACTAAAGCAAAAAGAAGGGCAAAAAAGGTTAGATTAGTTTTCATAATTTTTTTACTTAAATAATATGTGTTTGTGTTTCAACCTTTAGAGAGAACAATCATGCCAGTTTGGAGGCTGCACTAAAATTTAGGGCATCTCTAAAAAATCCGCTCACCCTTCTTCCCGAAAGGGTGAGAGTTGAGGTGTAGAAAACAGAGGTTTTTAGAGATGCCCTTTTTTAATCTACCCTGCTGTTGTAGTTAACTAAACCACTAGGTAATGGAAGTCCATGGATCTTATTGCAGGCTGAAACTCTGCCCGCAGGCAGGTTCGTGGCAAATACATTTTCAAAAACTGAAAGTCCTCCCACCAATGCGGGATAGCTTGAACTATCGATTGAGACAAAAAAATAAATAGTGTAGCTAATTCTCTACACTAAGGGGAATATAAATACACACACGAACAAAGAATTAAAATTTCGAGGGCAGTGGTCCATGTGCATCTACTCCGGCTGTAGCCGAAAGTTCTCTGCTTTGCCCTTGGCACAAAACGGTTGACCCTGCCACTGTAAATTTATCACAGGGCATTTTCTCTACCGATACATCTTTAATAAAATAATATCCCAAGCTGAACTGTTGATTAAGTGACCTTGACAGCCTTGCCTGCGTACTGCCATCCCCAAAAAAATTGCCAATGATGAGATAGTTAGATGGTTCAGTAGCCTCAAATATGCCTGCCACTTTTGTCCACTTGGTGGTATCAGATATGATTCTCTTTTCCAGCACTTGCGGTTGCATATTGAGGTATTTGAAGTCGGATACAAACGTCTCATTGACATTAAATCGCATCCCCAAGTTATTAGCAAAATAGCGGTTGTGCTCGGTAGCCGACACATACATCTCTGAACAATATTTTTCTCCCGCTTTAAGTGGCTTGTTCAATTTTACCGGAATGTATTCCCTGTATGAGGTGGTATCTAAACTCGCAAATTTTGAGTAGGCATAAATTCCAGCAAAGCGCTTGCCAGTGCGAGGAAGTTGCGACCCAACATGATAGTTTTCTCCAAACGCAGGCATGCGCGAGAAGCAATAAATATTTTCAATTTTGGTAGAAAACATATCACTGGTGCCAGTGCCCGGCACAGTCCAATCACATGCATATCTTTTAAAATTTTTGGTTAGATCAGGTTGATACGATCCGCAGAAATCTTCGCCACACTCAAAGCTGGGGTTGGGCACCAAGTTTTGAGCATCGGTTGAGAATGAAAACATTGCCATCCACAGGCAAGCCAGAATTGTCAATTTATTCACCACGAAATATAATACCCAGCCTTCTACACAGCAATTATTTAAAATCCTTTTTCTTCAATTTGGATTTAATGAATGGTGGCAGTGGTTTTCCGTTTTTGTACACTTGAAGGAGAGCCTCCAGTTTATCATCAGCATACTTTGATGTCTGAGAAATTCCTGAGATGGTCATAATGGCGCTAAAGCCAGCCAAAAGAAAATTGGCTGCCGGTGGCGAAGATGATCCTATCGGAATGACTTGCGAACCAGCAGAACCTTGGTTGATAGTAACCGTTGCCTGCTTGTAATTTGCAATGCCCACTAACGAAGCTACCGCGA
>JBBSCN010000008.1:0-36563 GCA_038250265.1 Cytophagales bacterium | reverse complement strand
GAATCGTTTGATAGCGTGTGGGTAGACGACAAGAAGATTTTTGATGAAGTAAAAAGCTACATCCACAACATCGCTCCGGACAAAGAAAAGATTGTAAAACTCTACTCTGGCAAAGTAAAAGTATTTGAACACTTAGGTGTTGAAAAGCAAATCAAATCGGCCTTCGGACAAACGGTAAGTTTGCGAGCTGGTGGCTATTTGATCATCGAGCACACCGAAGCACTTCACGTGATTGATGTAAACAGCGGAAACAAATCCAACCGCGAAGAAAGCCAAGAAACAACTGCTCTTTCTGTAAACTTAGAAGCGGCCAAAGAGGTAGCACGCCAACTGCGCTTGCGCGACATGGGCGGCATCATTGTGGTAGACTTTATTGATATGCGTGGGCTTGAAAACAAAAAGCTCATCTACAATAAAGTGAAGGAAGAAATGGAGGCCGACAAAGCGAAGCATACCATTCTGCCTTTGTCGAAATTTGGTTTGATGCAAATCACTCGCGAGCGCGTGCGCCCTCAGATGAACATTGCCACCAAAGAAGTTTGCCCTACGTGCAATGGATCTGGCAAGATCGAAGCATCTATCTTGGTGACCGATAAAATTGAAGACCACATCCAGCATTTGTTTGAAAAACAAAACGAGAAAAAACTGGTATTGGCAGTACATCCGTTTTTGTTTGCCTATTACACCAAAGGCATTATCTCAAAGCGCCTGAAGTGGTATTTCAAATATAAGCATCCGGTAGAGTTGATCAAAGATTCTTCGTTGGCCATTACTGAATACAAGTTTTTGAACAAGGACGGTGAAGAGATTGAATTGGCGCAGGAGAAAAGTACGCCTGTTTTGGCTGGAGATTAGTTCTTCCAATATTTTCAAAAGAAACCCGTAGACTAACAGCTCGGGTTTTTTTATGGCCGGCCATGTAGAATCAACCCAAATTTCTGTCGAAAAGGTGTTTCGCTCAGCGTAAATTATCTTCGAAATTGTTTTTTGAGTATTCTTGTCATCATCAGTTGGGTATGAAGCACGTATGGATACCACTAATCGTTGTGTTTCTTTTTTCTTGCGAAAAGAAAAAACACGGGAATGTCTTGGCGAGTGAGTCTTCCCACAAAAAAATTAAAGAAATAGTCGAGTCCATCCATGATCCCATTAGCGATGACCGCCAGATTAGTCACAAGGATGCGATCTCTGAAAATTCATTTGTGACGAACTCGGTTTTTAATCGCAAAGGGTTGTTAACGGTAGAGAAAAAATTCAATGGAAGAGGCAAGCTGGAATCGAAAATGATCTGGCGGTACGATGAAAAGGATCGCGTAATTGAGTGTAAAAAATTCCAACCTGAGGAAGTTCTTTTTCACAAACAGATCAACGAATACAACTCTCAAGGCCAGCTGATCGAAACAAGTGAATTTGATACGGATGGGAAATGTGTTTCTAAAACGAAAGCTCATTTTGATTTGAATGGAAATCGAATCCTGACCATTTACCAAGGGGGCAGCAATGGCTTTGCAAAAACGGGAGAGCGTATTTTTGATGCCACAGAAAATAACACTGACAACTACACTTTTAGCGGAGAGGCCGTTGAAAGCCAAGTTAGCCATCAATATAATGAGCAAGGCAAAGTAATTGAAACGGTTCAACGCTTTCCATCAAAAAATGAACAGACAATCACACGCTATGAATACGATGCCCAAAACCATCAAATTGGGTTGGTTGTGTTGAAGAACAACATGGTCACCACCAAAATAAAATTTCGATATGACTCACATCGCAATTTAGAAGAGTCGTTCACTTATGGCATGAGTGGGAATCTACAATCTCGAGAGAAGCGTGAGTATGAATACGATGCCGAAGGCAACTGGACAAAGCAAATTGTCTTTGCAAACAAAAAACCGGCTTCGGTCATTTTAAGGCAGATTGTTTACTATTAACGATTCATTCGTTCCATCCAAAACATGCTTGTCAACAGTATGTATTGTATCTTAGCTGTCCACATTCTAGCTGGTTATTAATTGCGTGAAAGAATGCGTTCGACAATTTCTTGCATATCTTAAAGAGGTATAATTTCAACAATAGTAAAGGTTGTAAAGTATAATTTTTATACCTTTAAGTATTATACCATTTAGTATAAATTAAAGCAGCGGATAAGATTATGAAAGATTCCCCATTTATTTATGGAACTACTGTGAGCAGCCATGCTTTTCAGAGAAGTAGAAACAGCAAAACTGCAAAGTAATTTGTTAAACGGCACCAACACAACCATCATTTCACCTAGAAGATGGGGGAAATCCTCACTGGTAGAAAAGGTAATCAATGATGTCAATAAGAAAGACAAAGACGTAAAAACAGTAGTTATTGATCTGTTTTCAGTAAGCAGCGAAGTGGACTTTTTAGAAACTTTTGCGCGCGAAACAATCAAGGCATCTTCTGCCAGATGGCAGGAATGGATGGGTAGCGGGAAGGATTTTTTTAAGCAGCTGATTCCAAAACTGAGTTTGGGCGTAGACCCTACTGCCGATTTTAGTTTGAACTTCGATTGGCAGGAATTGAAAAAGAATGCTGAAGAAGTACTAAACTTACCAGAAACAATTGCAAAAAAGAAGGGTGTGAAATTTATAATCTGCTTAGATGAATTTCAAAATCTTTCGTCCTTCCATAATTACCTTCTTTTTGAGAAAAGGCTTCGGGCTAGTTGGCAAAGGCATAAAAGTGTCACGTATTGTCTTTATGGTAGCAAGCGGCACATGATGTCCGATATTTTCAATAACCCGTCCAAGCCGTTTTATCGCTTTGGCGATATCATGCTGTTGCAAAAAATTGAAACAAAGAAATGGCTGCCCTTTATTCGCAAGGGTTTTGAAGCCACCGGAAAACAGATTGATGAAAAAACGGCTGAGGCTATACCCATGCTCATGAAAAATCACTCTTGGTATGTTCAACAGTTAGCACATTATATATGGAAATTAACTCATAAAAGAGCCACTATTGCCGAGCTAAACATAGCGTTGAAAGAGCTAATCAATGCCAATTCTCCGCTTTATCAAAAGGAAACAGAAAGTATCAGCGCTACGCAACTAAACTTACTGAAAGCTGTAGCAAAAGGTGAAACCCAATTTACCAGCTATGCCGTTATGCAGCGACATTCACTCGGTACCCCGCGAAATGTTAGTAAAAACAAAACCTCGCTTATAAACAACGATGTTATCCACGAAGTAAATAGTGCCTTTGAATTTGTTGACCCAGCATTCGAGTTATGGTTTAACAAGCAATATTTTAATAAACCATTCACGCTTTAAGTTGCCGCCAATCCCCCGCAGTTTATGGTGCACATTGCTGAAAATTGCACGCTATTTTTTTTACGCTGATTTTTTTTACCGCTAAGGCGCAGGTCCGCAACGGAACGCAAAGTGTTTCTACTCCACAGCATTAACGCTTGGTCTCTACGGTTGAGTTTATCTAAAATGTAATTTTTAACACAGATAATCGGATTATTTCCGATTATCCATACAATATTTGACATTTACGGTATGTCGATAGATATCCATAAAGCAATTAGCAAACATGCCACGCACCCGCTGCCACACCACGTGCTTTTATCGTTGCTTACAGATTACAAGCGCCCCAATGATAAAATCAACGAGTTGGTAAAAGAAAAGGCACTGACATCCGTAAAAAAAGGATTGTATATCGCGGGGCCTTTAATCAGCGCGGGTAAGCCTGAACCTTTTCTTCTGGCCAACTATTTATATGGCCCCAGTTACATCTCACTTTAGACAGCTCTATCTTTCCACGGGTTAATCCCAGAACGAGTTTATGAAATAGCTTCGATGACTACTAAAGCACCTAACCAATTTTCAACACCAATAGGAATTTTCAGCTATACTAAATTGCCACTTCCCTATTTTGCTTTTGGTATTCAATCGGTACACATTTCCGGCAAGAGTAGGGTGCTGATGGCAAGCCCGGAAAAAGCATTGTGCGATAAAATAATCTCTACAGCAGGTGTACTCTTCAGAAGTAGCGCACAAGCACTTTCTTATTTGCGAGACGACCTAAGAATAGATGACGGAAAGCTTCAAACACTCAGCGTAAATCAAATTAAAAAATGGGTGAAGGACGCACCAAAAAGCGCGAGTATCAAAATCTTGGCAGAAGGATTATATCAATTGCAGCATGATTAAGGAATGGATTGCTGAATACAACCCACAAACAACAGACGAAAGCGGCACAAGCGCTACGTGAGATTATGCAGGAGATTGCATTGGCAGGTCTCTCGCGTGCTGGCTTTTTTGAAAAGGCAGCTTTTTATGGAGGTACTGCGCTACGAATTTTTAATGGCTTGGATCGCTTTTCAGCGGATTTAGATTTTTCATTGTTACGAGTAAATCCTGTATTCACATAAGTCCTTATTTGCCTGTCATCGAAGCTGAATTTGCAGCCCTTGGGATAAAAGTTTCTGTGCGGGATAAGAAAAAAACTTTAACGAACAATATCGAACCCGCTTTTTTGAAGTCAGATACCATTTGGAAAGAGTTGGTGCTTGAAAGTACCATCCCGCAAAATGAACTCGGACAAAAGCCAAGTATTAAAATAAAATTAGAAGTGGATCGAGAGCCACCACTTGGTTTTGAGACGGTGGATAACTTATTGATTCGTCCTGTATCTTTCTATGTAAAATGTTTTACACTGCCCCATCTTTTTGCCGAGAAAATGCATGCACTGCTTTTTAGGAAATGGAAAACAAATGTGAAAGGACGGGATTGGTATGATTTAGAATGGTACATCAAGAAAGGAGTGCCTCTTAGTTTAGATCATTTTGTTTTGCGGGCGCAGAATAGCGGTGATTGGACGAAGCAAAACATTACGGAAAAGGAATTTCGTAGCCTTTTGACCCAACGGATACAAGACGTTAACATGACTAGAATGAAGGCAGATATTCAACGGTTTATCTCAGATCCTGAACGAATCAAACTCTGGTCGCCCAAGTATTTTAATGACTTAGCAAAGCATCTCACGATTAAAACATAATAATCGGCCCACTGTCCCGATAGCGAACGGGATCAATTTCCTATCTTTTTTCTGCCAACCTGACACTTTCCCCTTTTGGAACAATCATTGTAAACTAGGGCTTCTAGCAATTAAAACACTTAAAACAGAATTACTATGGCAGAAGTGACAGAAAAGGGCAGTATTTCCATCCATACTGAGAATATTTTCCCCATCATCAAAAAATTCCTCTATTCGGATCACGAAATCTTTTTGCGTGAGTTAGTGAGCAACGCGGTAGATGCCACCCAAAAGCTAAAAAAATTGGCCTCGATTGGCGAGTTCAATGGCGAATTGGGCGACCTTAAAATCGAGGTGAGCTTTGACAAAAAGAACAACACGATTACCGTCAGCGACAAAGGGTTGGGAATGACGGGCGAAGAAATAAAAAAATACATCAACCAAATAGCCTTTTCAGGTGCGGCTGAGTTTGTAGAAAAATTTAAAGACCAAGGTGATGCAAAGGACATCATCGGAAAATTCGGGCTGGGTTTTTACTCTTCCTTCATGGTGGCTGATAGAGTTGAAATAATTTCAAAGTCATTTAAAGAAGGAACAGAAGCTGCACGTTGGGAGTGTGACGGTTCTACCGAGTTTGAATTGAGCCCCGATAAAAAAGATGCCCGTGGCACAGATGTAATCTTGCACATCAACAAAGATTCTGAAGAATTTTTAGATGAATATCGTCTCAAAGGAATTTTAGAAAAGTATTGCAAGTTTTTGCCTGTCGAGATTAAGTTTGGCACAAAAGACGAAAGTGTAGAAGATGGTGTAGACAAAGACGATAAACCCAAATACAAAACAATAACCACCGACCGCATCATCAATAACACTTCACCCATTTGGGCGAAAGCTCCGCTTGAATTGAAGGACGAAGATTATCTAAAGTTTTATAAAGAGTTATATCCGTTCACAGAAGATCCTTTGTTTTGGATCCATTTGAACGTAGATTATCCATTCAGCCTTACAGGAGTTTTGTATTTTCCTAAGATCAAAAACGATTTTGAAATTCAGCGCAATAAAATTCAACTGTATTCTCGTCAAGTGTTCATTACCGATGAGGTAAAAGATGTAGTGCCCGATTTCTTGATGCTGTTGCACGGAGTGTTGGATTCACCAGATATTCCTTTGAACGTGTCACGCAGTTATTTGCAAAGTGATTCAAACGTAAAGAAGATCAGCGCGCACATCACCAAAAAAGTAGCAGACAAGCTAATCGACATGTTCATCAAAGACCGCAAGGAATTTGAAAAGAAGTGGGACGACATCAGCGTGTTCGTTCGCTACGGCATGATCAGCGATGAAAAGTTTAACGAGAAAGCAAAAGAGTTTGCGTTGCTCAAGAATGTCGATGGGCAATATTTTACATTCAATGAGTACGCAGATAAAGTAAAGCCTAACCAAACCGATAAAGAAGGGCAAGTGATTTACCTCTATACGAATGATAAAGGCAAACAAGATGCGTTTATTCAAACAGCTAAGAGCAAAGCATACGATGTATTGATGATGGACGGTGTGTTGGATAGTCACTTCATTGGAAACCTAGAGCAGAAGTTAGAGAAGACGCAATTAAAAAGGGTAGACAGCGATATTATTGACAAGCTGATTACCAAGACAGATGCGATCCCAAGTATTCTCAGCGAAGAAGAAGAGGAAACGGTGAAGGGTGTTTTTGAAAAGGCGATCAACAACAAAGCCATGACATTGGCGATTGAATCACTTTCGCCTGATGATTTGCCGGTAACAGTGACCATGAGTGAGTGGATGCGTAGAATGAAAGACATGGCCAAAACCGGTGGCGGTGGTGGCATGAGCTTTATGGGTGCAATGCCGGATAATTACAATGTTGCGATCAATGGTAATCACCCCATCATTCAAAAAGTATTGAAGGCAGAAACCGAAGAACAAAAAACAAAGCTTGCAAAGCAGGCGTATGACCTAGGTCTGCTTTCTCAAAGCATGCTGACGGGCGCAGACCTCACAGCGTTTATTAAAAGAAGTGTGGAGTTGGTGGGGTAGAAATAGCTATTTCAACAAAAGAAGGGCTTCTCGATCAGAAGCCCTTTTTTCTTGGCAAAATATTTTTGCGCTATCTTCGTTTAACTAGTCTCAATGAAGTTTACGTTTTCTATAATAGCCTTTTTCTCCGCCTCGGTTCTTTTCGCCCAAGCCCCCGAGCCCAACGTAAAGGAAGGCCAATTTACGTTTGACACGGATCGCCCCTTTACGTTGCTAGAATTGGAGAAAGAAGAAGAACCCATCGTCACCAAAAAGAAGAAACCAAAGCGAAAAGTATTTTACGGAATTAAAACTAAAAAAGCCTTTACCCGCAAGGGCTATGGCGATAAAGTAACGATTGAGTTGTTTTACGTGCTGAAAAAGCAGGATGTGCCAAACACGTTCGCCCGCGACATCTACTATTACGACTACAAGCGTGCCGAGATTTTGAAGGTTGAAAAATTCGTTGCTTCCAAAGGCGTGCTTCTTCATGGTCCCTACAAAAAACTGACCGGAAATATACTTGTAGAAGAAGGGATTTTTTACAAAGGAACCAAGCATGGCAGATGGATGAGGCACAATCGGCAAGATTTATTGGAGGACAAAGAAAAATACTACAAGGGCTGGCCGAAGGAATCGCGCATCACGTATTACGATCCGGCCGAACGAAAAAAAATTAAAGAGATAACGCCCGTTGAGTACAATGAACGGGAAGGCTATTACTACATGCTTCATGAAAATGGCGTGGTGGCCGTGCGAGGCGAATATCGCTTCAATGAAAAAGTAGGAGATTGGATCGAGAATTATCCCAACGGGAAACGCAAGCGAATTATTTCCTATCCAAAAGAACCATTTGACAAGGAGTTTAAACCTTACTTGCGGAAAGAGTGGGACGAAAAGGGAAAAGAGATTTATTCAAAATAAGTTTCTCGTTTTGAACCTTGACCGTGAGCCATCTCGCGCCTTGAAATTCGTCTCTCGTACTTAATAAAACGCGTCTTCGATCTGTATAATTTCCGTTTTGTTTTTTAGCAGGCGAATGGAGACAATATCGTATCTAACATTGCCCTGCCAGTTGTTATCGAAAGTATATTGTTCCGCGCCATCAATAATATTCTTTGCCTTTTTGTAGTCGACAAAATCTTCAGGGTAGCCATACTGATCGGAAGACCGCAGTTTAACTTCTACAAATATGAGCCAGCTATCTTTCTTCACAATGAGGTCTATTTCCGATCTCCTGTAACGATAGTTGCGCACAATAATTTCGTAGCCCTTGTCCATCAGAAAGCGGGCGGCCATGTCTTCACCTTCTTTACCTTTTTTAATTTTATCGCTCACGGGAAATAATCTACCTTTGAAATCCGAAGATAATAAAGAATGAAGAAACTAATAGAAGGGTTTACGTTACAATTAGCAAGTGCCTTAAAGATCGGCCAGTCCGTTGATTTGGTAAGACCTGGCAGCGACATCAGAAATATTCTAATTACTGGCATGGGCGGTTCGGGCATTGGTGCTAACCTGGTGGAGTCGCTTACATTTGGGCGAGTACCCATTCCCATTACTGTTTCAAAGGGTTACAATATTCCGCAGTTTGTAAGCCCTCATACTTTATTTATAGCTTGTTCATATAGTGGTGATACCGAAGAGACCTTGGCTGCTATCAATAAAGCAATGCTCAAGCGTGCCCATATTATTTGCATTACATCGGGAGGCAAAATGTTGGAGTTGGCAAAGGAATATAACTTGCTGTGGATTCAAATACCGGGTGAATCGAAAAGTGCCAGAGGCAACTTAGGCTATATGATCATTTCCCTAATGTATGCCCTCTACCATACTAATTTAATTGGTGCTGCTTTTATTAAGGAAACTGAGAATTCTATCGAATACTTGAACAGAGGTGAAAAAGCTATCCAATCAGAAGCGGAGTTAATTGCTAAAAAGTTGAAAGGAAAATTGCCAATCATTTATTGTGACGAGCGATTAAGAGCCATGGCCACACGCTTTCAAAATCAGATCAATGAAAATGCCAAGCAACTTGCGCACATAAACACGTTCCCTGAGATGAACCACAACGAAATTGTGGGATGGCAATTCCCAGAGGCGGTATTATCGCATGCGCAGGTAATTTATTTATACTCCGATCATGACCACGAACGGGTGGAAAAACGGATGGAGATTTGCCGGCCTCTTTTTGAGAAGAAGTCGAATCCCATTATTGATATTGTTGCGGAAGGAGCATCGTTGCTGGAACAATATTATTATCTGATCCACTTAACAGATTGGATATCTTATTATCTCGCGAAAGAAAATGGTGTGGAGTCGAACACGATTGAAGCGGTTGATTTTGTAAAAGAAGAACTGGGTAAGATAAAATAAATGTTATTTTTTTGCAATTTGTTTTAATTTAGGAATATGGAATGGCGAGGGAGAATAATTTCAGATAAAGAAATACTGGCAGGGAAACCCGTTATAAAAGGCACACGGCTATCGGTTGAATTTCTTTTGGGTCTTTTTGCCAATGGATGGAAAGAAGATGAAGTATTGACAAACTACCCCCGCTTAGTAAAGGAGGATGTTCAAGCGGCTTTCGCCTTCGTACAAGAAGGGAATTTTTGAACACTACCATCAACAAAAACGTCAATTTTATCGATCTCGGACTGATCGATTACCAGCAAGCCTGGGATTATCAAACCGATTTATTCAACAAGAATCTGGAAATCAAAAAGCAAAACCGCGATCTCCCCAGAAACTTCCAACTTCCAACTTCCAACTATTTGATCTTTTGCGAGCATCCTCATGTCTATACCCTTGGTAAAAGCGGTAACGAAAAAAACCTATTGGTAAAAAAAGAAGACCTGCATACTATTCAAGCAACGTATTATCCGACCAATAGAGGAGGCGACATCACTTATCATGGGCCCGGACAGTTGGTTGTCTACCCAATCATCGATTTAGAAAATTTCTTTACAGACATCCACAAATACATGCGGTTGCTGGAAGAATCTGTCATTCAAACATTGGCTGAATTCAAAATTGTAAGTGGCCGTATCAAGGGATTAACGGGCGTGTGGATCGACTTTGAAAACGAAAAAGCAACCCGCAAGATTTGTGCCCTTGGCGTAAAAACAAGTCGATGGGTAACCATGCACGGTTTAGCTTTTAATGTGAATGTGGACTTGACCTATTTCAAGCATATCGTTCCTTGCGGGATCGATGACAAAGCCGTCACCTCACTGGAGAAAGAACTAGAAAAAAGTATCGATATGGCTGTTGTCAAATCCATTCTAAAAGAAAAAATTGTTTCTCTTTTTGGTATGACTCTTTTACATTAAAGTGTGAAAAAAATCCATTTAGTTGTTTTTACCTTCTTATCTATATCGTCTTTTTCTCAAATCTATTCGAAACAAAAAGGAGTTTGTTGGGTAGGTGGTAGGGAAGAAGTAACTGAAAAGGAAATAGCAGCGCTCAAAAAGTGTAACGTCACTTGGATTTCCCAAACACCATTTGCCTTTCAGCGCAACGCCAATGAATCCGAAATAAAAACCCACTTCACATCCGATCGAATCTGGTGGGGTGAATCTGACGAAGGGATTTCAAAGACGACCCTATTAGCCCGGAAAGCGGGGATCAAAACGATCCTTAAGCCTCATCTTTAGGTGAGCAAGGGTTGGCCGGGTGAGATCAAGATGAAAAGTGATACAGCTTGGCAACGGTGGTTTCTTCTCTATGAAAAGTTCATTCTCCACTATGCAGAATTAGCAGAACGAAATCAAATTGAGATTCTCTGCATCGGCACAGAACTACACCAAACGCTGCGCGAAAAAGAGTGGCGTGCTGTCATTGCCAGTGTTAGAAAGGTGTACAAAGGTAAACTCACCTATGCAGCAAATTTTCACGAAGAATATCAACAAGTTATGTTTTGGGATGCCTTGGACTACATTGGTATACAAGCCTATTTTCCATTGACAACGAGCAGCGCGGCTTCTATCGCAGCTTTGAAAGACAGTTGGAAAGCGCACCTTTCATCTATCGAACAGATTCATAAAAAATATAACAGGCCCGTTCTCTTTACAGAAATCGGATATCGAAGCGATGCAAATTCCGCGATAGAGCTATGGGTGTGGCCGAAGGAAAATCAAACAGCGTCCGTTGCTTTTGATGTGCAGGCCAATTGCTATAAAGCATTTTTTGAAACCGTATGGGGCAAAAAGTGGCTAGCAGGTGTTTACTTTTGGAAGTGGTACCCGCATGGGCCTAAACGAATGATCGATATAGATTTTACGCCACAAGGCAAACCTGCCGAGAAAATTCTGAGGGACGGATATAAAATGTAATTAAGCTGCCAATTCTTTAATCGCCTCCACAAATGCATCCAGTTCACCTAAGGTTGTATACACGTTTGGTGTAATTCTACAGCCGTGTACGTTCGCCCCATCAATGGCAACAGTAAATATCTTATACTTTTTCATCAACGTCTCTGCTAGCACACTTGGCTTCATTCCGGCTATTCCAACATTAGCAATTCCGCACGAGCGGGTTGTATCTACAGGTGTATTGACAACTACATTTTTTACTCCTCGCACCTTACCTGTCCAATAATTTTGTAAAAAGCGAAGGCGCGCTTCCTTTCTTTCTCCACCAATTTTTTGGTGGAAGTCGATGGCATCGGCAATTGCCAAGTCTGTGTGCACAGGATGCGTACCCGTATGGTTGAGCCTATAAATATCTTCTGGCTTTCTGCCTTCTTCCCCAAACATTGGCCACACTCCTGAAATATTTTTCTTGCTTACATATAACATTCCCGCACCCAGCGGCACACTCAACCATTTATGCAAACTTGCGCCATAATAGTCGCAGTGCAAATCGGGGATAGCAAACTGAATGTGGGCCAAAGCATGTGCACCATCTACCATTACTTTCACCCCCTTGTTATGTGCCCTATCACAAATTTTTTGCACCGGCAATATTTGGCCTGTAATGTTCA
Organism: Cytophagales bacterium; assembly: GCA_038250265.1. Taxonomy (GTDB): domain Bacteria; phylum Bacteroidota; class Bacteroidia; order Cytophagales; family Cyclobacteriaceae; genus ELB16-189. Next base: position 24,535 of record JBBSCN010000008.1, on the reverse strand, counting down.
CCATGTGGCACACCATCAACAATTTTGTTTTCGGTGTAATAGCGTTGGTATATAAATTAACGATCTCTTCGTCCGAAGTAGGATGATTAGGTACAGAAATGATTTTATTAATTATACCATATCGCTTCGCCACCAGTTTAAACATATCCAACATCGCACCATAGTCTTGCTCTGCCATCACCGCTTCATCACCCGGTTTCCAATCTTGCCCCGCTATAATGGTGTCCAGCGATTCCGTTGTGTTGCGCGTGATGATCAATTCTTCTGCGCCACATCCCACTAAGGCAGCCAGTTTAGCGGCAGCTATTTTTTTATTTTCCCACTGCACTGTGCGCATGTAGTGTGAGCCTTGGTGATTTACCTCCCTTACATGCTCGATAAAATGTTCGAGTGTTTCTTGCGGCATGAAACAATAATACCCATTTTCTAAATTGATGTAATCCGGCTTTAGCCGATAGCCGCTTCGCACACCTTCCCAAAATGCTTCATCACTGGCCAAATCAATTGCCGCACGATGTTCAAATTGCTTGACCCATTTTCCAAGCGCCTCGGTAGGGAGTAACCCAGCCAGCCCTAGGGTAGCCGTATTTTTTAAAAAGGTTCGTTTATCCATACACACAAGGTATAAAAAAAGAATTTCTAAATTTCTTTGCTAGCATTCCCTTCCCCTCTCTCTTACAAGGCAGAGAGGGGGTGAGTCGGAAAAGTGAGATAATTTGAGGGCATCTCTAAAAACTCGGCCGTCCTTTTCTCCCGATAGCTATCGGGATGGAGAAGGGAAAGGGTTGAGGTGAAGAAAAAAAAGGTTTTAGAGATGCCCTTGAATCACTTACTCCGTGCATAAAAAAGGACAAAATGAACTTACCTTTGCCAAAATTGTTTATTGCGAATGAAGAAAGACATTGATATCCCCCCCGTGGAAAACATAACGCTCGCAGTTGCCCGCGAAAAAAATCTCCTCGACCAATACGAATGGAAAGTCTATTTGATCAACAACAATTTATTTGATATCGATAACACGTTAGTCGCTAGCAAGGGATATGGCGAGAAAGATGGCGAAACACAGCGCACCTCCACCCTCCGTCATTTTTTACAGACGGTAGCTGCGCAAACCACCATTGCCATCGAGCCGATTGACCCGAATGTATTTCATTTAAACAATGAGTATTGGGTAAGCTATTATGTGGGTTCACAAATTCACGATAAGAAATTTGTGTTCGTGCCCGATTCTATTTGTGAAGCAAATATTACCTTCATTAAAGAATTGCAACTGGAAGGAGTTTTACACTCCTAATTTAATACCTTTATACAAACGAGATTCGCGTGAATCAGAACTTAAAAGACATCCTCTTCCTCGACATCGAAACCGTTGGTTGTGTAGAGAGCTACTCTTTACTAAGCGAACGGCTAAAAACCCAATGGGCGCGAAAGGCTAACTTCTTTAAGCGAGATGAAAACCAAACGGACGAAGACCTCTTTCACGAAAAGGCAGGAATCTACGCAGAGTTTGGAAAAATAATTGTGATTGCCATAGGCAAGTACACCGAAAATGAAAAGGGAGAGATTGGACTGCGGACAAAATACTTTGCTGATCACGATGAAAAAAAATTGCTCACCGATTTCAAAGCAATGCTCGAAAAGCTGGACGTATCTACCAAGCTATGCGCGCACAACGGCAAAGAGTTTGATTTCCCCTACATGAGCAGACGGATATTGATAAACGGATTTTCACTGCCGTTTCTGTTGGATTATGCCGGCAAAAAACCGTGGGAAATTCCGCACCTTGACACACTTGAGCTTTGGAAGTTTGGCGATTACAAACATTACACTTCGCTAGATTTGCTGGCAGCCATTTTTAACATCCCCTCCAGCAAGGGAACCATGGACGGCTCAATGGTGAATGAAGCATACTATCGCGAAAAGCAATTACAAAAAATAGCCGAGTATTGTGTGGGCGATGTGGTGGCGATTGCACAGCTTTATCTGAAGATGAAGGGATTGAATCTAATAGAGGAGCAGAACATCATTCAAGCAAGCTAAATTTTATTTCGTAAATTTAGGTGATAAATTCATTGGTTATGGACAGGACTAGTCTCGTTGAGAATATTCAACATAAGATTGCAAAACTTGAGAATGAAGAAATGCTATTAGAATTGGAAACAATGATCGATCAGATGCTTTTTTTAGAAAAAGAAGAAGAACTTCCCGTTCATGTTCAAGATTCTATTTCTCGTGCAACAAAGGAATTGGATGGTGGTAAAGGTATCCCTCACGGTGAAGTCTGGCGTGAGATTATAGCAACGTACCCAAAAGCTGAATGAATTATCCTATCATTTGGTCGCCTGAATCAAAAACTACTTTTGAAAAAATTATTCAATATTTAGAAGAAAACTGGAGCCAAAAAGAAATAAGAAGCTTTATTGATAGAGTAGACGAGGTTCTTCATCTTATTTCTAAGCATCCAAAACTCTTTGTGTATCTCCAAAAATATAGAGCTTATCGATGTGTTGTTGTCAAGCAGGTAAGTTTATTTTATCGCATCAAAGAAAATCAAATCGAATTACTGACTTTTTGGGATAATCGAATGAATCTCGAAAAATTAAAATTATAAACGAATGAGCAAAAAGAAATTTCAAGAAAAAAAGGAAAAGAAAGTTAAGAAAGAAAAAGTGGGACTGTACGGCTCATTGATTTCATTATTAGATGAAATGGCCGGGAAGGAATGGAGCGTCCAGCAAATTGCCAAGAAACTGCAGGTCAAAAAGAAATCAATGATTGAGGACTTATATAAGCTGCTTGATTTGTTGGTAGAAGAAGGAAAGATTGGGCAACTTAGCAATGGCAGCTACAAAATAAAAACCAGCAAGGCAACCGCGAAAGGAGTTGTGGGAATCGTAGATCACGTAAATCCGCGTTTCGCATATGTGGCTACAGGCGAGGAGGGATCAAAAGATGTTTACATACAGTCCAGAGATTTAGGCTCTGCTCTTCATGGCGACACAGTGAAAGTGTCATTGCTTGGAAAGAAAAATGGAGCGAGCCCGGAAGGTAAAGTGGTAGAAATTGTAAAGCGTGGCCGCAATCGTTTTGTAGGTCGCATGGAAATTTCAAAAGGCTTTGGGTTCATCGTACCTGACTTCAAAAAAATCTACACCGATTTTTTTGTTTATCCAGAAAATATCAATGGCGCTAATGCCAACGATAAAGTGTTGTTTGAAGTAACCAAATGGGCTGAAGGCGATAAAAGTGCCGAGGGCAAAGTCATTGAAATACTGGGAAAAACAGGAGAGAACAATGCAGAGATACATTCTATCATGGCAGAGTTTGATTTACCTTTTCGCTTCCCTGAAAATGTGTTAAGAGAAGCTGAGAAAATTGCAGAAGAGATTACGAATGAAGAAATAAAGAAGCGCAGAGATTTTCGCGGAGTGCTTACGTTTACCATCGACCCCGAAGACGCCAAAGATTTTGACGATGCTATCTCTTTTCAAAAATCGGCTAATGGAAATTATGAGATAGGCGTTCACATTGCAGATGTTACTCATTATGTAAGACCGGGGAACGACCTGGATAACGATGCGTTCGACCGTGCTACTTCTGTTTATCTGGTAGATAGAACAGTGCCCATGCTGCCAGAGCGTTTATCTAACGCGTTGTGTTCGCTTCGCCCCCATGAAGATAAACTGACTTTTGCCGCTGTTTTTGAAATGGACAGCAAAGGAAAAATTTACAGCGAATGGTTTGGCCGCACAGTCATTCACTCCGATCAGCGGTTTTCCTATGAACAAGCACAAGAAGTAATTGAAAGTGGAGCCGGAACTTTTGCCGAGGAAATAAAAATCCTCAATGGACTACATGAAATCCTCCGCAAGGAAAGATTCAAAAAGGGCGCGGTTAATTTTGAAACCACTGAAGTAAAATTCAAGCTTGATGCACAAGGTAAACCACTAATGGTGGTGCCGAAAGTGAGAAAGGAAGCACATAAACTCATCGAGGAATTCATGTTACTGGCAAATCGGGCGGTAGCTACGTATGTGTACAAAATGAAAAAGGGAGAAGAAAAAAATACGTTTGTTTACCGAACGCATGATTTTCCTAATCCTGAAAAAGTAGCAGATTTTGCTGTGTTTGCTAAGCAGTTTGGGCATACGTTGCAAATAGATGAAGAAAATGTTTCTCGTTCGTTGAATAAGCTGATGGATTCCATAGAAGGAAAGCCGGAGCAAAACGTATTACAGTCACTGGCCGTACGTGCCATGGCAAAAGCAAAATACACTACCGAGGCCAAGCCGCATTTTGGTTTGGCGTTTGATCACTATACGCATTTCACTTCTCCTATTCGCAGGTATCCTGATATGATGGTGCATCGACTCTTGCAGTATTATTTGGACGGTGGCAAATCCGTGAGCAAAAAGGAGTTTGAAGAAAAATGTATTCATTCTTCCCAACGCGAAAAGCGGGCAGCCGATGCGGAGCGCGCCAGCATTAAATATAAGCAAGTAGAGTTCATGAGTATGGCCGAGAACAAGCCTTTTGATGGAATCATCACGGGCGTTACTGATTTCGGAATTTTTGTGGAAATCGTAGAGACTAAGTGCGAAGGCATGGCTCGGCTTTCCGATATGAAGGATGACTTCTACGAATTTGATGAAAAAAACTACCGCGCCATCGGTCGTAGGCGGAAAAAAATTTACCGACTGGGCGATAAAGTAGTCGTACGAATTAAGAAGACAGATGTAGATAGAAGGTTGATTGATTTAACTTTCGAGCAATAAAAGTCCCAAAATAAATATCATCTCTTAACGTTTACGATCCTAAACCTTGGTTATGAAAAAGCTCAGTTTAGCCTGTTTATTTATTGTTCTCTTGTTGTCAAATTCCTATTCACAAAAAAAAGAGCGCCCTTATCGATGTGGATTTGTTACAAAAGATTCAAGTGAGTTAAGAAAAAATTATTTAGAATTTTGGAATTATATAAATGCGAAGCCAGGCGAACGAATAGCAAGTGTCGGTTGCGGCAATGGCTACGTTGAAGCACAAATTGCAGCCTTCAATGACAACATAGAATGGACTTTACAGGATATAGATACAATCTGTTTAAACAAAACTGAATGGGCAGAGGTATTGAGCCATCATGAGAGATTAAAGGGCAAACCGATATCCGGTACCTTCATCCTTTTAAGAGGGGAGGAACACATAACAAATCTCAAGAGAAATTATTACGATCGAATTATGATGATCAATACATATCATGAACTTTCAGATCAAAAGGGAATTCTTATAGATGTCAAAGGTGCGTTGCAAGAGAATGGCTTACTAGTAATCATGGAGAGGATGGCCAAAAGAAAGAATGAAAAACGAAAAGACTGCGGTCATGTTATGCCTTGGGAACCAGAAATGTATCAAAAGCTTGAATCCCATGGGTTCAAGCTTGTACAAAAAGTAAATACAAAGGGATCTCTTACCAGTTATACTTTCAAGCCAATTTAAAAACATAAGTTTCTAGTAATATTTTTGTTGCTGCGGACAGTAAAACGGAAAATTGATTGAGTTGACGTTTGAATAAAGAATTCCCATTTTAAAAGTAAAATACGGTTTTCGTTATTTTACCTTGGAACGCCTAAAGTAAAATATAATTTTTTGTGTTAATTTGCGCCCAGAAAATCAAGGATGATGCAAATTGAAAAATTTGAGGCTGGTAAACTTAGGAAAAGCACCGATTACAGGTATTTCTTGCCAAACCCTATCGATTGTGAATGGATTTGGGCAGATGTTAAGTTGAACAGGCTTCTAGAAAATGCCTCCTTTCACATGGGGCAATTAAATTCCTTTGGCAAACTTGTCCCCAATGTAGATTTGTTCATTCATCTACACATCACCAAGGAAGCCGTTGTTTCAAGCAAAATCGAAGGTACACAAACCCATTTCGATGAAGCTTTTTTACAAAAAGAAAATGTAAGTCCGGAAAGAAAAGATGACTGGCAGGAAGTTCAAAATTATACAGAAGCACTTAATACGGCCGTTGAAGAATTGGAAGCACTGCCCATATCCTCACGCCTTATCTTAAAAACACATAAGATATTAATGCAAGGCGTAAGAGGCGAAAAAAAGACACCTGGAGAATATCGGAGGAGTCAAAATTGGATCGGGGGGCATAGCCTAGCAGATGCGGTATTTATTCCTCCCCATCATGACCACCTGAATAATTTAATCGGAGATTTAGAGAACTTTATACATAACGATCACCTCGAAATACCCTTACTTATTAAGGCAGCAATCATTCATTATCAATTTGAAACGATCCATCCATTTCTAGACGGAAACGGAAGAATTGGCCGCCTACTCATCACACTATTTTTAATTGAGAAAAAAGTGTTGGAAAAACCATTGCTATACCTTTCTCGCTATTTTGAAAAAGATAAATATTTATATTACGACAATCTCACAAGAGTGCGAACACACAACGAGATGCTTCAATGGATAAAATATTTTTTAGTTGGCATCACACAAACAGCAGAGCAAGCAACTCAAACACTAAGCAAGATCATGGCATTAAAATCCAATCATGAAACGATAATACAAACGCAATTTGGAAAACGAATAAAAGCAGGACTTACCCTCTATAATAGATTATTGCAACAGCCATTAGTTTCTGTAAAGGACGCGCAAGGCATCTGTACCCTTTCTGCCAAAGCAGCAGGTGAATTGATTAATCTGTTTGTTTTGAAGGGGATATTAAAACAATTTACAGGGCAGCATAGAAACAGAATTTTTATGTATTCCCCCTACCTAAATCTGTTCAGTTGAAAGTAAGCTCTTAGCAAACATTGACTTTATATCTCATCGCTTAAAATGAAATTAGACTACAAAAAATCGATAGAATCCGAAATCAATAATCAATCCTTCGGTTCCCAACCAAAATCACTTTACGAGCCCATTCGGTATTTAATGAAATTGGGAGGCAAGCGTTTACGCCCAATGCTGGTGATGTTGGCCTATTCATTGTACAAAAAAGACGCTGACAAGATCGCCAACTATGCCGCTGCGGTAGAAGCCTTTCATAATTTCACACTGATGCACGATGACATTATGGACAAGGCTCCTTTGCGCAGGGGCAAAGCAACGGTACACGAAAAATGGAATGTAAACACGGCCATTCTTTCAGGCGATGTGATGTTGGTGCGCGTGTACGATATGTTTTTATCGTTGGAAGAAAGTAAACTGAAGAAAGTACTGGGCCTATTTAACAAATGTGCAGCCGAGGTGTGTGAAGGTCAACAATGGGACATGGAGTTTGAAACCAAAACAAAAGTATCGGAAGCCCAATACATTGAAATGATCCGATTGAAGACAGCCGTGCTGCTGGGCTTCAGTTTAGAATTGGGAGCCATCTTGGCCGATGCTCCCGAAGCTGATCAAATTGCCTTGCGCGAATTTGGAGTGAATATTGGAATTGGCTTTCAATTGAAAGATGATTTGCTGGATGTATATGCCGATCAAGAAAAGTTCGGAAAGCAAGTAGGTGGTGATATCATTTCTAATAAAAAGACATTCTTGTTGATCAAAGCTCTTGAAAAAGTAAAAGGCAAACAGAAGAAAGAACTACAAGAATGGCTTGCAGCTAAAAAGTTTAACTCAAAAAAGAAGGTAAAGGCAGTTACCGAGATTTACAATGATTTAAGCATTCCAGAACTGGTCGAAAAAAAGATTAGCGAGTATTTTCAAAGCGGGTTTGACAAGCTAAGCAATGTAAAAAGAGATACTTCTACGCTTGTCGCTTTTACACACGAGCTAATTGCCCGGCAGACGTAAATTCCTTTTATAAAATAACAATTTCCCGAGCTCACCGCTCACCTTCTCACTGAGCGTGTAATATCCCGACCCATCTCGCGCCCAGGCGATGGCCTCCCCTTGCCTTTCGCGATCATAGGCAAGCAATGTAGGTTGCTGTTGTAATAGTTTGGGTAGTGGCACATTGGTTTCATTTCTAAAATAGTAGATGTGATCGTAATCTTTCAGCAAGACTTCACTTCCGTTGTCGGAGATGCTTCCGGCCACAACTTTGAAATAGGGGATTGTGGCAACACGATTTGCTACCATCAGATTCTTTTGAAATGGAAAAGGAATTTGATACACCCGTACAGAGTCTTCCAGTTTAGATACCAAGTACAAATCTTTCGAATAAGGTTCCACCATCATTGTCTCCGAATCGCGCACACCATCGGGCAACTGTATCTGCAGGGTATCAAAAGTTGAGATCAAAATTTCTTCCTCAGCTCCCAATACGGGTTCTTCAAATCGGTAGATGAGTTTGATCTTGTATCGTTCCAAGTTGTCTCCAATATCTCCAACGTATATGTAGTTTTTGGTTGAATCGGGACCAGCGCCCATAGTAATGTCTTCAAAGTCTCTGTTGTCGATGCCTTTAAGTTTACAAATCAATTTAATAGTTGCTTTTTGATTTATCAAAAAAACCTCCGCAGGATTACCACTGTCGTTAAGTGTCCATAAGTATTTTGGATTAGCAATACTTTCTACTAGTCCAGACGCTTCGTGTAACTGATCGTCTACCACTCCCAAGGAAATGCCTTTGGAAAACAAATCGCTTTGCTCGACCTTTTTTTTGCAGCTTAAAAAAGCGAGACAGCAAAAAACAACAATGTAAACTGGTTTCACGAAAAGTATTTTTAAAGCAGTGAGATGGAATTAATTTTATCGCCCACTTGGATGGCATGAACCACGCTCATCCCTTCTACCACTTCCGCAAAAATAGTGTATCGGCCATTTAGATGAGGTGTAGGGGAATGCGTAATAAACCACTGCGTGCCTTCCGTATCCTTTCCGGCAGAAGCCATTCCTACTGATCCTTCTTTGTAGCGCGTATTAGTGAATTCACTTCGAATAGAATAGTCTTCGCTGCCGAAGCCATCTCCTCGGTTGCAGCCCGTTTGAATTACAAAGTTTGGAACCACTCGATGAAAATACTTTCCATCAAAATATTTTTTGTTAACCAACTCAACAAAGTTGGCAACAGAGCCCGGTGCATCCTCCACCAATAACGTTAAGACTATAGTTCCTTGTGTAGTTTCTATTTTTACTTTTTGATCTTTCTTAATTGCTTTTACCTGCTTCCAATTAATGGGATGATTAAATTGGTTTTTTGGTGGAGCCGGCTTTTCTTTCCCTTCAAAAAAAGCGATCGCCTCGTTCAAGGGTTGCAATGCCTCAATATCTTTCGGCAATGCGAGCTTTTTCTTGGCCTCTTTTAAAAAATTAAAATCAACGAGTATCGTTTTATAGCCTGCTTCAGGATTGACCAACGCCCCTGCGAGGATTCCGATCACACCGGGATCTCCTTGTAGAATCGCCTCTTTATAGATAGTTGCCAGTTTTGCTTTGAAAGCCGCATCCGCAGTAGGGTGTTCGCCCACGGCTACAAGGGCTTGGGCTGCTGTCGATTTTATCACAAAAGAAATTGCATGAAGCAACTCATTGGCAATGAATTCATACTCCCGGGTAGTGGCTGAAAGCGAAACCAGTAGAGCTGCTTTTTGGTACTCATCGGAAGAATTGTATATAGCTTTGATCTGATCGATCAATGTTTGATCATCAGAAATCAGCAGCGATGCTTTGAATAAATTACTTTGTATGCGGGTGTTTTTGGTAGACTGGGCAACCATGTTTATTTGATCTTTAAAGAAAAGTGTTGGCTTTATAACTTCAGAAGCTGCTACACCCACGTGTGGATTTGCTTCCTTCAAACTTTGAATAATGCCTGCCATTGCTCGCTTGCTAGGCCATGTTGCCAATGCACGAACGGCACTAATACGAACGCGGTAATCGGGATCTGATTTGGCTATTGAAAGAAGAACAGGAATGCTTTTTGCCGAATCCAGTTTGCGCAAACCGCTGGTCGCTGCCATGCGCACATAGGCAGATCTATCGTTTGAGGCTGCTGCAATTAATTCATCACCTTGATAAACCTCTAGTTTGGCTGCGCGACTAAAAAAATGGGCTGCCGCTAATCGTGTTTGCAACGAATAACTTGGTTTCAAAAATTCAATTTGTTTAGACACGATCGACTCATCTGCCAATCCGCGTAAGCCGATTTGATAAAGTCCCCAAGCAAGTCCCTCTTGGGAAATAGAGTCTCTTGCTTTAAATTTTTTTAAGGTTTGTAAATCGTATGCGTACAGGGTTTTGCCAAGTCCTTCCAATACTTCCCGGAGCACCCTGCTCTCTTTGTCTTCCAAAGCCGGTATCAGGGCATTTGCAGAAGCGGTTCCTTTTGTTTGGCCTAAGGCAAAGGCGGCTGCCACTCTTGCTTCCACCTCAGGGTCTTCCAACAGCATAGTGCCGAGCTGCAAAGACGCGGCTGAATCTTGAACCGAGGCCAAAGCCTTGGCTGCCTCGATCCGATAAACCGGATTTCGATCTAGCAAATACCTGACTAAGCTATCGGCTTGTCGATGATCTTGAAAATCGGAAATTTTTGAAATGACATCATCTGAAAATTTATTGTTTGGTTTCTTACATGCCAGTAGGACAAAACCAACTACCGCAAACAATAAGTAGTTTGAAAAATTCATTGTTTAATCAGAATTTGTTGAGAGAAGAAATGGTGATCTTGCTATTGCGACTGCTTGGCTTTTTCCACCACATCATTAAATTCAATGGAGGCCATTTTAATGGAGTACAACAAAAGTCTTACCTCTTTTACATGAAATGTGCCATCTGCCTCTGACATCTTGTAAAGATGAACAAACGCGTCCAGCTTCTTTTCCTCAGAGCATTTGTTGATATACTCTATTCCTAACTGATAGATTTCCCGGTCTTTTTTTGTTTTGATCTGATTGGTGAATTCAACAAAGGTATCATTAGGAATTTTTTCTTTATCCCTGATTTTTAGTAATTCCTTTTCTTCATGCTCATCCCATATCCCATCTGCGCTGATCAGCAAGTGAACTAAATAAAGAAGGCCAAAGTGGTAGTCTTTCGAATCCATAGTAAGTCAATAATTGTGAAATATAGGACAAAGAACAACAAGAAATTCTACAATTTTGATCAGGACATTACTTGAAATACAACAAACGCGGACAGATAGGCCAGCCCCGTCATATAGGCCAACTGTATCAGCGGCCATTTCCATCCCTTTGTTTCTCGTTTCACAATGGCTAGCGTACTCATGCATTGCATGGCAAAAGTATAGAAAATCAAGAGTGACATTCCAACAGCAGGAGTATATCGTGGTCCGCCTGTTTCTGGATTAATTTCATTCTTAAGCCTTAGTTTAATGGTCGGTTGGTCATCGGCACTGCCAATGCTGTAGATGGTAGCAATCGTACCAACAAACACCTCGCGGGCAGCAAAAGAAGTCACCAATGCAATTCCTATTTTCCAGTCAAACCCTAATGGACGAATTAGCGGCTCAATGGATTTGCCCAGTTTTCCAGCGTATGAATGCTCTAGCTTGTAGGCTGCAATCCGGTTTTGAATTTCATCTTCGGGTAAGTTGAGAACAGCCGCTTCTTCCCGCACTATTCCTTTGGCGGCATTCATTTCATCGATCGGTCCGTAGCTGGCCAGCACCCAAAGGATGATAGAAATAGCCAGAATCACTTTGCCCGCCTCAAATACAAATGTCTTTGTCTTCTCTATAATGGTGTATCCCACATTGGACCAACGGGGCATACGGTAAGTTGGGAGTTCCATCATCAAAAAACTCCGCTCGGTTGTTTTTATGATGAACTTCATCGCCCCAGCGGAAAGAATCGCGGCCAGAAAACCAAGAAGATATAGGCTCATTAGCACCAAGCCTTGGTAGCCGAAAAAACCAAAAAGCTTTTTATCTGGAATGATGAGTGCGACCAAGATGGTGAACACGGGAAGCCGAGCAGAGCAGCTCATAAAGGGAGTAACAAAAATGGTAATCAACCGCTCCTTCCAGTTGTCGATCGTGCGGGTGGCCATGATAGCGGGAATGGCACATGCCCAGCCAGACATCAACGGAACGACACTCTTTCCATTGAGTCCAAACTTGCTCATCACTTTGTCCATGAGAAAAACTACCCGCGCCATATACCCACTTTCCTCCAGTATGGCGATGAAGGCAAACAAAATAGCTATCTGTGGGATGAAGATTACGATGCCCCCGATGCCCGGCACGATACCCTGCGATAGCAATTCGAACAGCGGCCCGTCTGGCAATTCTTTTGCCACTAGATTGCTCAGTCGGGCAAAGGTTGTGTCAATGAAGTCCATCGGGATTTGCGCCCACGCAAAAATTGCTTGAAAAATCAGGAATAAAACGGTGAAGAAAATTAGATAGCCACCCACCTTATGAGTGAGAATCGAATCGATGCCGTGGGATACTCTTTTCCAATCGCGGTGCGAGGGTTTTACAGTAGCTTTGGTTAGTAACTCCTGAATAAATCCATACCGCAAGACCGTTTCAGCGCCCTGATACTTGTGGGGGAAAAACTGGTGCTCTTTGGCGACAGCCTTGATAAAAGCCCGTTGATCGGGCGCCAAGAAAACAAGATTTTCTGTTTGCTGGAGGAAATGATACGCTTCATAATCAGTGGCCAACTGGAACCTATTTCTAATAATCGCTATGACAGATTTAATTTCATCGCCAATTTGAAAAACAGATTTTTTAGAGGCCTGAAGCGGAGCAGCCATTACTCGCTTTAACTCAAAAATGCCACGCCCTTTCCGCGCATTGATCATCACCACTGGCATATCCAGCAATGCCGACAATTTTTTTACGTCAATGCTCAACCCAGATTTTGCCGCTAAGTCCATCATGTTCAACGCAACAATTGTTGGTATCTTCAAATCGATCAGCTGGGTAAGCAGCAGCATACAATTTTTTAGATTAGTGGCATCTGCTATCAATACTACCTTGTCGGGATAGAGATTGTTCTTTTTATCTGAAAATATCTCAGTAACAATCTTTTCGTCTAAGGTGCGGGGGTAGAGACTATAGATGCCGGGCAAATCAATGATCTCTGCGTTGGTATTATTATCCAATTGGCAAAAGCCGATTCGCTTGTCAACAGTGATGCCCGGAAAGTTTCCGATCCTTTGGTTGAGCCCCGTTAGATGGTTGAATAGTGACGATTTCCCCGCGTTGGGCTTGCCTGTCAGCGCAATCCTCATTCGGCTGTGCTCCATTAATTGATGATTGAAATAGTGGAGGCCTCGTTTATACGCAAGGACAAATCAACATCTGAAACACTCACGCATATCGGGTCGCCAAAGGGCGCAGTAAAATTGAAACGTATGGCGGTGCCGGGCAACAGGCCCAATTCCAACAGTTTTAGCCCTATTTGTTCATCAGAAAAGCCTGCAATGATGGCCGTTTCTCCAGGCGACATTTCTGATACGTTTTTGGCCATTCTTATTTAGACTGATTTTAAACAGTGCGAATATATAAGGCTGATATCTTCAAAGCAATGATTTGTACCAGTTTATCAATAACCCTTACTTCGGTCGATACTTTGATTCTTTGAAAATCTGTTGGGCGTCCGTGAGTTTCATTAGGGCGGGAAGAGATATTTTTGGACTTTTCTTTACAGGATTATTCTTTATGAAGGAACCTACTATTTGCCAGCCCACCCACATGCCAATCCGGCCAGGGCATTGGTCACCTACCTCATATGTTTTGGGTCTTTCAGAAATATATTTTTGCTTGATCTGTTGTGTGGTGTTAAAGAAAACTTCATCCTGCACTAATCTTTTCCAAATCAAATCTTGATTTTCAATAGCTCCTGCTATTTCATCTGAAGTATAGCCGAGGAAAACACTATCGGCCACACACGGTAGCATTTGTTTTGCAAAATAATACGCCTTTCCGTAAGCAATCATATCTGCCAAAACAGATTTATCTTTCTGATCAACAATATTTATCCTGCTGTCTATACCATACAAAAGCATGGCTGAGGGCACTACAAACTCTTTCGTGTATCGCTTCAACATATATTCATACATATTCGGGCGGTACTTGGCTCCAGCTCCCAAATAGTAATCCAGCCCGACAATAATAAGCGTATCGCTTACGAATAGATCACTTTCCAGCCCAGTGATAACTGTTTCTATCCTAGGCAACCGAATCTCTGGGTAATAATACTTTAGGTTGGTAAAAGCTGTCGCAAATTCCTTTTTAAGTTCAGCGCCATCATTAAAAACTCTCTTCGTTTCTAGCAGCAAAGTATCAAACGAAGGATTGGTAAACCGTTGGAATAATTCATTGATGAAAACGGAATCATTTGGATAACCGGGGCGGTTGAAGAATACGTCTCTCATCACTTTGTGGCGAGAAAAGAAATTGACGAGCTGTTGTTTTGTTTTAATGGCCAAGACAGAATCTTCCAGAGCGTTAAAAACCAGATCAACCTTTGTGGCAGATGTTTCTGGCTGAAAGGCGCATTCCACTTCTTTCGTTTTACAACCGGAGATTAAAAGCAAACAAAAAATTACTAGAATTGGGGTGCACTTCATAAAATGAAAACCAGAAAACGATTAATTGAACTTTCTTTGTACTGAATAGTGGCCGAAAGTTAGTAGTTAATAATAGGAAAGGCGTATGATTTTAAGATTTTTCCCTGCCTAAAACCGATGATTCAGTATCGCCCCACCTTGATTCAAGAATTAATAAACGAACTGTTTTCTAAAAATGAAGTACGGATTTTGGTAAAGCGAGAAGACCAAAATCACTCTTGTGTTTCGGGCAACAAGTGGTGGAAGCTAAAATACAATTTAGAAGAGGCCATGAGGCTTAAGCATAACATGCTACTTACCTTCGGTGGCGCTTATTCCAATCACATTTATGCTACCGCTGCCGCGGGAAGGGAGTTGGGCTTGAAAACCATTGGCGTCATCCGCGGAGAGGAAACACTGCCGCTCAACCACACACTTTCGTTTGCCAAAAATTGTGGAATGCATTTACACTATGTTTCGCGTGAAGCGTATCGAAAAAAGTCAGAAGCGCATTTTATTGAATCGCTGAAGAAGCAGTTTGGAAATTTTTATCTAATCCCCGAGGGAGGAACAAATTCTTTAGCCGTAAAAGGATCTGCCGAACTAGCTAAGCAGCTTACCAACGAAATTAATTTTGATTATCTCTGCCTACCAATCGGCACGGGCGGCACGATGGCCGGTATGATTGAAGGACTTGACCTTTCCAAAAAAATTATTGGTTTTTCTGTTTTAAAGGGTGGCGAATTCCTTGTAAAAGAAATTAATCAACTGCTCTCTCGACCAAAAGACAATTGGACGGTGCAATTGGATTATCATTTTGGAGGCTATGCCAAAACTTCTGTTGAGTTGAAGAAATTTATCGAAGAAATGAAAACCCAACATCAACTTCCATTGGATGAAATCTATACCGCCAAAATGTTGTGGGGAGTTTTCGATTTGATAACAAAAAATTCTTTTAAAAGAAGATCAACTATTTTAGTTTTACATACGGGTGGGTTACAACAAAGTGTAGTAAACTAGTAATATGAAGAGTGCCTTACCGGTTGGGCTTTTTTGTTTTATAGGCTTCTGTGATTTTTTTCTTGCAGGGGCGCAAGATTCTGTTCGCACCAGTCCCTCGTTTAGTTATTCCTTGTTTTCCAACTACGGCTTTATTTTCGCGCACACCGGTGATGTAGAGAACACCGCCAATTCATTTCCTGTTGGAATAACCGCAGCATTTAATTGGCAACGAACGGATCAAAAGATTCTGAATCAATACAATTGCTTTCCACGCCATAGTCTTTTAGTTGGCTATTACGACTTTGATAACTCAATTTTAGGGAAGGGTGTAAACGTAGCCTATTCATTAGAGCCACATTTCATGCTGAGCAATTCGTTGAGCTTTTATCCCAAAGTTTCCATTGGTGCATCGGTGCTATCAAACCCGAGTGATCCCATAAAAAACCCCGCCAACAAATCTTACAGCTTGCCGGTAAATGTGTATTTATCCTTGGGTGTTGGATTGCGTTGGCAATTTTCACCTACTTGGGCAATGAATCTCAATGGAGAATACCAGCATATCTCAAATGGTGGTTTGCGCGAGCCCAACAAAGGAATCAATTGGCCTACCATGGGTTTGGGTATCGAATTTTCACCAAAGAAAATGGAATTGAAAAAATACATCAGACGCAAAGAACCGAATGAATCCTTTCGAGCTAAGCGAATTGAGGTAAGCTTGCTGGGCATTGTAAAGGGCGGTGACTTTAGCGGGGCAAGAAAATATTACCCAATTGCGGGAATGAACTTTACCACGAGTTGGCAAGTGAGTCGATTACATGCGTGGACAGCCAGTGCCGAGTTTTATCAGGATGAATTTATGCAAGAGCGGTTAACTTCCATTGGAGTAGATACCGAGGGCTACCGCGGAGGTATATTGGCAGGTCATGAATTCTTTTTAGGGAAATTCATTTTCAGCCAACAATTGGGCATGTATTGGCTAGGCAGAAACAACAATGATTTACTTTACCATCGGTGGGGTTTGAACTACTCCTTCTTACCCAAATGGGCATTAGGGGTCAATCTTAGAGCGCACAAACACATAGCCGATTTTACGGATGTGAGACTTACTTACAGAATTACCAATCGTTAAATTTCTACTCCCTATTATATTTTCGGCCTTCATGCTTCGCGATTGAAAGCAGACGCCTAAAAAAGCATAAAATTTCACTTTACTGCTTTTTCTTATCCCTGCTTTCATACTCAACCAAACGCCTCCGCTGATCTTGTAATGTTGAGTTTTCGTCATGCAGCAATAATATTCCAACGGCCAAAACCACAATAGTGTACGTTTGCATCGGAGCACCGCCAACCTGAATATTTAAGAACGGGTTTGTATCGGCTGAGTTTTTACCTTTTGGCTGAACACGCCATGTACCTTGTGCCGCCTTCCCTCCCATTGAAACTGCGAGTATTCCTTTCGGTTTAAATTGTAAAGTGAGTTGCTCCATGCCAATGCGCATTGAAGGGTTCTTTTTGAAATCCTCATCAAACCGATCTTCGATGGCTTCCATTTTTATTCCCCAGCCTTCCACCGCCTCTTGTAAATTCTCTTCACAATGTTTTATTCCCTCTGGCCCTTGCCATTGTGCCTGAGTTGTAAGGGCAATAAAGCAGATAAATAGCAGCAGTAAACTATATTTTATTTTTCTCATAGTTTAATAAATTCTACCCGTCTGTTGTTAGCCTTGCCGACCGATGACGTATTCTGTTCAACCGGATTAGTTTGACCCTTCCCATCTGTTTCCAATCGCGCTGGCTCAATAGCAAATTCTGCTGTCAATGCATTCTTTACAGAAGCGGCCCGCTTTTTTGAAAGCTCTAGATTTTTGTCGGCATTTCCATCGCTATCAGTGTGTCCAATTATTTTTACACGCACCCCAGGATTTTCTTTGAGCACATCGGCAATTGCTTTTAAACTGCCGTACGAATCGGCTTTTATCTTATCACTACCACTATCGAATTTAATTCCAGTGGTTGAAAATCTTCCTTCTGTAATAAGTTTTGAACGTGTGTCGGGTGCTCCAATCGCATAATTGACATTGGTTACAAAGACTTTACATTCGCCCATAAAATGTCTATAAAAAGCAGTGTAGTAGGGATTTGTGTCTATAAAAAATCTGGGCAGATCCATCAACTTGGTTTCGTTTACGTAAACGCGAAGCCTACCTTTTTGTCGCCACACAGAAATCTTGGCAAAGTTATTTCCAGCAGCGGACCACTGCGGCATTTGAAATCCGTTCTCCAAAACACTGCCATCACTTTGTGTTACCGTAAAAGAGGCAGAACCATTACCACCAGGATGCAAGTAAAGATAGGATCCCGGGGCATAGCTACTTCCGTTATTAAATAACTCTTTGGCGTTGGTATTAAAAGCCAAACCAAAGCCCGAATAATTATTAGAAGGATCTACATCAATACCTACCTCAAACTCTAGCGTAAAATTATCTGGTAGTTTACCCATTGCTTCGGGTATAAATGTTCCATTGGCTGTAAGTGCTAACCACTTTCCGTCTTTGCCATCGATCGCTACTACTTCGCCACTTGCATTCGAATTAAAGTCAGCTGGAAAATCACCAACGTCTAAGCGTTCAAAATTATCGAAGTACAAGGTCTTCTCGCCACTAACGAAATCGAATTTAGAATACGCCTTAAACGTAGCTGCAGCCTGCGGTCCACCAGTTGGTGTGTTTCCCTGATTGGTCTTTTGTGAAGATTCCGGCAACTGATTATTACTATCTTGGGAAGTATCTGCTTCGGGGGAATCGGGTTGCAATTTTTGCTTGGACTTTTTCTTCTTGAATAAATTACCAATCCCCTGTTCAGTTCTATCAAAAACGTTATCTATGCCTCTATCAATATTGTTATTGGCACGCTGTTCTGATTTTTGCTTGGCAGTTTCTTTGGCGTCAATAATTTGGGCGTGAGCTACCTGAGCCAACAGCGCGAGTAAACTTATTGCAACAACGTTTTTCATAATAATAAAGTCTTTCAACCAAAAATAATCTGATTAACAGGGCTTAACTGACTGAGTTAGCCATTGATCCTCCCTGCTGAGCAATAGGGTAATATCGCTTAGTATTAGCTTTTACTAAAGTTTCTCAATGGCGTTGACCACTTCAAGAACATGCCGTCTGTTTGCCTTTGAAATGCTTAGCTGTGCCCCATCACTCATCACCACGTAGCCACCATCACTACGAACAAATCGCTTTAAGTGCTGGGGATTTACCAAATGCGACTGGTGAATGCGTAAAAACCCATTGGGTCGTAAAATACTGTCGACATCCTTAAGGGTGCGACAAATGAGATATGAAATATTATCCTGCAAATAAATATGGGTATAATTGCTCTCCGCTTGGCAGCGAATAATTTTGTGGATTTCTATAAACTCTAATCCATCGGTTGTTGGAAGAGCCACCTTGGTTTGAAGCCTAGAATTATTCTTTAGTAGGTCAACCAAAAAATGAAACTGATTAGCTAAAAGCATTTTTTGATTTTTCTGCTGCCACCGATCAATTACCTCTTTCAAGTCGACATTATCAACCGGTTTTAGAAGGTAGCTGAGTGCACTGTATTGAAATGCTTTAATGGCATACTGATTGTAGGCTGTTGTAAATACTACATCGAACGAAAAATCAATTAGTTGATTGAGTAGGTCAAAGCCATTCATGGCTGGCATTTCAATATCCAAAAACACGATATCGCAAGATCCTTGTTGTAAAAAAGCTACTGCCTTTCTTGGATCGTTAAACTTCGCCAATATCTCTACTGGTTTTTCCAGCGCTTGCAGTTGCATACTGAGTGATTCTATGCAATGCGTCTCATCATCGACAATAATTACTTTTATGGAGTCTCTGGTCGGCATGTCTACGGGTTGGTCATTTCATTAAGCATTTTTAAACCAATAACAACTTTTGTTCCTGCGGGCGTTTCTCCGTCAAACAAATCGATTACTTTCAAGCGTATAAACGTCTTCGCCTGCTTGTTAAACAACTGAATTCTGTTTTCGGTTAACGCGATTCCAAGCGATTGATGACCTTTTATGCTATCATTTCTAAATAATTTTGCGCGTGCCCTTCCTATACCATTGTCTTCAACCGTAAAGATATATTCATGGGTATGATTATCTGCGTAGATAGAAATGTTCAACCTTTTTTCATTTAATGTTGAATTCAATAAACCATGCCAAATAGCATTTTCCACAAAAGGTTGAAGGAGCATTGGTGGGATTAAAATAGTTGATGGATTCACTTCGTCATCCACGCGTATGGAAAATTGAAATTTCTCATCAAATCGGTTCGACTCAATTTCTAGGTACAGTTGTAAGGCCGCCAGCTCTGCCTCTAAAGAAATGAGATTTTGTTGGGAGTGATCCAGTATTTGCCGAATTAACTTTGAAAACCGCGATAAGTAGCCAGATGCCTTGTCGTTTTGGCTGCTCATAATAAAGTAATTGATGGAGTTGAGACTATTGAATATAAAGTGTGGATTCATCTGTGAGCGCAGCGCCATCATTTCTGCTTCAGCGAGTCTGCGCTCTAACTCAGATTGCTGAGCGGCCGCCTTCTCCTGTTCAGCTTCTTGTGAAATAGCTATTATCTTTTCAGATCGTTGTTTTACTTCTGCCTCCAATTCACGCGAATAACTTTCTGCCAATTGCTTGTTGGCCTCCACTTGTTGCACATAGGCTTGATGGTTGGCGGCACGTTCCTCCTCTGCCAACTTTATTCTATAACCTAGCGCAAAAGAAAAAAACAATACTTCCAGTAAAATACCTAGTTGAAAAATGTTAGATGCTTTTAATGCAGGAAATAATTGCCCCAAGAGAGAGGGATTATAATAAAAATAACTTGCTACGATTCCACCAATTAAAAAAGCGCTCAGTCCGCTGACAAAATACTTTACGATGGGCGAATTTACTTTTTTGATGACTAGCAGTATCACAACTAAGTTAACCGGAAATATAACGGCTCTGCTGCCTATGAAAAGCGGTAAGGCTAAAGCCGCAGGTGCATTTGCCCATTGCACAAGCAGAAAAACAGGAATATAAATGAGGTAACTGATTGTCATTACCCAAATAATCTTGTACAGTTTTTCATCCGCGCTTTTTATCTGTAGAAGCTCTAGCGCAAACAAATTATAGGCGGCAAATGACAAAAATTGAACTGGCTCTATGGCGTAAACACGCAGCCAGGGCCAATAGTCTACCCATTGCCCAACAAGAGTGGGCCGTGGCATGTTTAGCATAGCATAGAGTACACAAAACGTTAAATAAAATGAGTAGTATAAATAAATAATCTGCTGGTTTTTTATGTAAAGAAAAACCATGAAAAATGCCATAAACCCGAGCGCACCCTGAAAATAAATTGAAAGGAGAATCGAAGCTGTGTGTTTCTCTCTAAAAGTATCTATACCCTTGTAGAAATTAGTTTCGTCATGCAGTGCCAAAACAAACGATGCCATTTTCTTAGCTCGGTTTTCTATCGTAATTAGCAAATCACGCTCTGCCCCGGCAGGCAAAGTAAAAGCCGTATAAAAATAATAATTTCTAAAAGTAGCTTCGTTTGTCGGAACCCGATAGCCGACCTTCAATGTTTGCTCAAGAATATTTTTATTTGATATGTAAACATGGATAAAATCGTTGAAGCCAGAATAGAAATAAACACGCCTGTCTGTTGCTAAATCGTTTTGAAGAGTAAGCATAATGGTGTATATCGTGTCGGCAAGTGCAGGCGTTTGGCAGGAAAAAGAAACACCCTGTTTCAATGAATCTCCAGCTGCCCCAGGTGTTGCTGCCCTTAAAATTTTTGCCCCAGGCACTTCACAAATAAGAATGGAGCCATCCCAATTGGATAGGCGGTAGACCTCAGGCAATTCTATTGCTTGCTGGGCAAATAAAGAAGTTGTTATGCTGAACGTTATAAATAAAAGATAAACAACAGGCGGACGCATATTGGTGTAATTTACAACTGTACACATGTTCTAAAAAATCTTTGTCTAAAAGTTATGCCTATGACGCTACAATTTATGATTACCTGACCGGATATTATTTCACTTGTTTCACCCTCGTTTTCAATACTCAGTCAACTATATAGGTCCACTAAGTGCACACTAACAGAATACTCAATGGCCGTTCCATCTACAAATCAAATAATCTTACTTTGCTTTGAGTTAAGTTTGCACTGAAAAGGTAAATAAACTATTGATTACGAACCGAAGGTTTTTGCAACAGCGCAGTTTACATGTTCATCAATGTGGGTACAAAAACAGTAGATAGAAGAAAATTAGGTGGTATTAGTCTTTAGCACCCAATTCAAAAGGGCAATCTTAGGTGCTGAAGAGATAGTTACAAACCTAGCAAAGGAAGAAAACTTTCGCGTAAGTAAAATATATTATCCACTGAGCTAAATACATATTCAATTAGTCGACCTACTCGAAGGAACCACAAATTGAAAACAGCTTTTTATACCCTAAAATAACTTTTAATCTCATGACTAAATACATCTCAATGAAAGCGTCAAAATTATTTCCTTTGATAGGTCTCACTCTCCTTATCTTCTCGTGCTCAAAAGAAGAACCAATCAAAAATGAGCTGGAAGAAACTCGTCTTAGCTTCGCAAAAAGAGGAGGAGAGGTTATTAAACTACCTGCAGGATTAACAAGCTCTTCAAACAACTATGCACAAGTCGCAAACATTTATGCCACGAACGCTAACTTGATGACCGGCTATTTTAGTTTTTTCGCATTTCCAGATGGTGCTGCAAAAACTACGAAACCCATCATTCCGTCTAACGCTCGCACCTCCGCTGCGGGAGAATACTTGGTGTATACATGGACTGACCCACAGGTGGGTGGTATCGCTTACCAACTTGGCGACTTAGGCGACCGATATTCTTTTGAGGTATTTTTTCAAGAAGTGGGTAGCACAAAATGGCTTCGTTTCCTATATGCAGAAGAAAAGAAAGACGAGAGTAGCGGGTTCATGAAGATCTTTGATATTGATGTAAAAAATGCCTCATCGACAGAGATAGAATACACTTGGACTCGGGCTAATGGTACTTTTGTGTTCCGCTATAATTTCTTTACTAGAGATCAGCCAACCGAGAGTGCTGTCATTACCGTTAACGAAACCACGAAAGCCGGCAAAGTAGAGACCTACGAAGGCACCTTCTTAACGTCTCGTATTGCATGGGATGCATTGGGTAATGGCACGTGGAAAGAATTTGACGGAGCAGGAAATGTGACAGATGAAGGAAGCTGGATTGCCGGCACGTAAGTAATCCAAACAAAAAAGGCTCAGAAAATCTTCTGGGCCTTTTTTTTGATTAACCGTTTCGTCCTGACATAGTCTATTCCCAGCGAAGTCTCAGCCGCTGGATCCCGTGATTGAGGGCTCACTTACAAAAGTGACGATCGTCAAACTATTGAGTCACCCGAGCTCTTTTCAACTGAAAATTCTGACCCAAGTAAACTTTGCGCACCAGCGGGTCATCAGCCAACTCTTGTGCCGTTCCTGCTTTAAACAATTTCCCTTCCACCATCAAATAAGCTCGATCGGTGATAGCCAATGTTTCATCTACGTTGTGATCGCTAATGATAATGCCGATGTTTTTCTTTTTTAATTTAGAGACAATGCCTTGAATCTCCTCCACCGCTATTGGGTCTACTCCGGCAAAGGGTTCATCCAACAAAACAAACGCAGGATCTACCGCTAACGCACGGGCAATTTCTGTCCTTCTTCGTTCACCACCTGAAAGTACCATACCTAAATTTTTCCGCACGTGGGTCAAACTGAATTCTTCCAACAGGGTCTCGACTTTTTCTTTTCGATCTTTCTTATTCATTTCGCGCATCTCGAGCGGAGCCAAAATATTTTCTTCTACAGTCAGTCCGCGAAACACCGAAGCCTCTTGTGCCAAATAACCAATTCCTTTTTTGGCACGTTGGTACATCGGTAGATCAGTGATGTTTTCATCATTCAGAAAGATGTTACCGCCATTGGGCTTGATCAAGCCAACCATCATATAAAAGCTAGTGGTTTTGCCAGCACCATTTGGGCCGAGTAATCCCACAATTTCTCCTTGCGAAACCTGCACCGATACGTTGTTCACAACCGTTCGCTTTTTATATTTCTTCAATAAGTTTTCGGCTCTTAATATCATCTATCAAAATTTAAATCTTTAATCCGAAGTTGAAGGGAGGTCATTCCGTTGTACGTGTTTTCTTCCAATGTAAATGCCATGCTAAAACTATCTCCACTTGCCAACCGTTGGTGATATTCAATCATATCAAAACCTACGGCCTGAAATACACTCTCGTTATCATGCTGTGCCGCCAAAAAACGAAGATGTTTATCCTTGAAAGTGGAAAGTGAATTTTGAACAAAAACATTTTTAGCTTCAAACACGGGGCGTTGGTTTTCTGGTCCGAAAGGAGCCATCTGCTTCAATACTTGATTGAATTTTGCTGTCATCGCATCAAAGGAAATGGGCACGTCAATTTCAACCACGGGTGTTTGCATTTCTTCGGTGATGGTTTTGGAAACGACTTCTTCAAACCGCTCTTGAAAGGCCGCAAGGTTACTCTTATTCATCGTAAGCCCCGCTGCATATTTATGACCACCAAATTTTTCGAGTAGATCACTGCACGCACTAATGGCCTCGTATAAATCAAAGTCTTTTACGCTACGGGCTGAACCCGTGATTTTGTCATTTGATTCGGTTAGTATCACAGTGGGGCGATAATATTTCTCCACACACCTAGCAGCAACTATGCCAATTACGCCTTTGTGCCAAGTATTTTTATACAGTACGGTGGCTTTTGCGTTTTTTTGCTTCTCATCACCTTCAATCATCGCCAAGGCCTCCTCGGTAATGTTTAGGTCAAACTCTCTTCTCGCATTATTTTTCAAGTTGATTTTTTCCGCGAGCTTATTTGCCTCCTCTTCCGTTTTTGAAATCAATAGCTCTACCGCTGCACTGGCATGTGCCACACGGCCAGCAGCATTAATGCGTGG
>JBBSCN010000007.1:0-37332 GCA_038250265.1 Cytophagales bacterium | reverse complement strand
CTCTGAAAAGTCAAATGACGTTTCTAAGAATTTGGTAGTATACTTGCCTGACCGAAAAGTCGGGTTATCCATTAACTTAAGATGGAAAGGAATCGTTGTTTTGATACCTTCTATAACAAACTCGCTCAGTGCTCTTTTCATCCTGGTGATCACCTCCTCGCGCGACTGACCACTTACGATTAGCTTTGCAATCATCGAATCATAGTTCGGGGGAATTGTATAGCCAGAATATACGTGACTGTCAATTCGCACACCATGGCCACCGGGCATGTGGATATTGGTTATTTTTCCTGGAGAGGGCCTAAATCCGTTGGCAGGATCTTCGGCATTGATGCGACACTCCATCGCATATAAGTTGGGGTAATAGTTGTTGCCAGAGATAGGAACGCCAGCCGCCACTTTAATTTGTTCTTTGATTAAATCGTAGTCTGTTACTTCTTCAGTAATGGGGTGCTCCACTTGTATACGCGTATTCATCTCCATGAAATAGAAGTCGCCATGCTTATCGACCAAGAATTCAATGGTACCTACCCCTTCGTAATTAATAGCCTTCGCTCCTTTGATAGCGGCTTCCCCCATTCGGTCACGTAATTCTTGGGTAACAACTGGAGAAGGAGTTTCTTCTACTAATTTTTGGTGTCTCCGTTGGATCGAACAATCACGCTCTGACAAATGACATACTTTTCCATATTGATCACCTACCACTTGGATTTCTATATGGCGAGGCTCTTCAACAAATTTTTCAAGATAAAGTCCATCATTACCAAATGACGCTGCTGCTTCACGCTTGGCATCATCCCAGGCCTTTGAAAACTCCTCTTCGCTGTTGATGACGCGCATGCCCTTTCCACCACCACCTGCTGTAGCTTTAACAATTACTGGGAACTTGATTTTTTTCGCTAATTCAATTCCCTGTTCTACTGATTCTAATAAACCTTCTGAACCTGGGATGCATGGCACACCGGCTTTGATCATTGTTTCTTTTGCCGTGATCTTGTCGCCCATAGAGCGGATCATGGCGGGCGTTGGCCCAATAAACTTTATTCCATACTCGTGGCAAACCGAAGAGAACTCTGCATTCTCGGATAAGAAACCATAGCCAGGATGGATCGCATCTGCATTCGTTATTTCAGCAGCAGAAATGATGCGTGGAATATTTAAGTAAGAATCTTTACTGGGGGCACTTCCTATGCAAACGGCCTCGTCTGCAAAGCGGACGTGAAGACTCTCGCGATCAGCTGTAGAATAAACCGCAACGGTTTTGATGTCCATTTCTTTGCACGTGCGAATGATACGCAACGCAATTTCACCACGATTGGCAATCAATATTTTCTTAAACATGGATTTTATTTTTGATTTTTAGATTCGAGAATTTTGATTTTCAGCTAGACCAAATGAGGGCTCACTTCCAATCGTACATCATAAATCTCAGATCGTAAATAACTAATCAGGTTCAACAACAAAAAGTACTTGGTCATATTCAACAGGCGAAGCATTCTCAACCATCGCTTTTATAATCGTTCCCGAGACTTCTGATTCGATCTCGTTAAATAACTTCATGGCTTCAATAATGCAAACCGTTTGTCCCTTTGTAACCTTGTCACCAACGGAAACAAATGGCGGGGAATCTGGATTGGAAGTACGATAAAACGTGCCAATCATGGGCGATTTTATCTCTAATCCTTTGATAGCGGCAGGGGTGGGCTTTTCTACGTTTGCTGGAGTGGTTTGTTGAACGATCGGAGCGGAGGTAGCGGCTACGGCAGGAGCCGTAATTACTGGCGCTGTAGATTTCATGATTCTTTGATCTGGCTCACGTTTTACGTGAAGCTTCAATTCCTTTGTTTCAATGTCAACTTCATTCAATCCAGATTGGGCGATGAAATCGATCAGGTCGCGGATTTCTGTAGTCTGCATTTCAGAGGGTGTTTGATTTGCTGATTTTTTTACGGTGGTGCCTTTTGGAGTTGCTTCTTTTTTAGCCATACAGATTCAATTATTTAACGCGTTCAACATATTCACCAGTACTCGTCTTGATCTTAATGTTATCGCCTGTGTTCACAAATAGGGGAACCTTTATCTCAGCTCCTGTTTCTATGGTAGCAGATTTTAGGGTTCTGGTAGCAGTGTCACCTTGAACGCCCGGTTCGGTATACGTTACGTTCATCACCACGTGGGCGGGCGGCTCTGCGGTAATGGGATCCATGCCATCTTCAAAGGCGATCAATAACGTTACACCTTCTTTTATAAAGTTTACGGCATCTCCCAATAGTACTCTATCAAGATAGATTTGTTCAAAAGTATCATTATCCATACACACCAAACTTTCTCCATCTTGGTAGAGGTATTGGTATTCTTTTGTTTCTACCCGCAATTGCTCTATAGAATCACCTGGACGGAAACGGTTTTCAACAATTTTGCCGGTACGCAAACTGCGCATTTTGAGTTGATAAAATGCGCGCAGGTTTCCTGGGGTGCGGTGTTGAAGTTCTTCCACCTGAACGACTTCACCATTATATCGAACATAACTTCCTTTATTCAGATCAGATACAGTTGCCATTTGTTAAATTTTCATTTTTTTAATTTCAAGTTCTTGAACACGATTAACTGTTATAGGCCCATTTCACATACACGGCACCCCACGTAAACCCTCCGCCAAAAGCGGCCATTAGCAAGTTGTCACCTTTCTTTAATTTTTTTTCGTAATCCCACAGTAAGAGTGGAATTGTTCCGGCAGTAGTATTTCCATATCGCTCAATGTTCATCATCACCTTGTCTTCGGCAATGCCTACCCGGTTTGCGGTTGCGTCAATGATTCGTTTGTTGGCTTGGTGGGGCACAAGCCAATCAATGTTTTCTTTTGTAAGATGATTTCTTTCCGCGACTTGTGCGGCCACCTCGGCCATATTAGTTACGGCAAATTTGTAAACGGCTGCGCCTTCCTGATAAACGGAGTGGAGGCGATTGTCGACTGTTTCATGCGAAGCTGGCATGCGACTTCCGCCTCCCTTCATATGTAAATAGTTTTCTCCGCTACCGTCACTTTTTAAAATGTAATCAATCACGCCTACTTCTTCAGTAGTGGGTTCTAACAAAACACAGCCTGCGCCATCGCCAAAAATGATGCACGTTGTGCGGTCTGTATAATCGAGGATGGAAGACATTTTATCTCCGCCAATTACGATTACTTTTTTGTACCTGCCCGATTCAATAAAACTCGCACCCGTTGTCAATGCATAAAGAAACCCCGAACAAGCGGCACCTAGGTCATAGCTGAACGCATGGGTAGCCCCCACTGCGGTGGCAATAATATTAGCAGATGCTGGGAATGTCATATCTGCCGTTATGGTTGCAAATATAATCAGGTCGATTTCTTTCGGATCAGTGTCGGTTTTCTTCAACAAGCTGTTAACGGCTTCGATGGCCATCACTGACACTCCTTGATTTTTTCCCTTTAAAATTCGCCTTTCTTTAATCCCTGTCCGAGAAGTAATCCATTCGTCAGTAGTCTCTACCATTTTTTCTAATTCCTTGTTGGTAAGGACATAATCAGGCACATAACCACCGACTCCAGTAATTGACGCTCGAATTTTACTCATATTTTACGTGGTGAGGCAAGCTTTATTTAAACACAAATGCCCGGTGATGAACCAGGCATTATTTGCGCACACTTAATTCCTTGTGTTTGCTGAAACAAACTTAATTGAATGATGTAAACTGTTTTTAGAAAGTATCATCACGGCAGTTTATGCCACTTCTTTCTCCATTACAACATTGCCCTTATAATATAATTTTCCCTCGTGCCAATGCGCGCGGTGAGGAAGATGGCTCTCACCAGACGTAGGATCAATCGAGAATTGTTTCGCTACCGCCTTGTAATGAGTTCTTCTTTTATCTCTGCGGGTCTTGGAGGTTTTTCGTTTGGGATTTGGCATAACACTAACTATTTAAATTTACTTTATTTTAACTTTTTTAGCTTTTCCCATCTGGGATCTATCTCGTCTTCGTTCTTTTTTGTTTGATAAATCAATTTGCCTTCTTCACTTTCATCCTCCTCTTCTTCCTGAAAACGGGGATGAATTTTTTTAATCGGCACATTGAGCACAATAAACTCGTACAGGAATTGCCCCACTTCCAGTGTTTGCGAGTCTCTTGGAATGATGGTTACTTCATCGCTCACTTCCTCCGCCACTTCGCCAAACTTAAAAATTACCTTTCGGTTAATCTTCATCGGATGTTCGAATGGATCGAGACTGCGATCGCAAATTAGTTGGGCCTTCCCTTCAATATCAAAATCAGCTTCAATGAGCGTTTCCTTTTTGTTCAGTAGCACTTTTGCCTCAAACCTGCCTTCCTTTACGACTTCTGTGCCGTATTTATCAAAAAACGCATTCCCGATTGCAAACTCAAAGGAGTGCGTTTTTTCAGGTAGACCTACAATATTTACGCTATAGCCACTCAACCCAAAGGGGTTTTAAAACGAGGGGCAAATTTATCAGGATTTATTGAATTTTCGGCCTTTGACGTGCCTTTTTTGGCTTGTCTGTGATAATAAGTTATCACGCTGCGATTACAGATAATCTTGAAAAACCGTGTTTTTAGTCTGTTGGGTGAGCTTTTTGTCGAAGTTCTCCAGCAGAAAATCGATGACATTTTTTTTGAAGCCCAGCTTGATGGCGATGCTTTTGCAGAAAATTACTTCGCTTTCAAATATTTTATGGTCGACATGGATAAGGTCTATGCATGCATACAGGTAATTCAGTTTTTGCTCGTTCGAAAGCGCCCCGAGTGTATCAATGGGTTCCGGATTTCTGATTAATTCATTTACCTCTTCCTCCGGAAAATTTCTATCCTTCGCCAGTTTAAAGATCATTTCCCGCTCCACCTTAGCAAAGTGTTTGTCTGCTTCAGCAAGTTGAATGAGAATGTTAAGCTGCTTTTTTGTTACGATGTCCATGATCCTCAAAACTATTAATTCTTTTCCAAGTCAAATGAAACCTCCTATAAAACGCCAAACGTGACAACAAAGGTCGCCTATTTCTCCACCAATTGTACTTGTTGGTTTTTAACAATATCACAAGCCATATAAATAGCGTGGCGCATACTAGACTCATCAGCCATATTTTTTCCTGCTATGTTATAAGCAGTTCCGTGGTCTGGAGAGGTGCGGACGATCGGTAGGCCAGCTGTGAAATTAACGCCATCTTCAAACGCCAATGTTTTAAAAGCAACCAGCCCTTGGTCGTGATACATAGCCATCACCCCATCATATTTGAGATGTTGAGAAGAAGCAAAAAATCCATCTGCCGGAAAGGGGCCAAAAATTAATTTACCCTTGTTCTTTAGTTCGGCAATCACCGGACGAATCACATCGTTCTCTTCGCTCCCCAATAGACCTTCGTCTCCTGCATGTGGATTCAGACCCAAAACGGCAATTTTGGGCTTACTGACTTGAAAATCCTTTTTTAAAGACATCTCCATCAACCTGATCTTCAGTTCAACTCTTTCTTTCGTAATGTAAGATGCAATCTCCTTCACCGGCACATGTTCTGTCACTAATCCTACCTTCAACTGATTACCAACCATCAACATTAAACTCTGCCCCGCCTGAAAGGTTTCAGTTAAATATTCGGTATGTCCGCGATAAGGAAAATCCTCTCCGTGAATTGTGTTTTTATCAATTGGGCCAGTTACAATCGCGTCAATCAATCCTTCCCTAGCCTCCTCCACTACTTTTTTTAGGCACAAAAGGGCCGCTCTGCCTGCTTGCTTGGATGGCTGTCCAGGATTGATTTCGATTACGTCTTCCCAGCAGTTCACTACGTTGATCGCCTTGCTGAAAAACTGCCCTTTTGTTTTTACTTGACTATAGTTGAACTCTTCTAGGTTCATTAGTTTGCGGTAATAGGACAGCACGCGGGTGGAGCCATATATAACTGGAGTCATTAAGGAGAGCAAGCGATGATCAGCGAGCGCTTTAATAATTACTTCCGAACCAATTCCGTTGAGGTCTCCGAGGGTAATGCCAATTCTAGGTTTTTCGATCATCTTTAAAGTAAAACTTAAAGTTAGTGAATTCAAGTTTCAAAATTCAATACCGTGCAATTGCTGATGAAATTGAAGGGCAGTGTAAAATTTCAATACCTTGGTTATTCACAAACCTTTTCTTAACTCGAAGCACTTATAATCGACTTTTTAAATTCAATCCATTTGAATCCAGTACGCCCAAAAAAATTCCTTGGCCAACATTTCCTAAAGGATCAAAACATAGCCTCGAAAATTGTGGAAGCTCTCTTATTGGCGAGTGGAGAAAATTTAGTGCTGGAAATTGGACCTGGCACGGGCGTGCTCACTCAATTGTTGGTTGCAAAAAGTGAAATCGATCTTCGACTGATAGAAATCGACCGAGAGTCGGTTGCTTACTTACGAGAACATTATCCACAGCTCAAAGATAAAATTGTTGAGGGCGATTTTTTGGAATTAAAGCTGGATCAATTATTTCCAGGAAACTTCAAGATCATTGGCAATTTCCCTTACAATATTTCGTCTCAGATTTTTTTTAAAGTGCTTGAGCATCATAATCAAGTGACTCAAGTAGTGTGTATGCTTCAAAAAGAAGTCGCTGATCGGCTGGCCGAAAAGGAGGGAAGCAAAACGTACGGCATATTGAGTGTATTGCTTCAAGCGTATTACGATATTGAATATCTATTCAAAGTACCCCCGGGCGTTTTTCATCCCCCGCCCAAGGTAATGTCTGCGGTGATTCGCTTGACGCGCAATAGTCGCCCAAAACTTGGATGTGATGAAGCACTCTTCAAGAAAGTGGTGAAACAATCGTTTCAAAATCGAAGGAAGACCTTGCGGAACGCACTCAAACCGCTAACTTTGAATGCCTCAGTTTATGCCCTTCCAGTGATGGATCAAAGAGCTGAACAGTTGAGCGTAGAACAATTTGTTTCCCTCACCCAATTAATCGAAAAAAGCCGTGAATGAGTTCGTTGAATTTGAACTGACCAAGGAGTTTCGAGATCGTTTTCAACTGGCGTTGGATGAGTCTGACAGCAGGTTTATTTTAGAGAGCCTGGAGGAAGTAAATCCAGCTGACATCACCGCCCTACTCTATGAATTTAATAGCACCGAATCCAAATATGTACTGGATATTCTGACGCTGGAGGTGCGATCTAAAATTATAAATGACCTAGATCCCGAAACCCGAAAAAAATTCCTCGCGATTTATGAAGTCATTGAACTGACCCAAATAGTCAATCAATTGGACTCCGATGATGCGGCTGATATTTTGAATGAGCTTCCCATCAAGATTAGTGAGGAAATCATTGCGGGCTTGGATCCTGATCTCAAGTCGCAGGTCATTGACCTACTCCGCTATGATGAGAATTTGGCCGGAGGTTTAATGGCCAAAGAGTTGATCAAAGCGCGAGATCATTGGACGGTGGTACAGTGCGTAGATGAAATTCGAAAGCAAGCCGAGAATGTCACCAAATTCTACGCAGTTTATGTGGTAGATGACACTGATAAACTGTTGGGAAGAGTGGCACTTCAAAAGCTCATTCTTTCTGATCCTAAAACTATTGTAAAAGATATCATTGAAGAAGATGTGGTTTCGGTAGAAACGTATCAAGACGATACTGAAGTGGCGGGGATCATGAAAAAGTATGACTTGGAATCTGTTCCTGTGGTCAATATAAATGGTCAACTGGTGGGAAGGATCACCATTGATGATGTGGTGGATGTAATCACAGAGCAAGCTGAGGAAGAACGCCAAATCATGTCCGGTATTTCCGAGGATGTGGAGGAGGATGACACGGTTTGGAAGAATACAAGGGCTCGTTTGCCTTGGCTTCTGATTGGAGTTTTTGGTGGTATGCTCAGTGCTCGCTTTATGGGTTTCTTTGAAAAGGAGCTGGCAGAGATAGCAGCCATTGCTTTTTTTGTTCCGCTCATTCAAGCAACGGGTGGAAACGTTGGCATTCAATCTTCTTCATTGATTGTGCAAAGTTTGGTAAGCCCTGGTTTTGTGGACGAAGGGTTGGTAAAGCGATTGACAAAAGCATTTAGCGTTGCTTTATTGAATGGATTGTTCCTTTCCTTAATAGTTTTGGCGGCAACAAGTTTGTTTTTTGGCAATCAACGTTTATCTGTTGTAGTATCGATTGCGCTTTTTGGAGTGGTTCTTTTCTCATCCTTTGTGGGAACAGTAACACCGCTAATTCTCAATCGGTTAGGATTCAATCCCGCCCTTGCTTCAGGTCCATTTATTACCACCATGAGTGATTTGCTCGGCCTTACTACCTACTTTTTGACCGTCCACTTGATTCTTTAAACTCGATTCTAGCAACGGATGTACTATTCAACGAGAAACAGATCAATTGATAGTATTAGAGCACGTTATATTTGTCCTGAATTCAAAAATTAAAAGCGATAGATGTCACGGATTAGATTGATCCAAGAGAAACTCAGCGCAAAGTTTGATGAGATTGTTGAAAAGCCAATCTTGACAAGCCTGATTGTGCTAGTTGGTATCGCACTGTTGGTTTTAGGTTTAAGTTTGCCGTATTACATCAATGACTTTGGAAATTTTTGGCCACAGGTTCTAGCCGAAGGCCATGGAATGATTTTCGACATTGCCATCATTGGTATTTTGTTGTTTTGGTTGAACCAAAACGGAGAAACGCGGCAACGAATTCGTACGTACAAAGATGAGATTGACGATTTTCGTTTGTGGGAATCTGACGAGGCGGCTTTTCGTACCGTAGGAAATATTAAGCGCCTTAATCGGCACAAGATTCATGAAATCAATTTGGTGAACTGTCATTTGGCAAGAACGAATTTAAATTATGTGAACCTAAAGGCATCAAACCTGAATTCAACTAATTTGTCCCACTCATCGTTAATCGAAACAAATTTGGAAAACACTCGCCTCAACCAAACGAACTTTGAAAACTCAAATCTCAATCAGGCCAATCTGCAAGGAGCCTACGCAAGTGGAGCAAATTTCAAAGATGCTTTTTTAATAAAATCTCAATTTGAAAACGCCTTTTTAATTAAGACCAACTTCAAGAATTCCTTCTTGATGGAGGCCAATTTGCGAGGCAGTTATTTAATGGGTGCCGATTTTGAAAATGCCAGTTTGTACAAAGCGGATTTACGGGGCGCGAAGGGTTTGACCCTTGAGCAACTGGCAAAGGCGAAGACACTTTACTTGGCACAATTCGATGATGAACTGTTTGATCAAGTAAAAGCGAATATTCCGGATTTAATAGGGGCTTGAGTTACGGTGTTGTGTGTGTGGAAGGTAGTGATTCTTTCTTGTGCCTACAGTATATTATGTGCATCTCTAAAAACTCCCCTCAACCTTCTCTCCCGATAGCTATTGGGATGGAGAAGGGAACGGGTTGAGGTTATGAGAACAAGTGTTTTAAGAAGTGCCCTTATTCTATCAGTCTATTTCTGAGGTTAAATTTGAATTACCGCCAGCCTATTGTGATTAATTTTGCCCGGACAATGTCATCTAAGCGTATAAACAGCCGAACAATGATTTTTTGACTATTGGCTTTCAAAATGCTATAACATTGATTTGTGGTTTAAAACCTTCAAGAAATGCGGCATTCTTTTTTATGGCTAGGATTATCACTTGTTCTTTTTTCTTGCAATCGGTCAGAAAAAAAAACCGATTACGCGAGTTTAGTAAATCCATTTATAGGCACCACTAATGGTGGCAATACTTTTCCAGGCGCAGTAGTTCCGTGGGGAATGGTGTCTGTAAGCCCACACTCGGACAAGCCAGGCCCATCGGGCTTTTTATATGAGCGATCATTCATTGAAGGGTTTGGCCACGTTCATTTTAGTGGCACTGGTTGTCCTGATCTAGGCTCTATTGTTGTGCGGCCGCAGCGCGGAAAAGTGCAATTAGATCCTGTGGCAAACCAATCTGAATTTGATGAGCAGTCAGCCTCCACGGGGTATTATTCAGTGGCGCTGAAGAGATATAATTTGCAAGTAGAAACTTCGGCCACTGCGCGCAGCGGAATACTGCGTATTACCAACCGTGGCAACGATGATACGATTCGGTTGGTATTGGATGCGGGCAGAAGTCTTAGCTGGAGAAAAGGTGGAAAGGTCTCAATTCAATCAAAGCAGGAAGTGAACGGATATACAATCTCGGGCGGCTTTTGTGGTGCTGGCAATTATCAGCATATTTTTTTTTCTACCGTGGTTGATAATGAACCACTGAAAACCACGCTTTGGAAGAAAAATTTAGTGACGAACGATAGCGAGGTAACCTCCGATTCCCTTGCACTCGGGAGTATTTTTGAATTCTATGTTCGCAAAGGTGAATCGATTGTTATCCGCACAGGTATTTCGTACAGTGATGAAGCAAAAGCAAAACTTAACAGAGAAAAAGAACAATCCTCAAAATCATTTGAATCAATTGTGGCTGAGGCAAAAGCAGAATGGAACAAACAGTTGGCGAAGGTGGAGGTTGAAACTACTAAACCCGTTGATAAAATAGTTTTTTACACTGCCTTGTATCACATGTTAATCCAACCAAGTCTTTATAGCGATATAGATGGCACGTATCGGACTTTTCAAACGAGTAAAATTCAACATTCTGATGTTCCTCGTTACAATATTTTCTCCCTCTGGGACACCTACCGAACGGTTCATCCATTTTACACCTTAGTTTATCCTGCTCAGCAGAAACAGATGGTTGCCACCATGCTGGGAATGTATAAAGAATCAGGCTGGTTGCCCAAGTGGGAATTGAGCGGTAAAGAAACGTATGTGATGGTGGGTGATCCCGCAGCAATTGTTATCGCAGACTCTTGGATGAAGGGTATTATTCCGGAAGATGAAAAATTAGCCTATGAGGCAATAAAGAAAACATCTGAAGTAACCGGTGTCGAAAATAAAGTAAGTAATCCAATTCGTTCGGGTCAGTTAGCAATAAACACACTCGGATACATTCCGCATGATAATGACGAAGGAGATTGGGTATGGGGTTCAGTAGCATCCTCGCTAGAGTATGCGCTGGCAGATTTTGGAATAAGTCAAGTAGCCGGAAAGTTGGGTAAGAAAGAGGATCAAAAATTGTTCTGGAAGAAATCTCAAATCTATCAACACTATTTTGATAAAAATTCAAAATTCCTGAGAGCTAAAAACAGATCAGGCTCATGGGTTGAACCTTTTAACCCTGATACCATTGAAACAGCCGGTGGATGGCCTGGGTCGGGCGGCCCCGGTTATGTAGAGGGAAATGCG
This sequence comes from Cytophagales bacterium, assembly GCA_038250265.1. Classification (GTDB taxonomy): domain Bacteria; phylum Bacteroidota; class Bacteroidia; order Cytophagales; family Cyclobacteriaceae; genus ELB16-189. Next base: position 26,052 of record JBBSCN010000007.1, on the reverse strand, counting down.
TGGCACTACTCTTGGTTTGTTCCGCACGATATTAAGGGGTTGATTGCAGCTTACCCATCGCCAAAAGAGTTTTCGGAAAAAATAAACGAATGTTTTGATAAAGGACAATTTATACTCTGGAATGAACCAGACATGAACTATCCCTACATTTTTAATTATTTGCCTGATGAAGTGTATAAAACCTCTACCATCGTTCACGAACAATTGAAAAAATATTTTACAAATGAACCATCAGGAATACCGGGCAACGATGATTGCGGTGCGCTATCTGGCTGGTATGTTTTCGCTTCTATGGGTTTCTATCCTTTTTGTCCTGCCGCTACTGATTATGCACTCAGCGTTCCCATTTTTGATAGAGTAACAATCCACCTTGATGAACAGTTTTACGCTGGCAAAACATGGACAATAGAGAACAATTTAAAAAACAGAGAAGATATGCTTTCGGTGAAAATAAGAGTAGATGATATCAAAGTAACGTCTCCTTGGTTGGATCACCAAAGTATTACAAGAGGTGGAAAAATAGTTTATTATCAACCCGAAAATGAGTTGAAAAAAGCAAACCTTAACTAGTACCATTAATCATATGAAAGTTTTATTGCTATTTTTTGCTATATGGCTAAGTTGCGTTACAGACGACACGCCTACCGGGAAATTGAAAACTAAATTGGTTTGGTCTGATGAGTTCGACTCCCCGGGCGCACCATCTGCAGCCAATTGGGATTATGATTTAGGCAATGGTTGTCATTTCGCTTGTGGGTGGGGTAACAACGAAAAACAATTTTATACTAGAGAAAAGGAAAATGTGCGCGTAGAGGGTGGTATGCTAATTATTGAAGCGAAAAATAAAGAGACAGAAGGGTCACCTTATTCTTCTGCTAGGTTAGTTACAAAAGGTAAAGCTAAATGGCTTTATGGAAAAGTAGAAGTGAGAGCAAAGCTTCCACAGGGCAAAGGCACTTGGCCAGCGATATGGATGTTGCCAGAAGACTGGAAATATGGCGCTTGGCCCGCCAGCGGAGAAATTGATATTATGGAGCATGTAGGGTTTGATCAAAACATGGTTCACGGAACGGTTCATACAGATGCTTTCAATCACACAAAAAACACTCAAAAGGGTAAAAAAATAGTTGTCGATAGTGCAAGTTCTCAATTTCATATTTATTCCATCGAATGGAGTGCGGATAAAATTGATTTTTTTATTGATAACGCGATGTACTTTACGTTTTCAAAATCTTCGGACGATTCTAAAGAGTGGCCGTTTGACCAACCCTTCCACTTAATTATGAATATTGCTGTGGGTGGCAATTGGGGCGGTCAACAGGGAATTGATGATACTATTTGGCCGCAGCAATTGGTGGTTGATTATGTGCGGGTTTATCAATAATTGGTGATTTAAGTGCTGAATTTTTAGGGATCAATTCATTGAATGAAGGGCTTTATGCCCCGATCTTCAACAATAAAAACGGGCTGTCTGCTGCAATCCAAAATAATCAATTATTTTGCGGGATGTTCAGGTGCCTTTTTGTTTTCATCATTCTATCTTCGAGCCGAGTAGCAGCACAAATCCCTATTATTGATCTTGAAAACACGAGTGACAATACCATTGTTTCATCGGAGTATTATCGCGTGCTAGAAGATACCAGCAGAAAGTTTTCCTCTGTTGAAGCGTACCGGAAATTTCTACAAGCAGGAAGCTCTTTGGGTTTGAAGAATGTGGAAAAAACAACTTCAGATTACTGGGTGGCCTTTGGTGCGCATCTTCCAGCCAATGATGAAAGCCGTTGGTTGTTGGAGTTTATCGATCCACATATCTCCACATTGCAAGTTTTTTTTACCCCCGCAGATACTATTTTGTTCCGTCAGTATTTACCAGAGGGCATGGCAATTCCGTTTGCCCAAAAACAATATGGCTTTAAAAATTATCTTTTTCCTATAGCTATTAATAGGGGTAGCACAGCTTTTTTTTTGGTAAAGATAAATTCAGAATCGCGAACTAGCTTTTTTTTTAAGTTTCATAAGGAGCCTGTTTTTATCGCAGCCGCTACCAACGAGTATTATCAATTGGGTTTTTTTTACGGAATCATCGCCATAGCCATGATTACCAACCTGCTGATTTTTCTATTTATTCGAGAGCGAACATACCTTTATTACACAATTTACTTGATTGGTTGCTCGCTTTTATTTTTAAGTGAAGATGGGTTAGGTTTTCAATACTGGTGGCCAAATAATCCTGCGATGAATCACTATGTGGAGTTATTTTCTCCTACTATTTTGCTCTTATCATTTTATTTTTATTCAAGGCGATTCTTTCGGTTTAATGCTCACCTGCCCCGAGGTAGTAAGTTGATTAATTGGATAATGATCCTCAGTACAGGCTATTTTATGATTAGCCCAATTGTTAGTAATTATCCCATCGACTTTCGATTCTATTTTCTGCCTTTTGCAAGTATTTACGGGGCGGCTCTCATTTTATCTAAGCGAGGGCTTCGGTCTGCTCGCCATTTTGTATTTGCTCACTCCTTTATTAGTGTAGGTATCTTGTTTATGGTTTTTCGTAAGGCAGGCATTAATATCCTTAATACTCCGCTTACCTACTACAGTTTGCATATTGGGTTTGTGATTGAGATTGCGGTGCTTACCTATGTGCTCGGCCAGCGTATGGAAGAATTTAAAACCCTACGGATTAAAGCGCAGGAAAAATTGGTTCAACAATTGAAGGCAAAGCAAGAGGCACAAAATAAATTGTTGGAGCAAATGAAGGAAAACCAACTGCTAAAAGATAAACACAATGAGGAATTGGAAGCAGAGGTTCAAGTGCGTACTAAAGAAGTATTTAATCAAAATATTTTGATTGCCACTCAAAACAATCAACTGCAAGAGGCCAATGACAAACTGATTGAACAAGCAGATAAAATTAATCGACTGAACCAACACTTGGACTTAGACAACTGGGCACTAAAATCAAATATAAAAAAGATAGAAGAGGCAAGGGTATTGTCAAAGGCTGTTGACCTTCCAGAATTTTCAAAGATCTACCCTGATGATAGTGCTTGCCTCCGGTTTTTGGCTGAAAAAAAATGGGGTATTAATTTTAATTGCCGAAAATGTGGACATGATAACTATTGCGCAGGTAAAACCGAATATTCGCGTAGGTGCACCAAGTGTCGGTATGAAGAATCTGCGACTGCATTCACACTTTTACATAAGTGCAAGATTCCTCTCACCAAGGCTTTTTATAGCATATTCTTAATCTATCGAAGCAAGGGGCAAGTTTCTTCCGTACATCTTTCAGAAGTACTGAAGATAAGGCAAAGCACTTGCTGGTCATTTAGCCAAAAAATTACAACGGCTATGAAAAAGCATAAGTCTTCTGATCTGCGCGGGTGGGATAGCATCTTGGTTGAAGAAGTTACTGAGAAAGTATCTTCTTTTTAGGGTCTGGCACACCTCGTCAAAATCGCTGAGGTTTAACGAGCAATAAAAGATTTACTGTTTACATTAAAACCTAGTTGGATTTGCTAACTCTTTCGCAGCGGAGTCCCGAGGCGAAGACTTCACTCGAAAGGGATCACTAGGTCACACCATTGTCGGAATACCTAGGTCAGACGATTGGCGGTAGACTGGGTCAGACCATTCCGGAATATTAACCAACAATAAATTGGGCAGCTTTTCGGGCTGTCGGCAGTCGCCAACCAACCGCGCCTTCTACTTCGGGCTCCAACAATACCTCCATCCCGGCTGCTCATGTTACCTATTACCATCATGCCGGAACTTAAAAAAACTAAAGAATTTGAAGTTGAACCTAAAGGGCTATTAAAACGTGAAGTCCTGAGGCGGAGACTCCACTCGAAAGGATCGTTGGATTAATTTGAAGTCGTTGATTGAGATTCATCATCGCATTCACTTCCCAGCGGAGCCTCGCCTCGGACTCCGCGTTTAAAAGGTTCAATCAACCCTTCAAGTTCTCTTCATTAGGGTCATAATTCCTGTATTCTAAATCATAAAGTTGTGAAGTGGTATTGAGTTCTGTGCCACCATTGCCAAGGAAATTGTTTTTGGTGGCAGTGTCGCGCGTCCACGAGTTCGCTGTTTGCATTCCGATAGCTATCGGGACAAACGGATAATATTCCCGCCTCCGCTTGGCTTCGGTCGGGCAGGCATTGTACTGTATCACATTGTTGGGTGTGAGTGTCATGGTCACATCATTGTGCCTTTGCCGAACCTTCGGCACGCAGGCAAAATAAATATATATTAAGATAGGGCTTTCGTTGCTCAGAGATATATATACCAAAACACGCGTTACAAACGCGCGCTAACAGCTCTTCTCCGTAATAAAATGAAGGAAGGACACTAACCAACGCATTACCTTTTAAATCAAAAAATCAATTCACCTTAATCAATTCCACTTCAAAAATCAGTGTAGAGTAAGGCGCAATCTGTCCCCCAGCACCCCGCTCGCCATAGGCAAGATTATCGGGTATAAACAAGGTCCACTTGTCTCCCTCTTTCATCAGTTGCAGAGCTTCCGTCCAGCCTCCGATAACTTGGGTGACGCCAAAAGTAGCTGGGCTGCCGCGCCTAACCGAACTGTCAAACTCTGTTCCGTCCAACAATGTGCCAACATAATGAACGCTTACTTGGTCATTTGGTGCAGGAGTTTTTCCTGTCCCTTTCGTAATCACTTTGTATTGCAAACCGCTCGCAGTTGTAGTTACCCCTTCCTTCTTTTTATTCTCTGAAAGAAATTTTTGCCCTTCCGAACGTAGCTTTGTTGACTTTGCGGCTGAGGCTTCTTGCATGTATTGTTGAACAATATTTGAGCATTCTTGCTGCGGTATGAGAAGTGGTTTGTCCTTGAAAACATCTTTAATGGCTTCTATCATGGTTTCCAACGACAATGAATCGCCCCCCTGCATCTTTACATTGGAGGCTACCAACACACCCAAACCATAACTTGCTTTTTGATGTTTATCCGTAAGCTGAACCACCAACGGCTTTTTTAACTCTTCGATTTCTTTGTTTAGATTTTGGGTCACGGTTTTCAATTGAGCCACTTCTGCTTGCAATTCTTTTTTTGATTGAGCAAATAAAACGGTAGTCGATCCGACCAAAATCCCTACTATCACAAATTTTTTCATTTGATTCTGAAATTTAACGTGCAAAGAAAGTAAAACTTTGTACACTGACCAGCATGAATTCGATACTATTGGAGGCATTAAATTGCTAGTTATCTTTGCGCACGATGAAAAAATTGATCGCTGTTGTTATCCGCTACATTCCTCGTAGATATTTGCAGCTCTTTAGTGGAGTAGGGTTGAAGGCCTTGGGATTTTTTTTTGCTGGTAACAAAGTCGAGTGTCCTATCTGTAAAAGTCATTACCACCAGTTTTTACCCTATGGCAGAATCAATCCGCGTCCAAACGCCCTTTGTCCAAATTGTTTGAGTTTAGAGCGGCACCGGTTGATTTGGTTGTATTTGCAGGAGGAAACCAATTTCTTCCAAATGAAGTTAAACGTGCTTCACATAGCGCCCGAGCCGTGTTTTATGCAGCGGTTTGAAAGGCAGCATGGCGATACCTACATTACTGCGGATATCGAATCGCCCTTGGCGAAAGTCAAAATGGACATTCATCAAATCCCTTTCGGGGAAAATCATTTTGACGTGGTACTGTGCAACCATGTATTAGAACACGTGCAAGACGACATCAAAGCGATGAGTGAAATCAAACGTGTTCTTAAACCTGGTGGCTGGGCGATTTTGCAAGTACCCTTTTTCTCGCCCGTTCCAGATGTTACTGTTGAAGATTCATCCATCATTGATCCGCGCCAGCGCGAAAAAGCTTTTGGTCAAGATGATCATGTAAGGATGTTTGGCAAAGATTATCCACAACGAATTGAGAGGGCTGGTCTGGTTTGTGCTCCTGAGAAATTCAGTACTGAAATGTCAGAGGAACTAACTTTCAAGTACGGTGTAAGTAGGGGAGAGATTCTTTACCTAGCTCGCAAAACCTGAAAGGTATTTTGCATCGCTTCTGATGCGATTGTTAATAGCTTTGAATCAATACTTCGGCAGGGATATGAAGTACTTCATTCAATTTCCTACTCATCGTTAAACTCAATTTCCTCTTCCCTAGAAGAATTTCAGATTTTCGTGATCAATGCCCTAAGATTTCAGATAGCTCAAGTTCTGACATACCTTTTTGTTATAATCTAAATCGAATGGACTCAAGCGGAGTTGGCTTTGGCATAGGAAAATGCATTAACTCATATTACTTGACAAGAACAGATAGGATTTCTAACTCATCAGAATCAGATGAATTGACTTTTAGTTTTTTTGCACCAATGCATAGATTCGCTCAAAAGCAACATCGTATTGCTTATTATTTTTTACGGACTTTAACATAGTTAATTTTCTTTACATCAATTTGGTCATATTCCCTACGCGTTCCAAACCAATGGTTACAATGACTTTAAAGAACATGCTTTTCTAAGAATTGTCGAGCGGATAAAACGGGTATTTTGGAAAAGTGAAAATCATCTATGTCTTCAGTCACGATCCACTTGCATCCGGCTTTAATAGCTGCATAATATTCTAGCCCATCTTCGAAATCGCCCACCATTTTATCTTGGGCGGCTTTTAAAACAACGTTTCGGTCGGTATCTGCAATACCTAACTTGGATGCCAGCAACACAATTTTATTTTTAGCTTCTCTCTGCCCTCTTTTCTTTTCGGCAAAGTAGAAAGCAATGGCAAGACAAATAGGGGACGTATAGATTTCAAATTTTGGATTATCCACCAGACTCAAAATGCGAGCCGAGTAAGTGAATAATGGATATTCTTTGTTCAGCACCGAAACTAAAATATTGGCATCTAGAAATACTTTCATTTTCTAGATTTTAGAAACTCGGCTTTTAATCGTTTTCTATTTCTTGCTTTGGTTTGATAAATGGCTTCGCCTTCGGCCACTTTGGTTACCCAATCCGCTACTGGCAGATCTTCCAAACTTTTATAATGGCCACTTACTATCCGGCTATATAAAAATTCAGTCAGCCTCGAAAGACTAATATTTTGAGTTTCAGCAAATCCCTTGGCTTTGTTAATGATGCTTTCGTCAAAGCTTAATGTAATCTTGGCGTCCATAATTTCTATTTTTGTACGACAAATATAAAAAATACATACGTATAAAAAAATTAACTAAAAAAATGCCCACTTCCGCAGGCACTTAAAAATCTCACGGCCAAAATCTCACCTCTATTTCCCCAACTTCGCTAACACCTCCATCACTTCAGTTACATGCTGTCGGCTTGTTTCGAGCAACGCTTTCTCTTCATTGTTCAAGTCAAGCTCAATTACTTTCTCGATACCGTTCTTGCCCAAGATTACCGGCACACCTAAATAACAATTTTTGATTCCGTATTCTCCGTCTAATTGCATGCATACTGGCAACACTCTGCGCTGATCTTTTACAATTGCCTCCACCATTTGTGCCGCAGCCGAACCGGGTGCATACCAAGCGGAGGTGCCCATTAGTTTTACCAATTCACCGCCACCCACTTTAGTGCGCTCAATAATGGCGTTCAACTTATCTTTGGCAATCAATTCTGTTACTGGGATTCCGGCAACTGTAGTGTAACGTGGCAGTGGCACCATAGTATCGCCATGGCCTCCCAACAACGTGGCCTGAATATCTTTCGGAGAAACATTTAAGGCCTCTGCCAAGAAAGCGCGGTAACGAGCCGTATCCAAAATTCCGGCCATGCCCATCACCCGGGTACGAGGAAGTTTGGAAGTAATGTGGGCTTGATAGGTCATCACATCCAATGGATTAGATACCACAATGATAATGGCGTTTGGAGAATGCTTGACCACGTTCTCGGTCACCGATTTTACGATTCCCGCATTCGTACCGATCAAATCATCGCGGGTCATGCCTGGCTTACGCGGAAGTCCGGACGTGATAACGACCACCTCCGATCCTGCCGTTTTGGTGTAGTCGTTAGTGGAGCCGATCGTGCGGCTGTCGTATAAATCAATAGGGGCTTTTTGCCAGATGTCCAACGCTTTGCCTTCGGCAAAACCTTCACGGATATCGACCAGAACTATTTCGTTTGCAATTTCTTTGTAAGCCAATACATCGGCACACGTTGCGCCCACATTGCCGGCACCTACTACGGTTATTTTCATAAAAAGGTATTTAGTCGTGTTTAATTAGACTGCGAAGTTATCACTCGAAGCTTTAAAAGAAAAGATTTTGCATTGAAATAGTTGACAATTGACAATAAAGCAATTGCCAACCTAAAAGTTAAGGTCTAGTACCTTGTCAACCGATTTAATTGTCAACTGTCAATTGAATCCTTAGTATTTGGACAGTCCTCTCTGTCACTTTAAACCGATCGTCAATTCGATGACCGACCACCCAAATGACTTCGCCATTGGCTTCTAAAACCGTCAACAAATCTTTATCCGCTACTGAAACTTTCTCGTCAATTAGAAAGTCGCTGATTTTCTTGCGGTTCTTCATCCCCAACGGGAAAAAGTAATCGCCTACTTTCCATTTGCGCCAGGTAATGGGGAAATGAACAAGACTTTCGTCTAAAATGGCTTCGCTTTTATCTGAATTGATTTGGCCATCGTTAACGGCACTTTCAAATTTTAATTTTTGATTTCCCAGCGAAACTTTGGTTTGATCAGATTCGATACTTACCTCCATCAAATGTACGGGTAGCAAAAAGAGGATCAGATTCTCCCGATCAATGATCACCTCATGGGTAGAAGATAAAAAACGTTTTCCGGGTTGTCCATCCACCGCGTGAAAGATATTCTGGCATTGATCGAAATGGAAACCGTAGTCTTTCAGCAATTCCCATAGGAGAGAAGTAGTGTACCCTTCGCCAAATGAATTTTGAAAGCCAGCCTTGGCCAAAAGCAATTTTCCGTTTTCCGTTTTTAAAAATAACTTTTTCCAGTTTTCTAAAGCCAGGGAAACGATACCGGCCGAACCTTTTAGCTTTTGGATGGTTCTGTCAATTGAATTCTCAAATCGTGGATTTAGTTCTTTCAGTTTAGGGATAACTTGATGGCGAATGAAGTTTCGTTGGTAGTCATTCGTTTGGTTGCTTTCGTCTTCGCGCCAAGCAATAGAATTTTCGGCTGCGTAGTTTTCAATGTCTTGTCGAGTGGCAAATAATAACGGGCGAATGACATCATTATTCCTTTCGGGGATGCCGAGCAAGCCATCTAAACTTGTTCCTTTGGTAAGATTCAGCAAAAGGGTTTCAACAGAATCGTTTAAGTGATGGGCAGTTGCAATCCAATTGAGTTCTTCACTTTCTTTAAGTTGCTTGAACCAATGGTACCGTAACTCCCTTGCTGCCATTTGGATAGACAAGCCGTGTTCGGTGGCATAATTGTTGGTATCAAAGTGAATGTAATGAAAGGGAATATTCGATTTTTCACATTTTGCCTTCAGAAAATTTTCATCTTGGTCAGATTCAGCTCCCCGCAATTGGAAATTGCAGTGGGCAACTTGTATCTGAAATCCCGACTGACGGAACAAATCCAGCATCACCATCGAATCAAGCCCTCCACTTACGGCCAGCAGAATTTTATCGGTAGTTTTACACCTTTGTTGAACATGCGATTGAAATTGTTGAAGCACGCACAAATGTAAAAGGAGATGGACAAACTGCGGATTTATTTTGCTTCAAAATCAATTTTCTTTTTTTTGGTCTTTCTATTAACAGCAGGATCATCGGTAGTTGCCCAAAAGAAGGTGAAACTAATAAAGGCTGATAACGCCTACGGCAGCATGCGTAATGGCGAGCGATTTGACCGGTTAGTTGGAGGTGTAATTTTTGAGCAGAATACGACCACCATCTACTGCGATTCGGCTCACTTTTTTCGATCCAAAAATCAACTAGATGCCTTTGGCCGTGTTCATATTACAGAGGGCGATTCTGTGGATATTACTGCCTTTGGTCTTTCGTATGACGGAAATACGAAGGTGGCAAAGCTTCGTAAAAATGTTGTATTTGTAAAACTGGGTCGTGCAAAGCTTTACACGGATTTCCTTGACTACTACCGAATAAAAAACGAAGCGCGCTATTTTAATGGGGGCAAGTTGGTGGATACAACCAACATACTGACGAGCAGGAAAGGCTACTATCAGATTCCGTTCAATTTGGCCTCATTCAAGACCGATGTAGTTGGCATAAGTCCTGATTACACCATGACCTCTGATACGCTTCAATACAATACTAAAACGAAGGTGATTTATTTTAGGGACACCACATTGGTGAAAGGTAAGGATGGCAAAACAGCGCTTTATAAAAACGGAAATTACAACACCCTTCAGAAGCTTTCGCTTTTGGAAAGGGGGGAATTTGAAACGCCTACTTACACAATGAAGGGAGACAAAAATTTTCTGGACGATGTTAAGAAATACTATACCTCTAAAGGTAACGTGTCGATGGTTTCCAAACAGGAAAAGTTGACCATTTATGGGGATGACGGTTTCTACGATAAAAAAAAGGGTATCTCAAAAGTATATGGCAACGCCTACGTCACAAAAATTGATGATGATGGCGACACGCTTTTTCTGGCGGCAGATACGTTGGTGTCGGTTGAAAATGAAAACCCGAAAAAGAAGCGACTGCTGGCTTACCATCATGTAAAAATCTTCAAGAAAAATATGCAGGGATCGGCTGATTCGCTGGCTTATGTGTCGGCAGATTCTACCTTGTTCCTTTACCGAGATCCAATTCTTTGGACTGACGGTAATCAAATGACGGCCGACTCCATTCGAATATTGCTGAAAAATAAAAAGATTGATAAAATCTACATGATTGCTAATTCCTTTGTGATTTCGCAAGACTCGATCGGGAATTTCAACCAGATCAAAGGGCGAAAGATGACTGCCTTTTTCGATCAGCGCAGCATTGACCATGTGATTGTTCAGGGAAACGGTGAAAGCCTTTATTATTTGTTGGAAGAAAGAGAATTGATCAAAACAGACACCTTACTTTTGAAACTGATGATTACCATTGGAATGAACAAAATGATATGCAGCAATATGCGCATCAATTTCGTCAAGGGCCAGGTCAATAATGTGAGTTTTTACATTAAGCCCGATGCGCAACTCATACCCATTCATGAGTTAAAAAAGGAGGATCGAACCTTGAAAGGGTTTGCTTGGCGCAAAAAGGAAAAGCCAACTAAAAGTCAGGTGGAGAAGAAAAAACCGACTTAACGATTTCTTAATGGCCTAAATTGTATCAAAGACCAATAATTTTAATTTATGCCCTAAAGTTTTCGCTTTTTTTACCTACCTTTCTTGTGAAATCGTATGCACTCCACGAAACAATCGGTTGTAATTTGTTTCCTTCTATTTTTGAGTTGGCAGGGATGGGCTCAGCGGTTTGAAGTATTGGACAATCAAGAGGCTTATCAGACTTCGCTTAATCAGCTAGTGCGTATTCCCATACGAATCAAAAATATTTCTGATAAATCCCATTTTTATGTGGTTCGCAAGGTGAAAGGGGACTTGACGGATACTCAGAAAGGATATTTTTGCATTAGCAATAATTGTTTGGACGCCTCAATTCTTGAGTTTAGCAAAAGGATAGGGCCGGGCGAAGTGTTGCAGGATTTGTTTTACACCTTGGAGAGCGGCATGCAGCCCATGCAAACGACTCTGAAATTCGAATTTTTCCCGAAAGGAAGCCCAACTGAAATGGTTGAGCATTACATCAATCTGGCGGTAGAGGAAAAGGCAACAAAGTCGTATATCTACCAGTCGAAGGAAATTACCATTCAGGATGTTTACCCCAATCCTGTACAAGAAAATGCATATATCGACTACAAGCTGCATTCTGAGTCTGTAAAAGCCAAGATTACACTTCACAATATTCTAGGGAAACCGATGGGTGAGTATGATTTACCAATTTCAGAAGACAGGGTAAAAATTCAGGCAGAAGATCTTCTATCGGGAGTCTATTTTTATACCGTGTATCTCAACAACAACGGCATTCTGACTCGAAAACTGATTGTTAGGAAATAATTGCCACTTTTCTGCGTTTTCAAGCATCCTACAGAAAATTGAAAATTTGGACGGGTATCGTATATTTGCAGGCTATTTTTAATCGCAATTCTTGATTTCTCGCATTTTCAATACTCTTAAAGCCCTCGTGCCGATTTCTGCTCCTTTAGCAATTGCTTTAGTAATGCTTGTTAGCGCATCCTGCAGCAAATTTCGCAAGATTGAGAAAAGCGATGATTGGAAACTGAAGTACCAAGCGGGCTTAAAATATTACGAAAAGAAGGATTATTACCGAACGGCCATCCTGTTTGAGCAAATTTTGCCGATTGTAAGGGGTTTGCCAGAGGGGGAAAAAGTGGAGTTTTACTTGGCCTATTGCCAATACTATGAGCGGACCTACTTGTTGGCGTCCAATCAGTTCAAGACGTTTTTTGAAAACTATGGCAGAAGTCAACTGGCTGAAGAGGCGTATTACATGTATGCCTATTCACTTTATGTATCTTCTCCAGCGGACAACTTGGATCAAAAAAGCAGCATTGAGGCAATGGGGGCAATGCAAACCTACGTGAATCAATTCCCAGACAGCAAATTTGCAGATAAGGCCAATGAAGTGATTGCAGCCTCTCAACGCAAGTTGGAAAAGAAGGCTTTTGAAAATGCGCGCCTCTACCTTAAATTAAAATATTATCAGGCGGCCGTGGTTTCATTCGAGAACTTTAGAAAAAATTTCCCAGATTCTCAATACATCGAAGAACTTGTTTACTTAAAGATAGAAGCCCAGTTTAAGCTTGCTGAGCAAAGCATCTTAGCCAAGCAAAAAGATAGATTCACTGCGACAGTAGATTATTACAAAGAACTCATAGACAATTATCCGCAAAGTGGATTCATCAAACAGGCCGAACGCTATTACAGCCAGAGCCTAGATCAACTCAATAAATTAAAAACTAAAAAATCCTAATACAACATGGCCACACAACCATCCATTATCACACGTGATGTAGATAAAATTTACAATCCAACAGGAAACCTTTACGAATCAGTAGTCGTGATTTCGAAGAGATCCCGCCAAATTGCTGTCAACATTAAAGAAGAATTGAACAATAAATTGGCCGACTTTGCTACTACCGTAGACAATTTGGAAGAGGTGTTTGAAAACCGCGAGCAAATTGAAATATCTAAATTCTATGAGCGCATGCCCAAGCCAACTTCGATCGCCATTGAAGAATTTTTGGAAGGGAAGCTTCGGCACAGAATGCGTGAAACCGGAGTAGAGGAAGAGAAAGCTGTCTAACGACCATGCTTAGCGGCAAGAAAATTATTGTCGGGGTAAGTGGCAGTATTGCTGCTTACAAGTCGGCAGTTCTAGTCCGCTTGTTGGTGAAGGCAGGCGCAGAAGTAAAAGTGGTCATGACCTCGTCCGCGAAAGATTTCATCACCCCGCTTACGTTATCTACACTTTCTAAGAACCCCGTTCTTTCAGATTTTGTGAAGGACGAACAAGGGCAATGGAACAATCATGTTGAACTTGGCTTGTGGGCCGATGTAGTATTGATTGCACCCGCCAGCGCCAATACCTTAGCAAAGATGTCCACTGGCCAGTGCGATAATTTACTCATCGCTGTGTATCTCTCCGCAAGGTGCCCCGTGTTTTTGGCGCCCGCGATGGATTTGGATATGCTAGAACATCCATCTACCAAAAACAATCTTGAAAAATTAATTTCCTTTGGCAATCACCTGATCGAGCCAGCCTATGGAGAGTTGGCAAGTGGTCTCGTGGGCAACGGCCGTATGGCAGAGCCAGAAGAGCTTGTGGAGCAGTTAAATCACTATTTTTCGACAATTAGGAAACTGGTGGGAAAAAAAGCACTTGTTACGGCTGGTCCGACCCATGAATTGATTGACCCAGTCCGATTCATCGGAAACAACTCGAGCGGAAAAATGGGCTTTGCAATCGCGCAAGAGTTGGCCGCCCGAGGAGCAGAGGTTGAACTCATTGCTGGCCCTACCCACTTAACAATTGAGCAAGTGGGAATAAAATTGACACGTGTGGTTTCTGCCGAAGAAATGTATCAGGCCTGTGAGTCAAAATTCAAAGATGCCGACATCACGGTGCTTTCAGCGGCCGTGGCAGATTATAGACCCACTTACAAAGCAGATCAAAAAATTAAAAAAGCTGATGATCAGATGGTTGTTGAGCTGACGAAAACCAAAGACATCGCTGCTGAATTGGGCAAGAAAAAGAAAAATGGTCAACTCATCGTGGGGTTTGCCCTAGAAACGGAAAATGAAACGGCCAACGCCCGAAAGAAAATTGTTTCGAAAAACTTTGACTTAATTGTACTTAATTCATTAAACGATCCGGGAGCTGGCTTTGGCCACGACACCAATAAAATTGCCATTCTCAACAAAAATGGTGCTGCCCAAGAATTTAGTTTGAAATCAAAGACAGAAGTTGCCAAAGACATCGTTAATGCTATTGTAGATGAAATGTATAAGTAAAATAATTTGGCACCGGTGTCTTACGGCTGCAAGCCCCGGGTTTCTTTTTTTCCTGTGTGTCTTCTTTTCCCCAATAATCAATGGGCAGGAACTCAATTGCAAGGTGACAATCAATGCCGATCAGATTCAGACATCAGACCGGGCGGTTTTTAAAGATTTGGAAAGGGCCATCACCACGTTCATGAACACCCGAAAATGGACAATTGATTCGTACAAGAATCATGAACGGATCAATTGCGGCATTTTTCTAAACATCAGTAAAATGCCCTCGATCGGAAATTTTGCAGCGAGCGCGCAAATAACCATAGCAAGACCGATCTACAATTCCAACTACGAAACGGTTTTACTCAACTTTGCGGATCGCGATTGGGAATTCGAATACCTCGAATCACAACCATTGGAATACAATGACAATTCCTTTATCAACAATTTGACTTCCATACTGGCGTATTATGCCTACATTATTTTGGCATTGGATTATGATTCATTTGGCGAATTGGGTGGCAGCCAGTTTGTACAAAAAGCACTAATTACCATGACGAACGCGCAATCTTCCGGTCGGCCAGGTTGGGCTGCATTGGGTAGTAGCCGTAGCCGCTATTCGTTGGTCGAAAATTTAAATAACCCGCAGATGGTGGACCTTCGAAAAAATACCTACGTCTACCACCGATTGTCATTGGACACATTTGATAAAAATCCGGATCAAAGCAGGGAGAAGATTTTAGAAGTTTTAAAAAACATAAAACGGATTTGGACGATCTACCCTAACTCCATTGCGGTGATTTCTTTTTTTGATACCAAATCGGCTGAGCTGTCAAAAATATTCTCGGACGGAAACTTGAACGTGCGCAGGGAGGCCTACGACATACTTACCACGGTGGATCCTAAGCGAGACGTTTACAAAGCCATCATCGGCAACTAGCCAGTAGCGTTTTATTTCCTTTCTCTTTAGGTGCTGCTTTTGGCTTACAAATAGTATTTTTGTTTCCCTATGCTCGTTAGCCTCACCATCAAAAATTATGCATTGATCCGCGAGTTGGAGATTCGCCCTTCAACGCATTTAAATGTAGTGACGGGAGAAACTGGTGCCGGAAAATCCATTATGCTAGGGGCGATTGGCTTGTTGCTCGGCAATCGTGCCGATGCGAAAGCACTTTGGGACGAAAACGAAAAATGTTTGGTAGAGGGCGTCTTTGACGTTTCAGCCTATCAACTTGAGTCACTTTTTGAGGCGGCTGATTTGGATTACGATCATCAAACAGTGATTCGAAGGGAAATCAACCCGGGCGGAAAAAGCCGCGCCTTCATCAATGACACGCCCGTGACATTGGATGTGATGCGAAAAATAGGCGACCGACTT
This sequence comes from Cytophagales bacterium, assembly GCA_038250265.1. Classification (GTDB taxonomy): domain Bacteria; phylum Bacteroidota; class Bacteroidia; order Cytophagales; family Cyclobacteriaceae; genus ELB16-189. Next base: position 10,155 of record JBBSCN010000007.1, on the reverse strand, counting down.
ATGAACATTCATTCGCAACATGAAACTCTTGAACTGGGAAATAAAAACTTCCAATTGGGCTTGATCGATGCCTATGCCCTAAATGCAAAACAGCGACAAGAATATCAATTGGCTTGGCGCGAATTTTCTAACACCAAATCGGATTACGAAAAGCTGTTGGCAGAATCAAATCAACTGAAAGAAGAATCGGACTTCATTCAATTTCAACTGGAAGAACTTACGAAGGCTGACTTGCAAGATGGAGAGCAAGAGAAATTGGAAAGCGAGTTGAAAGTGTTGGAGCATGCGGAGGAAATAAAGGTTCAGTTGACGGGAATTCTGTCCCAATTAGATCAATCGGAATTTTCGGTTCGTGCCGCGTTTGCCTCGGTGCGTGGCCTTCTTCACTCGATTTCTTCCTATTCGCCAGAATATTCAAAACTCTATGATCGCTTTGAGAGTTTACGATTAGAACTGGATGACTTGACCAGCGAGATCGGGCGCGAAGAAGAGCATGTGGAGGTTGATCCACACCGCGCCCAAGAGACAAAGGACCGGCTTAGTGCAATTTATCAGTTGCTACAAAAACATCGGATGCAAACGGTTGGCCAATTGATTACTTTGCAGGAATTATTACGGGAAAAATTTGATAAGATTATCCATTCTGATGACGCCCTCCGATTAGCGAAAGCCAATACGGAAAAAACGGAAACAGTGATGTTGAGCAAGGCAAGTGGGTTAAGTAAATCAAGACAAAAAGTTTTTACCTCCCTTTGCAAACAGTTGACTCAACTGTTGAAGGAGTTAGGTATTCCTGATGCGCAGTTGAAAGTAGATCATGCAGTCGTTTTGCCAAACGCCTCTGGAAGCGATAGTATCGAAATTCTATTCAGTGCCAACAAGGGAATTTCTCCGAGGCCATTGGTGCAGGTTGCTTCGGGTGGTGAGTTTTCGCGGCTCATGTTCAGCATTCAATATGTAATGGCAGAAAAGACAGCACTGCCAACTTTGATCTTGGACGAAATCGATAGTGGCGTGTCGGGCGAAATCGCTATTCAATTAGGAAAGATGATGAAGGAAATGGCGAAGCGTCATCAATTGATAGCGATCACCCACCTACCGCAAATTGCCGCCAAAGGCGATGCGCATTATTTTGTTTATAAGGATAACAAAGCCTCTAAAACGATCAGCCTTATCCGTGAGCTTACACAAATTGAGCGCGTAGACGAAATTGCCAAAATGATTGCTGGTGCCAACCCATCTGCATTGGCCTTAGAAAACGCACGGGAATTGATGGCTCACTAGTTTCAGCCATGATTATTTTAAATAGGCACCTCGAATGCTCGCAGCTTAAATAGATACTGTGTTTTGTAAAGTTGATTGGCGGGTAAATAATTTAAATCAATCACCCCTTCTTATACGCAGTAGAGAGGGGGCGAACGAAGTGAGGTGGGGGGGTGAGTCAATAGTGCCAAATCGTTTGAATTGCATCCCCGCTTGAATTTGTTCCAAATAATTTCCTATTTTGTTATACGATTGAGTTAAAAAACAATCGGTATTAACTAGAACTTATTAGTAACAACTTTCTCTTTAGTACTATGAACATTTTTGTAGCTCGTTTAAATTTCAAAACCAGGCGCGAGGAGTTGGAAGCAGTTTTTGCTAAATTCGGACAAGTAACTTCCGCCAAAATTGTTAAAGACCGTGACACGGGTCGATCCAAAGGCTTCGGCTTTGTGGAAATGGCCAATGACGAAGACGCCAGTAAGGCTATTGCTGCGTTGAATGAAACCGAACTGGATGGCCGTGCAATTGTCGTGAGGCCCGCTAACCCAAAGGCTCTGGCTGATGGGGGACAGTCGTAACTTAAAAATCAAATCAACTAAAAAGCGAAGATCATCTTCGCTTTTTTTTATTATTGTCATTTACTAAACTACCCATCATGCAGGAGGACAGTAATACAGCTAAACAAATTGGTTTCATCGCAGGCCCTCTTAGCTTTTTTATTTTGCTGTTTTCTATCGACTCTTCTTTTATTTCTCCACACGCAGGGAAAGTATTTGCGGTAGCCGCTTGGATTATTATTTGGTGGATGACCGAGGCTGTACCCATTGCTATTACAGCCTTGCTGCCACTGGTTCTCTTTCCGTTTTTGGGCGTGATGAAAATGAGCGAATCGGCTGCGCCTTATGCGAACCCGATTATTTTTCTTTTCATGGGAGGGTTTTTGTTGGCCCTGGCGCTGGAGAAACATCGCTTGCACGAACGGATTGCATTGAGCCTAATTAAGATTACAGGCACTTCCGGCAACGGAATAATTGCAGGTTTTATGTTGGCAACTGCCTTTCTTAGTATGTGGATAAGCAACACAGCAACAGCTATGATGATGTTGCCCATTGCAGTTTCTGTAATCAATTTACTAAAGAGTGATCCTTCTCATTCCTATGAGCGATTGCCCAAGGGAGAGCGGAACTTTGCAATAGGGCTTATGTTGATGGTGGGCTATGCCGCTAGTATTGGCGGGATCGCCACCATTATTGGCACACCACCCAATGTTGTTCTTGCAGGCTTGCTCGATCAGTTCTATCATCAAAAATTGGATTTTGGAAAATGGATGCTGATTGGCGTACCGTTAATGGTACTGGTTCTTTTTTCAGCTTATGTGATTATTACAAAAATTCTTTTTCCCAACAGAATAAAAAATGTTCAGGGGTCGGATGAGCTGATCAAGATAAAATTAATGGAGCTGGGGTCTATCCGCAAAGAAGAGAAATTAGTGATGGTCGTTTTCGGCATCACGTGTCTGCTTTGGATTTTTCAACAGCCTATTAATCTATTGCTGGGGAAAGACATGCTCAACGACACCAACGTGGCCATGGCTGGTGGCGTGTTGATGTTCGTTGTTCCGGTTGATATTCGGAAAATGACATTTCTGTTGCATTGGAGTGATACCGAAAAAATGGCATGGGGGATTTTAATACTTTTTGGGGGCGGACTTTGTTTGGCGCAAGGTCTTTCAAATGCTGGAATCATTCAGGCGGTAGGAGCGAAGATTGCTACGCACAGCCCTTCTACGCAATGGCTGTTGGTAGGACTGATTACCGCTTCGGTCTTCATCACTGAGTTGATGAGCAACGTGGCGCTGGTTCAGATTTTTATCCCGGTGGTGTTTGGTATTGCTGCTAACTTAGGCGTGAACCCAATTCTGCTGGCTATGCCCGTGACCATTGGCGCGAGCATGGCTTTTATGTCTCCGGTAGCCACCCCACCGAATGCCATCATATTCTCCAGTGGGCACATGAAAGTAAAGCACATGATGAAGGCGGGAATCCTGTTAAATATTGTATCGATTATTTTGATTTATCTGGCTTCGGTTACACTTATTGAGTGGGTGTATGGAAGTTAATGTTTATCGTGAAAGGTAAATTAGACTTTTCTTCTGAGCATTAATTTAAGCTTTTTTCATACTGGGAATCAAATTTCTGATGCCTAAAAATTTAAGGGCATCCCTAAAAACTCCGCTAACCCTTCTCTTTTGGAGAAAGGGAAAGGGTTGAGGTGAAGAAAACAAAGGTTTTTAGAGATGACCTTTGAGAAATCAAAGCCTGGCTCTTTTATGATATTGAGTTATTGAGAAATTTTAGGTGAGATCCATCCGCGTTAACCAAACAAATAGCAGACCCCGTAATATCATAATTGTATTTCAATATTACGGGGACTTATTTTAGAGGGCGGGTAGGTGCTTCTTTAAAAAGTCAGACAAAGAACATACTTTTACCCCTTGCCCGTTAACATAATTCTCTGAAGAAGGCGTAATCACAAAACCCGCTTTGCATTTTAAGTCTTGCAGGCTATTATAAAAACCTTTAGAAAGTACTGGGGCATTGCTGAACTTTATTTCAATGCAAGCCACTACTTTGTTTCCCTTTTCGATGACTACATCTGTTTCGGCACCATCGTGTGTGCGGTAGTAGTAGAGCCTGAGGTAATCGGGCTTACTGTTGTAGATTTGTTCTACCACATATCCTTCCCACGAGTTGCCCACAATCACATTGGATTTTAGATCTTCTACATCATCGAAATGACAAAGCCGATGAAGCACACCGGAATCTCTCAAATACAACTTGGGTGACTTGACCAATCTTTTCTTTGAGTTGTATGAATACGCTGGCAACCGATGGATGATAAATGCACCTTCCAAAAAATCAAAATACCTCGCGGCTGTTGGCCCCGTTATGCCCAATGCCCTACCAAAATTTTCGGCTTGCAAAATATTGCCGTGATAATGTGCAATCATTGTCCACATTTTTTGCATGGTCACTTTTGAAAAATTGATATTGTAGATCAAGTTGAGGTCTCTTTCTAAATATGACTTGATAAAAAAGTCAAGCCATTGTCTAGAACTCACATTTTGCCGCGCTAAGTAGGAAGAGGGAAACCCTCCTCGAAACCAGTGCTTTTCCATCGATAGTTTGGTACTCGTTTCCAACAAGGCAAAAGGCGACAACTCCACATAACCAATTCTTCCTGCCAATGATTCGGAAACTCCTTTGATCAATTCGGGCGAAGCAGATCCGGTCAAGATGAACCGACCGGCCACGCGCTTATCATCAATCAACGGGCGCAACGCTTGAAAGAGTGATGGCATGAATTGCACTTCGTCAATGATCACGCACTTATCGGTGTGTTGTGCCAGATACGAGTCGGCATCTTGCAATTTCAACCGATCAGCATCCCGCTCTAAATCTAAATAGAGCACCGGTTTTTTCACCGTAGAGGCGAGCCGTTTTACCAACGTGGTTTTACCCACTTGCCTTGGGCCCAACACGCATACCGCAGGAAAGTGCTTGATCAGTTGCATCAATTGCTTTTCTACCTTTCTTTTTATCATGCCGCAAAGCTAAATAAATAACCCCGTAATATCAAAATGCCATTTTGATATTACGGGGTTGTAAAATAAAGAAGGCAGATTTAAGGGACAAACATTTTGTTCTGCGCCAAGCAACCACTCAACTGCTTATATGTTTTTTTGATTGAATCGATTGAATGATCGCCATTCAACGACCTAATAATTCGATCAGAAAGAGTGCCTTCTTTTAAAATGATATTCAACTCGGGCTTCCACTTTTCCAATGCCGAGTTACCCGAGGCGAGGTGGTCAATGATTTTTTGCCATACTTCTTTGGCCGAACACGGGGCGGATATGTGAAAGGCACGCAAATATTCAGCGGAGTCGATGTGAGTTTCTTGTCCTTCCACAATGCACTTGTCATAGATATGGACGAGTCCTTCTGTTCTGTATTTCATTTGCTCTTCTAGGTCAATGAATTTTCCGTTGACCAATCCCTTCAATGTTTCAATCACCAGTTCTATGATTGCCATATCAGCCGAAGGGCATTCTTGCACATCCATTACACGGATTTCAATCGAACCACGATCGAATCGTGGAATTGCTCCGCGCGAATTGACCCAAATGGGATTCAGGATTTTGTTAGTATCGTGCACGCTGATGTCGGACTTAATTTTTTCGTATATCTGATTGAGGTAGTTGCGCTTTGAGAAAATTGCTTCGGGGATTACTTTGCCAGTGATGGATGGAATTTTTGCTTGATTGGTTTTGTAAAACGTCAACCGAGTGTCAAGTATGCCTGTCAGTTTTCCATCTAAGATGGGGGAGCTGGCGCACAGGGCAGGAAGTATTGGCAATATTAACCGTATTGCAGCATGCAGTTTGGCAAACTCTTCATCATCATAAAACGGTAGGTTCAAGTGTGTGCTTTGCAAGTTTGACCAGCCATGACCTTTTGAATCAAAAATTTTATCGTACAGCTCGTACACTTCGTTGCTATCGTGCGGCCAAAGTTTCGTGTCGGTCAGTGGATTCATAAATGGATGTGCAGCCGTAGGCATGAGCATCGCATTGTATTTGTCTAGTATAGCATTAATGCGTCTGATGTCATCGGCAAAACCATTTTCAAGCGCATTGAAGTTTAACTCGGGCTTGGTTGATTTTAACTCGATCACATGCAGTACCAATTCGTTTGACCAGGTAACGATTCCGTTTTCAAATTCACTTCCGTATTTCCCCAGTTCATGTTTCAACACTTCGTCCGTTACCGGTTTCACGGCCAACGTATCTTTGTCTACCAACATGTACTCCAGTTCGATCCCGTATCCTTGAAAGATATGAATGCGCGAGGGTGTGTTCATTTGTCGGCTTTTATTTTGTTTAAGAAAACTTCCATTATGGTATCATACAATTTATCCTTCAATATTTTATCCTCAATGCCTGCATCAATATTCGGATTGTCGTTGATTTCAATCACGTAGAACTTGTCTTCTATTTCTTTCATATCTACTCCGTACAATCCATTGCCGATCAGAGACGTTGCCTTTAGCGCGGCCTTTAGCAAACCCGATGGAGCCTGGTCGATTGCAACGCATTCCACCTCGCCTTCCTGCGACTTTTCCTTGGCATCCCAGTTAATTATTTGCCAATGCTTGCTCGCCATAAAGTACTTGCACACGTAAATCACTTGCCCATCAATAATCCCTACACGCCAATCAAACGGGGTAGGCAAAAATTCTTGTGCAATCAGCAGGTCTGATTTTTCAAACATGCTTTCTCTTACTTTTTTAAATTCTTCCAATGATTCGATCTTGAAAACACCTTTGCTAAATGCACCGTCTGGTTGTTTCAAGATAAATGGAAAGTTCATCTTCGTTTTCAAAGAATCACAATTATCTTCGGTAATAACGAATGATTTGGGAACTAAAATCTTGTGGGCAATCAACAGTTCGTGCAAATAGACCTTGTTGGTGCATTTTAAAATGGATTGTGGATCGTCTATGACCACCAAGCCCAACGATTCTGCTTTTTTGGCAAAGCGAAATGTGTGATGGTTTACATTGGTAGTCTCTCGGATGAATAGCGCATCATATTGAATGAGTTGGTCAAAGTCGTTTTTGGTAATGAACTCAGTATTGAACCCGGCTTCTAATGCGGCCTTATAAAATCGTTTCAGCGCGCGATCGTCCGAGGGAGGATTCTGATCGTCAGGGTTAACTAAAATAGCTAAATCGTACTTCTTTTTGTCGGGTTTGTAATCCCGCTTGCGATGCAAGTATTTTTCCAATGCCTGAGCCAAGCGTGGCTTGTCGTTATCAGGCACCTCATTGATACTAATTGGTTTTATATTGTGTAGTACCCATTTGTTCTTTTTTGAGAAGGACGCGCGGACGGATGGCGCTTGCACCAATTGAAACAATTGTTGGGCAAGTTTACTTAGGTTTTCGGATTGAGCGTTTCCAAAATAGATATTGAATTCAATGCGATCGTAAGGTTCGTTTTTAAAAGTGGTTTGAATGAGCTCGTTAAAATCTTGAGAATCATCTCGTAAAATGGAAGGGAAGCGCAAATCTTGGATGGTGGATACACCGGGCAAAACCTTATGCCCTCTTGCTTCCGCCAAGAGTGAAACATAATAGCCTTCGCTTTGGTATTGGTAGGATTTGCAGAGGTTAATGACTTTTAGATTTTTTACCGACTGGTAAGCTGGTTCAGAAATATATTTTTCGGGCGTGATAACGTCTACATCTTCAAGGTTAAATTTCCAGGCTTCAGGCTTTTCAACTACGATGAGTTTGGGCATAATTTAATTTGGAAATTCGTTGATTTGAAAATTCGTTGATGTAAGTACTAGTAGATTTGAAAATAGTCTCCTTTCAACAAATATTGAGGTGCTGTTTTCAAATCCTTTTGGGAGAATGAAACTTTTACTAGGCGGCATTTTCAAATCAATTAATTTTCAAATCGACTTGGGTTCGATCACCAACAAATTTGCGTCATAGGTCACTATTCCTAACATAATGCTGTTGATTAACCGATCAAAAGTGACGCTATAATATTGACTTTTTAACGGATTGGGATTCATCGGATCGGCCATGTAAACAATATTTGTAGCCTCTTCGTATCCATTGATGATCACAAAATGCCCTACGGGTTCTCCTTTTATGCTGTCATATTTATTAGTGGCCGGAATTTCCCTTTGTGTCCCGTAAAGGTAGGTGGCACTTAGTCCGGTAAGTATGGGTGTTGATTGTTTTAAATATTTTTTGAGCAAGTGTTCGTCCAATTCAGTTTGTTGAATAATCCCCCCGGCTTCCAAAAATTTGATATATGCCCTAGAGGCCACCTGTAATTTTTTGTTTCTGAATTTATACCGCATTTGTTTCTTCAGGTTACTAATCATTTTTGTTTGAGGCAAAGCGAACCAGGAAGGATCAAAAACATTCAAATTATACGTATAAATTTTTGCTTGGTAGCCTCGTTGCAGTGCGTGGTTGCCTAGCATCACTGCCAGCGTGCCTCCGCTTTTTAAACTCGTTACTTCACTAACAACTTGTTTAAGCTGAATTTCGTCATGGTAATATTGATAGATCGAATGTAGGCAGGTGGGGCCACATGTAATATCATCCGGTTGTGCTTTTATGTCAAAGTTGAGGAACGGTGCCTTGCGATCAGACATACTTAAAAAGCTTGGTGATCAGTAAATCAAAAACTTCAACCAAGATCAATACAATGATGATCCATTCCAATATGCTACTCTCGCGTTGGTTGGATATTTCTCTAAACACACTCAGGTTATCTTCGATGATACGCAACGTATACTCGATTTCGCTGAAGCGAACGCGGAGGTCAAAATGTTTCATCAGTCCTTTGTGCAGCTTATCCAAATATTCATCGTCCCACACTTGTTCGGGTGCATCGAAAATATAGATATTATCGGCAATGTCGTTTTGAGTGTTTAGCGCTTTGCCGATAAATTTGATCATCGCTCGCCTACTGATGCTGAGCTTTCCGGTGCGTTCTAAATCTCGCGTGAAGCCTTTGATTTCCGTCAGTAGATTTTCCGTTACGTTGTGATAATAATCAAGCGCTACTGATTGCGCCAAATTGAACATGGCAATGCGAATTACTTTAACATCCAAATGATCAACAATCAACTGATCAAATTCAAATTCCATGTCCCCGGGCTGAACGCTGATCTCATGATCATCGCGCAACCAATTATTATTAGGGTCTTTTAAGTAAGGTTGAATGGCCTTAACGGCTATCTTGATCTCTTCCTCTGAGTGGCCCGAGAAGACGATGACACCGTAGTTAAAATAATATTGGTAGCAATCGTTGCCGAAACTATACAATAATTCTGTGGAAGATTCGGATGCCGCCTTGATTTCTAAAAAGGCCTTAAGCCCCTTCATGTCCAACTGATTGGCAACTAGGATAGCCGATAGTTTGATTGTCTTTTCCATAATTCAGTAATCAAAGTTACGCTTTAAAATAGCGGTTTGGAAACGAACTTTTGGATGAAAATTGTCATATTGCTGCAAATCTATCCTTATGAAAAAGATTGTTCTTCTCGTTGTTTTCTCTTTTGGCATTACATTGTCGTGCCTTAGTTGGGGAGTTACCGGTCACCGGGCCACCGGCTTGATTGCCGAGCGTCATCTTTCCGCGAAAGCGAAGAAAAAAATGAAGCAACTATTGGGGCAAGAGTCATTGGCAATCGTCAGTACTTGGATGGACGAAATACGATCAGACTCTACTTACAACTATACAGCCGACTGGCATTGGGTGACCATAGAAACCGGAAAGACGTATGACGAATCGCCCAAGAACCCGAACGGAGATGTGATCATGACGATCGAACGATTGGTGAAAGAATTGAAAGCAGGAAACTTAGATAAGCAAAAGCAAATTGCCCACATCAAAATGTTGGTGCACTTAATTGGCGATATTCACCAGCCGCTGCACGTTGGCTGCTGCGATGACCGAGGTGGAAATAGTGTGAAAGTAAAATGGTTTCGTAGCGAAACCAATTTGCACAGCGTTTGGGATAGCGGCATGATTGACGATACAAAGCTCAGCTATACCGAATTGGCCGATGCGTTGGGCGAGCCGGATAAACTTACCGTGTCTGCTTGGCAAAAGAGCTCCGTTCGCGATTGGGCGAATGAATCCATGAGTTATCGCAAGCAAATATATGTAGTGGGCGATGGCAACCTGAGCTTTAAATATCCGTACAAAAATTTAGATTCAGTTCGACACCGTTTACTTCAAGCGGGCGTTCGTTTAGCCGGAATTTTGAATAGCATTTACGGTAAGTAAAATTT